>NZ_CP196809.1:2400000-2703348 GCF_051912545.1 Nocardioides sp. N13(2025) | reverse complement strand
CACGAAGTCCGGGCACGCCGCCAGCGCCTCCCGGAACCACCGCCCCTCGTCGGAGAGCCAGACCT
Organism: Nocardioides sp. N13(2025); assembly: GCF_051912545.1. Taxonomy (GTDB): domain Bacteria; phylum Actinomycetota; class Actinomycetes; order Propionibacteriales; family Nocardioidaceae; genus Nocardioides. The sequence goes on along the minus strand of NZ_CP196809.1, from coordinate 2,703,283 downwards.
CGCGCAGCGCCTCGGCCACGAGCGCGAAGGGAGCGTCGGCCAGCAGCGGGAGCCCACCGGCGCGTGCGACGAAGGTGGAGACCTGCTGGGCCGCCGCGGAGACCAGCGTCGTCTTGCCGATCCCCGCCTCGCCCGCGACCACGAGCAGCCCGCCGCCGCCCTCGAGGTGGCGGCGCAGGACGAGGAGCTCGGCCCGCCGACCCGCGATCGTGCGCGCCGGTGGGGCGACGTGGCGCGTGCCGTCCGCGGTCGCGGCCAGCCAGAGCTCCCGGAACTCCGCCGGGTCGCCGGCCAGGGCCGCCACGACCAGCTCCAGCAGCCCCCAGGAGGGCAGGCGCGGGTGGGAGAACACGTGGAACACGGTCGTGTGCGAGCAGCCGGCCCTGGAGGCGACGGAGCGGACGCTGGGCCGGCCCGCCCGGTGGTGCAGCGCGTGCAGCGCCTCGACGAGGTCGCGGTGCGGCCCCGGCTCGAGCTCAGGCGCATGCAGCTGGCCCATCGGCCCTCCCCAGGGTTCTCGTCAAGGATCGACCCGCCGGGTGGGCTTGTCCAGACCCGCGGCCTACAGCCAGGGCGTCACGAGGGCCGTGAGGTCGGGGGCGAGCTCCTGCATCAGCCTCGGACCGAACGTCACGCGGTGCACGCCCAGCTCCGCAAGGTCCTCCAGCGACCCGGCCGCCGAGCCGGTGCGCGGGTTGGCGATCACGTTGACCGGCCCGGAGAGCGCGTCGAGGATCGCCCGGAGGGAGTCGGCGCCGGGGACGCCGACCGGGTAGGCGCAGCGCGCACCCGCCTCCTCGCACGCGCGCAGCCGCGTGATCGCCTCCGCGACCGGGTCGTCGAACTGCCCCTTCCTGAGGAAGACGTCGGTGCGGGCGTTGACGACGACGTCGACCCCGGCCGCGTCGGCCGCCTGCCGGATCGCGCCGATGTAGTCGGCGTGCTCGGTCGCGCTCCGCATGCGGCCCTCGGAGTGCACGGTGTCCTCGATGTTGAGGCCCACCGCGCCCGCTTCCAGCATCCGCTCGACCAGCTCGCCGGCAGGGGTGTCGTAGCCGGACTCGAGATCGGCGGTGACGGGCACGTCGGGCACCGCGGAGCAGATGCGTCGTACGCCGTCGAGGGCGTCGGCGAGCGACATGTCCTCGTTGTCGCCCTGGCCGCGCGAGTCGGCGAGCGGGTGGCTGCCGATGCTGAGCGCGGCGAAGCCGGCTCCGGCGACGACGCGTGCGGACCAGGCGTCCCAGACGGTGGGCAGGACCAGCGGGGTGCCGGCGTGGTGGAGCTCGAGCAGGGTGGTGGCGCGCGTCGCGATGTCCATGGGTCGAGGCTGCCACCGGGCGGCGCGCGGGCATAGGGGGAGAGCCTCACGCGTTGCACCGGCATGGACCTGCCCGACCCTGTGAGCGACACCCTCGACTCACTGGTCGTCGGAGCCGGCCAGGCCGGGCTCGCGGCGTCGTACTTCCTCCGCCAGCGGGGCGTGGACCACGTGGTGCTCGACGCCAACCCGCACCCGGGCGGTGCCTGGCAGCACCGGTGGGACTCCTTGGGCATGGACGACGTGCACGGCGTCGCGGACCTGCCCGGCTCGGTCGCGCCGGAGCGCTCGGAGCAGCCGGCCAAGGTCGTGGTGCCCGCCTACTTCGGGGGCTACGAGCGCCACCACGACCTCCCCGTGCTGCGTCCGGTGCGGGTCGAGCGCGTCGAGAGCGACGGCGAGCTGCTCGTGGTGAGTGCCGGAGAGCGCACGTGGCGCACCCGGACCCTCGTCAACGCGACAGGGACCTGGACGCGACCGTTCGTGCCGTTCTACCCCGGGATCGAGTCGTTCACGGGCGAGCAGGTGCACACCGCGCACTACCCCGGCGTCGAGCACCTCCGCGGCAAGCGGGTGCTCGTCGTCGGGGGTGGGGCCTCGGCGGTCCAGCTCCTCGGCGAGCTCGCGCCGGTGACAGAGACGCTGTGGGTGACGCGGCGCCCGCCGGTGTGGCGCGAGGGCCTCGACGCGGCCGCCGGTCTCGCGGCCGTGACCGCGGTCGAGGAGCGCGTACGCCGTGGGCTCCCGCCGGCGAGCGTCGTCAGCGTCACCGGCCTGTCCCTGCGACCTCAGGAGCAGGAGGCGGCGCGCCGCGGTGCCTACGAGCGGCTGCCGATGTTCGCCCGCATCGAGCCCGACGGCGTGCGCTGGTCGGACGGTCGGTTCGAGCGGGTCGACGTGATCCTCTGGGCGACCGGCTTCCGCCCCGCGGTCGACCACCTGGCACCCCTCGGGCTGCGGACACCGCAGGGCGGGATCGCCCTGGTGCCGCTGCCGGGCAACGTGCAGGGAGCGACCACCGCGGTGGTGGACCCGCGGGTCCAGCTCGTCGGCTACGGACCTTCCGCGAGCACGATCGGGGCCAGTCGAGCGGGTCGCGCCGCGGCCGCTGCGGTCGTACGGCGTCTCGCCGACGCAGCCGCCTGAGGGGTCCGGTCCAGACCGCGGCCGGTCGCGCTGTCAACTCCTGTCAACCCGCGTCAACCGCCTCCCCGGCGGCCTCACGGTTGTCCCATCACCGCCGATCCGAGAGCGGACCGGCTCCATGAAAGGGACAACCCATGAACGGCAACCGCACCATCCGCAGGGGCTTCGCCTCCGCCGTCGCGATCAGCGCGCTCCTGGCGATGACCTCGTGCAGCAACGAGGTCTCCCCGCCCTCGCAGGACATCAACAAGGTCGTCAAGAAGGACACGAAGGCGCCGCGGCAGCCGACCCGTACCGAGGGCCCCCGGGGCACCTTCGGGGACGAGTACGGCAACCCGAAGAAGCTGGAGAAGAGGACCAACCCGGCCGGCAGCGGGACCCGCAACCGGCTGAACTTCGGGGACAACGGCCTGTGACGTCAGGAACCGGGCGACGGCGGGGGTCGCCCGGTCCCTGTCCCTGGCCGGGATCCCGACCGCGGTCGCCGCACGCTGGTCCAGGACTCAGCCTGCGGTGGCCGCGGTGGCAGCTACCGCTTCCCAGAGGGGGACGTGCTCGCGGGCATCGGCCGCGGCTCGCCCGAGCAGGCGCGCCGCGACCGTGCCCCGACCGTCACGCAGGGCGCACCGGGCCGCCCGCCATCGGCAGTACGCCGCGTCGTGGGGGCGGCGGAGGTCGTCCCACGAGGTCGCCGCGGCGGCCCACTCCCGCGTCGACTCCTCCGACCGGGCCCGGCCGAGCTCCGCCAACCAGGTGGCCGCCATGGCCGGGACCGCGACACCTATCGCGTGGGGGCCGAAGGGGTCGACCGCCGCTGCCGCGCGCTCGCACGCCAAGGTCCCGGCCGCCCGTCGGCGCTCGGTGCTCGAGGCATTGCTGGTCTCGAGCAGGTCGGCGACGGCTCGTGCCTGGGAGACGAGCACCTGACCCGACAGGCGCGATGCGTCGGTGGTCCGCGCGCTGTCGACCGCCTGCTGGGTCAGGGCGACGGCGGACTCAGGACGTCGTCCCCACAGCTCGACCTCGGCCACGAAGACCACGCACTCCAGCCACGCGTCGTCGTGCCGGTTGGGCACCTGCTCGACTGCCTGGTGGGAGCGCGCGAGCGCCTCGTCCACCCGGCCCCGGCGCAGGTCGACCGCTGCCTGGAGCACGTGTGCATAGGCCGTGAGGGGAGTGGGAGACAGGTGCGTGAGGGGAGCGATCGCCACCCCCGCCGCCCGGGGGTCGCCGGCGCGCAGGTGCGCGATGCACACGTTGCACCGGAGGATCACGTCGACGGTGCGGCCCTCGAGGTGCCACTTCTCCACCTCGGCCAGCGCGTCCCCGGCCGCTGACGCCACCTGCTCGTGGGGGGCTCCGGCGTGGAGCAGGATGTCGGTGGCCATGATGCTGAGCGCCACGTCGGTCGTCGGGTCGTCGTCCGGGAGGGTGATCGCACGGGCCCGGCCCAGCACGGCGAGTGCGCTCGAGGGGTCGCCGCCGGCGAGCTCGAACCAGGCGGCCCAGTTGAGCAGCCGCCGACGGCGCTTGAGGTCCTCGTGCACCTCCAGCATGTCCAAGGCACGAGCGATGGCCGTCTGGGCCGCGGCGAGCCGGGTGAGCCCGGCGTACTCGATCCTGTCCTGGAGCACGTCGACGAGCTCGGCCGAGGGCGGGAGGTGGTCGAGCAGCGCCACCGCCTCGTCGAGGTGGCGCTGACCCTGCTCCTGGTCGCCCGCCTCGCACAGCATCGCGCCGACCCGGCGCAGGACGTGCACGCGTGCCGCGTCGGGGAGGTCCAGCTCGAGCGCCCGCCGGCACAGGGTGCGGCCGACCTCGAAGTCGGCCAGCTCCATCGCTGCGTCGATGGCCTCGCGCAACACCTCCCACAGCTCCGTGCCGGCGGGCGTCGACCCTGCGTCCCACAGCTCGAGGACGCGCAGCCAGCCGTCGAGCGCCTCCCGGGAGGCGAACTGGTCCACGGCGCGCCGGGACGCCGCGACCAGGGGGTCCACCTCCAGGTCGGGCCGCCCCGCCGCGCGCCAGTGCTGGGCGATCTCGGCCGGCTCGCAGCCCGGCTCGGAGGCCAGGGCCTCGGCGAGGCGTGCATGGACCGGAGCGGCCTCACCCGGCAGCAGGCGTCGGGTGACTGCCTCGACGAAGAGTGGGTGCGCCAGCCCGACGTCCTCGGCCGGTGCCGGCGTCAGGAGCCGGCGGCGGGCCAGGACGCGGAGGGCGTCGTGCAGGTCGGTCTCCTCGAGCCGGGTCACCGCGCCCAGGATCGCCGGGCCGAGGCGGCGCTGGGCCACACCGAGCGCCCGCACCACCTGCCACGGAGCGCCGTCGAGGTCGCCGAGCCTCCTGTCGAGGACGTCCGCGAGCTGGTGCGGCAGCGCCGTGGCGGATGGAGTGGGGGTCGGGGTGGCGAGGTGGGCGGTGTAGAGGGGCACCCCCTGGCTCCTCGCGTGCACGACGTCGACGAGCGCGTCGTCGGGCTCCACGCCCGAGACGAGGCGGAGCTGCTCAGCCGTCTCCTCGCGAGCCAGTGGGCCGAGCTCGAGCACCGACACCTCGGGGACACGTCGGACCTGTGCGAGCCAGGCGCCGTGGGCAGCGGAGACCTCGGGGTCCTCCGAGCGCCAGGTGCAGACGAGCGGCACCGCGAACCGGTGGCTCGTGAGGTGGAGCAGGAGGTCCAGCGTGGTGGCGTCGGCCCAGTGGCAGTCCTCGACCACCAGCGCCACCGGTTCGGTCGCGCAGAGCCGGCCGACGACCGTCGCCACGGTGGTGAACAACCGCTCGCGGCCCCAGGCGTCGCGCTCCGGAGCCGGCGCGTCAGGCGCCATCTCCGGGAGCAGGGTGCCCAGCGACGCGATCATGTAGGCCGGGCAGTCGGCGACCGCTGCACGCAGCGCCCGACCGCCGTCGCGGGCGTGGATTGCGCGCAGGATGTCGATCACCGGGAGGAGCGGGACGCCGGTCGACAGCGGCAGGCAGTGCCCGGTGGCCACGAACGCGCCGGACCGCCCCGCAGCGGTGGTGACCAGCTTGGTCTTGCCGATGCCCGCCGCCCCGATGACGAGGAGGGGCCCGGACCCCGTCTCCAGGTGGCGTCGTACGACGTCGAGCTCGCCCCTGCGGCCGGCGATGTCCGGCGCAGCAGCCGTGCGGTCGGCGGCGGGGGACGTGGCGGGGGACGTGGCGGGGGACGTGGCGGGGGACGTTGCGGCGAGCCAGAGCCCGCGGACGTCTGCGACGTCGCCGTCCAGGGCCTCGACGAGGAGCTCCAGGGTGCCCCAGGTCGGCAGGGTGGTGGTGGAGAAGGCCTTCGAGACGGTGGTGTGCGAGACCCCCGTCTCGCGGGCGAGCGCGCGCAGGGAGGGCCAGCCGGCGCGGTGGTGGAGGTCGTGGAGCCGTTCGACGAGGTCGTGGTGCGGCCCCGGCGGCAGGTCGGGGCGGGGGAGCGCGCTCACCGCACGCCCGCGCGGGTCGCGGCGATCGCCTCCGAGAGCGGGACGTGCTCGCGGGCCTCGATCGCGGCCCGGCTGAGCTGCCGGGCGGCGAGGGTCCTCTCCCCGTCCCGGATGGCGCACTGGGCTGCCCGCCACCGGCAGTACGCCGCCTGGTGGGGACGTCCGTGCAGGTCCCACGCGGACGCGGCCCAGCCCCACTCCTTGGCGTCGTCGGTGCCGGCGATCCGGTGCAGCTCGGCGTCCCACGTGAGCCCGGCGGCGACCCGCACCGGCGGTGCGCGCCCCGGGTCGAGGGGGTCGACCATCGCCCGCCTGCGCAGCTCGACGAGCTCCGCAGTGGTGGCCGCGTCCCCCAGCGCGACGCGGTCGGCCGCGGCGCGCGCGAGGTAGAGGAACCCCAGCCAGTAGTCAGCCACGCCGCGGTTGTCGAGCATGACCTCCAGCGGGTCGTGGAGCGCCGCCCAGGCGTCGGCAGGACGGCCGGACCAGAGCAGGGTCGCGGCCTCCCAGACGGCGCGCCGCAGCATCGTGGGCGGACTGCTGCCTGCCCTGAGGAGCCGGTGGATCACCGCGCCGGCGTCGTCGAGGCGGCCCTGCACGAGCGCGACCCGCGCGGTCATCCAGGCCCCGGGCCAGTCGTCGTAGCTGTCGGAGGAGGGGACGTCCGCCAGCCGGGTCACCGCCTCCTCCACCCGTCCGGCGTCCAGGTAGGACTCCACGACGTTGGCGCGCACGACGGTGAGCAGGTGGAAGCTCATCTCCCACCTCCCAGCGATCCGGAGCGCGCGCTCCGCCGCCCGCTCGACCTCCTCCGGTGGCCGGTGGTGCCGGAGCAGGACGTCGGTCTCCATCATGGCGAGGTAGGCCTCGAGCCACGGGTCGGTGGGCTCGGGCATGCGGAGCCGTGCTGCGCGGAAGCAGTCCAGGGCACCTGGCAGGTCTCCCTGGTGGCCGCGGTGCCAGCCGAGGGTGGCCGAGGTGTGGAAGAAGAGCGCTGCGTCGCCCAGCAGCTCGCAGGCCTCCAGCCCCCGCGACAGGTCGTGCACGGCCTCCTCGAACCGGCCGAGGTCGATCAGCGAGTTGGCTCGCTGGACGAGGATGCGGACCAGGCAGGGGGAGACAGGTTGCCCGCCCAGCCGGGTCAGCGCCTGGTCGAGGAGGGTGAGCGACCCCTGCATGTCGTCGAGCACGACCTGGGCGATGAGCGCTGCACGCCGCAGGACCTCTGCGGCCTGCTGGGGCGGCAGTCGGTCCACGTCCGGAAGCTGTTCCGAGCACAGGGCCCTTGCCTGCTCGAGCTCCCCCGAGAGCTGGAAGGCGTCGAAGGCCCCCGTCCAGGCGGAGACGGGGTCGACGTCCGGCACGTCGTGCCCGCGACAGATCTCGAGGACCCGGCACCAGTGGGCGGACGCCGACCGTGGCTGGGTGCGTTGCTGAGCCTGCTCCGCGGCCGCCATGCGCCACCGCGCCTCCTGGACCGGGTCCCCGGCGCTGCGCCAGTGCTCCGCGACCTCGCCGGGGTCGACGTGGCCGGGCCGTGCGGCCAGCGACTCGGCGAGCAGCCGGTGCAGGCGACCGCCCTCGCCGGGGAGCAGCCTGCGCTGCGCGGCCTCGACGAGGAGCGGGTGGGCGAGCTGGGCCAGGTCGCCCGAGTCCCTGGCCAGGAGGTGCTGGGTCGACAGCTCGCCCAGCGCGAGCTGCACCTCGTCGCGTGCCAGTGCGGTGACCTCGGCCATCACCTCCACCGGCACGGGGCGCGCGGCCACCGCCATCGCGGAGGCGAGCTGCCCGGCCGGCCGGGACAGGTGGTCGAGCCGCTGGTCGAGGAGCCCGGCGAGCTCGGGCGGCAGCGACGAGCTGCGCGGGCCGTCGTGGACCGCGATCAGGGCGGTGTAGAGCGGATTGCCCCGGGAGCGCTCGTGGATCTCTCGCGCGGCCCGGGCGTTGGTGATGCCGGCCAGCCGCAGCTGCTCCGCGGTCTCGTCGGGCAGCAGGGGGCCGAGCACGACGGACTGCACCTCGGAGAGCCGGCGCAGCCGGGCGAGCCACTCGTGGTGCACCGCGGTGACCGCGGGGTCGTCGTTGCGCCAGGTGGCCACGACCGGGGCCCGGCACCCCCGGCTCACGACGTACTCCACCAGCGCCATCGTCGCGGTGTCCGCCCAGTGCGCGTCCTCGATGACCAGGGCCACGCGGTCGTAGGTCGCCAGGGCGTCGAGCACCGAGGCGACGGCCGCGAAGAGGTGGGGCCGGGCGAAGTCCGAGCCGTGCGGGTCGTCCCCGGCGTCCAGCTCCGGCAGCAGCCGCGTCATCAGGCCGCCGACGTAGGCCGGGCAGTCGGCGAGCGCGTCCTTGAACCAGTGTCCGTCCCCGTGCGCGTGGATGCCGCGCAGCAGGTCGACCACCGGCATCAGCGGGACCTCTGCCGACAGCGGCAGGCAGTGACCGACGGCGACGAAGGCGTCGCACCGCTCGGCCGCGGCCCGCACGAGCGTGGTCTTGCCGATGCCGGCCTCGCCGACCACGAGGAACAGGCCGGTGCCGGTGTCGAGGTGGCGGCGTACGACGTCGAGCTCGGCGCGCCGGCCGGCGATCCGCGGTGCCGGGGCGGCGACGTCCTCGACGCGGCCGGTCGAGGCGGCGAGCCACAGGTCGTGGAAGGCCTCCGTGTCGCCGTCGAGGGCCTCGACGACGAGCTCGAGGGTGCCCCAGGTCGGCAGGGTGGCGGTCGAGAAGGCCTTGGACACGGTGGTGTGCGAGACCCCGGTCATCCGCGCCAGCGTGCGCAGCGACGGCCAGCCGGCCCGGTGGTGGAGGTCGTGGAGGGCGTCGTTGAGGTCGTGGTGGGGGCCCGCCGCCAGGTCGGGCCGGGGAAGTGCGCTCATCCGGGCCTCCGTCACCCGTTCCTCGGACCGACGATCCTCCCGTGGCGGCCCGCCGGGCAACCCGATTGTTGGGGGTGTCAAGGATCGTCAAGACTCGTCAACGAGGGCCCGCGCAGGCCCACGCTGGTGGCATGAACCCGATCAGCTCGTCCTTCTGCCCGCGGCGCGGTCGCACCGCCGGAGTGGCCCTCGCCGTCCTGGTGACGGTCTCCGCCTGCGGCACCGACGTCCCGCCGCCGAAGCAGGACATCGGGACGGTCGTGGACACCGAGCCCGACCGGGTCACCATCGACGACTGCCTCGACACGACCCGGCCGCACAAGGTCGCCACCTGCCCCTACCCGGTCCAGTCCGGTGACCGCTTCTCCCGCATGCGCCACCGCAAGCACTACTGACGACGACCTCGCTAGTCTGGCCGCATGGGGGAGATCGAGAACCGCCCGCCCGATCCGTCGCTGATGCGCATCTCGGACGCCGACCGCCAGCGCGTCGCCGACGTGCTGCGCGATGCCGCCGGCGAGGGGCGCATCGACCTCGACGAGCTCGACGAGCGCCTGGAGCTCACCTGGGGCGCGCGGACGTACGCCGACCTGGTGCCGATCACCGCCGACCTCCACCAACCCACCCAGCTGCCCCACGCGCAGCCCGCGAGCACGCCCGTGCCGCGCGCGCCGTCCGGCGTACCTGCGGTCGGCCACCACTCGTCGCTGGCGATCATGAGCGAGTGCAAGCGCCAGGGCGTCTGGGCGGTGCCCGAGCACCACAGCGCGTTCGCGCTGATGGGGTCGGTCGTCATCGACCTGCGCGAGGCCCAGCTCGCCGCCCAGCACACGCAGGTCAACGCCAGCGCGATCATGGGGGAGGTCAAGATCATCGTCCCCGCGCACATGCACGTGGTGCTCGACGGCACACCCATCATGGGCGAGTTCAGCCAGGCCCGGGACAGGACGCCGGCCGAGCTGGGGCCGGGCTCCCCGACCGTCCGCGTGCGGGGCATGGCGCTGATGGGCTCGGTGACGGTGCAGCGGCTCCCCGCGCCCGGGACGCCGAAGAAGTACCTCGGCACCTACTGACGCGGCTCCGCTCGCTCGACGTGCACCAGCGCGACGGTCTCCGGCCGCCGGCGCGGGATCCAGTAGCCGCGCGCGGCCAGCACGGCGCCCGTGACCTGTGCGCCGGCCGTCGGTCCGGCCTCGGGCATCTCCACCGACCGGCTGGTGGCGCGCCGGTCCACCGGACCGACCCACCGCAGCTCGTAGGTCGCCTCCGGGACGAGGTGGGGGACCCGGACCAGGACGCCCCGGTTGCTGGCGGACTCGTCGAGCTGGACGTGGGCCAGGAGCGCCTCCGCGCCGTCGGTGGCCACGACGCCGTGGAGCAGCACCGCCGGGTCGGGTGACTCCGGTCGCACCATGCGCCCGGTGTGCAACAGCGGGCGGAGCTGCTTGTGGAGCGCCACCCAGGCGGCCAGCGCGTCCAGCTCGTCGTCGGTGGCGGTGCTCAGGTCCCACTCGACCCCGAACGCGCCGAAGAACGCGGTCGCGGCCCGGAAGTCGAGCGGGAGCGTGCGTCCGCTCTGGTGGGCCACCGGCGAGCTGACGTGCGCCCCGAGGTACTCCGGCGCGACCAGCTGGCCGGTCCAGCGCTGGATGTGCTGGCGGGCCAGCGCGTCGGTCATGTCGGAGGTCCAGACCCGCTGGGTGCGCTCGAGCACGCCCAGGTCGATGCGGCCGCCGCCCGAGGCGCACGACTCCCAGTCGATGCCGGGGTGCAGCTCGCGCAGCGAGTCGAGCAGCCGGTAGAACGCGAACGTCTGCGCCCGCACCGCCGAGGACCCGCCGCGGGCCCCCGACCCGGCCTCGAGGAGCTCACGGTTGTGGTCCCACTTGACGTAGTCGATCGGCGCCGACGAGAGCACGGCGTGCACCCGGTCGTGGACGTGCTGCCAGACCTCCTCGCGGGAGAGGTCGAGGACGAGCTGGTTGCGGTGCAGCTGGGGGACCCGCGCGCCGGTCGCGAGGATCCAGTCGGGGTGCGTGCGGAAGAGCTCGGAGTCGGGGTTGACCATCTCGGGCTCGAACCACAGCCCGAACTCCATGCCGAGCGAGCGCACGTGGTCGGCGATCGGGGTCAGGCCCTCGGGCCACACGTCGGGGTCCACCCACCAGTCGCCGAGCCCCGCGGTGTCGTCGCGGCGGCCGTGGAACCACCCGTCGTCGAGCACGAACCGCTCGATGCCCACGCGGGCGGCGCGGTCGGCGATCTCGTGCAGGCGGGGCAGGTCGTGGTCGAACCACACCGCCTCCCACACGTTGAGCACGACCGGCTGGTGCGTCGGGTGCGCGGCCAGGGACCGCTCGTAGGTGTGGAAGGCCTCCGCCAACCCGTCGAGCCCGCTGTCCGAGGCGCCGAAGACGACCCAGGGCGAGACGTAGTCCTCGCCGGTGCCGAGCGCGACCTCGCCCGGCTGCAGCAGCTCGCCACCCCCGAGCGTCGTGCCGAGGTCGGGGGAGCGCTCGACCCGGAAGCAGCTGTTGCCGCTCCACGCGACGTGCACCCCGAGCACCGTGCCGCTGCGGGTGCCGAAGCCGCGCGTGCCCAGCACGGCCATCGTCGCGCCGCCGAGACCGGGCCGGCCCTCACGGCCCTCGCGCAGCCACAGCCCATCGGTGACGGTGTGCCGCTGCGGGGTGCGTTCGCCCTCGTGCCGTCCGGTGAAGTCCAGCAGCTCGACGAGGTCGTCGGAGGCGGGCAGCACGACGTCGAGCCCGGTCAGGACGTACGTCCCGGCGCCCGTGCTGCGCACCGTGTGCCGTCCCCGCAGCAGGCCTCCGGGCAGGGCCTCGAGCTCGGTCGTCAGCCGGAGCCCGGCCGCGTCGTCCTCGGCCGTGACCACCAGCCGGGAGTCGCCGGCGTCGAGGTCCTGGACGAGGAACCGCGTCGACCAGGCCGCGTCGCTCCCGCCCACCCGGTGGCCGCGCAGGTGCGGACGCGTGAACAGCTCGTGCGCGTGCTCCCCGAGCAGCGGCACGCCCGGACCCCGGAAGGTCGAGGGGTAGCCGCTCGGACCAGCGGTGGTCGAGGTGGTGGTCCCGGCCCACAGGATGCGGGGCAGCAGGTCGCCCGCGGGGTCGAGCTCGATCGCGAGCCGGGGGTGGTCGGTGGTCGTGGTGGTGGGAGGGAAGAGCATCGCTCTGGCGGACCTCAGCCCTTCACGGCTCCGGCGGTGAGGCCGCGGACGAAGAAGCGCTGCATGAACAAGAACACCACGAGCGGCAGCACCATGGACACGAATCCGCCGGCGGTGATGAGGTGCTGGCCCGAGCCGGCCTGGCCCATCAGGTTGTTGCGCAGGGCGACCGTGATCGGCGCGTTGTCACCCGGGCCGATGAAGATCAGCGCCACCAGCAGGTCGTTCCAGACCCACAGGAACTGGAAGATGGCGAACGCCGCGAGCGCGGGCACCGACATCGGCAGCACCAGCCGGAAGAAGGTCTGGAAGTGGCTGGCGCCGTCGATCTTGGCCGACTCGATGAGGCTCTTGGGCAGGGTCGCCATGTAGTTGCGCAGGATGTAGATCGCCAGCGACATGCCGAAGCCGATGTGGGCCAGCCACACGGCCGGGAACGTGCCCGCGAGCTGGAAGTCGCCGTAGATGCGCAGGATCGGCACGAAGGCGATGTAGTTGGGCACCACCAGGAGGCTCACGACCGCCAGGAACAGGACGTTGCGGCCGGGGAACTCCATGAACGTGAACGCGTAGGCCGCGAACGCGGCCACCAGGACCGGGATGAAGGTCGCCGGCAGGGTGATCGCCAGGCTGTTGACGAACGCCTCGCCCAGGCCGCCCTTGTCGATGGCGGTCGAGTAGTTGTCAAAGGTCATCCGCCCCCAGGCCGACGGCGTCCAGAACAGCGTCCACCAGCCGGAGGTGTTCGCGTCGTCGCGCGGACGGAACGAGGTGAGGAGGAGCCCGATCACGGGAACGATCCACAGGAAGCACAGGATGAAGACGACGATCCGGGCGAACCAGCCCGCCTTCTGCGGCTGTCCTTCGCGCGACGAGGCGCGCCTGCGGGTCTTCGAGGTCGGGGTGGCCGCTGCCGGGGTGGTCTGTGTCGAGGTCATGCCATGGACTCCTCACGGCGGAAGTTGCGCACCTGGTACCACATGATCGGGATGGTCGCGAGCATCAGCAGCACGACGATCGCCGCGGCCGCGCCGTTGTTGAAGTTGGTGAACAGCTCGTTGAAGAACTGGTTGCCGATGACGTTGGTGTTGAAGCCGCCGTTGGTCATCACGTAGACGATGTCGAAGATCTTCATGACACCGATGAGGGTCGTGACGTAGACGGTGATCACCGATCCCCAGATCTGCGGCACGATCACGCGGAAGAAGATCGCGCGCTCGTTGGCGCCGTCGATCCGGGCCGCCTCCAGGGTGTCCTCGGGGACGCCCTTCACGGCGGCCGAGAGCAGCACCATCGAGAAGCCGGCCTGCGCCCAGAGCAGCATCATCATCAGGAAGAAGCTGTTGAGGTGGAACTCGGTGGTCTGCAGCCACACGACCGGGTCGAAGCCGAGCGCGGTGACGATCGCGTTCTGCAGCCCGATCTGCTCACGACCCTCGGGGCGGTAGTTGTAGACCAGGCCCCACACGGTGCCGGCGCCGACGGCGCTGATGGCCATCGGCAGGAAGATGATCGTCTTCGAGGTGCTCTCCCACGTCGGGGAGAGACGGTCGGCGAGGACGGCCATCGCCAGGCCGAGGATCACGGTGAACACCGGGACGACGGCCATCCAGAGCAGAGTGTTGAACAGCGTGTCCTGGAAGCCGCTGCTCTGCAGCAGCTTGGTGTAGTTGTCCATCCCGACCCACTCGGTGCTCGTCGCGTTGGCGAAGCTGAACACGAGCGTCTGGACGGCCGGGTAGACGAGGTAGAAGACGAGGGCGGCGTAGGCGGGGAGGATGTAGAGGTAGGGCTTGATCCGGTCCTCCCACCTCCCGGGCAGCACCTCGGCCAGCTTGTTGAGCACCCAGTAGAGGACGACGGCGGCGGCGACGCCCACGCCGACGGTGATCAGGGCGTTGAGGATCTTCAGGACCATGTGGTTCGGCTCCTAGGTCCGGCGCGGGCGACGCGCAGGCGGGCGAGGGGCGGGGGACCGGGGACGACCGTCCGTGGACGGTCGTCCCCGGTCCGACGCGGTGTCAGCTGGCGGGCCAGCTGTCGTCGATGTTCTTCAGCGCGGTGTCGAGGTCCTCCTGCTCACTGATCCACGCCGTCATCTCCTTCCAGAAGGAGCCGGCCCCGACCTCGCCGGGCATCGCGTCCGAGCCGTCGAAGAGGACGGCGTCGGACTTGTAGGCCACGTCGGCGATCTGCCGGGTCAGGTCGCTCGGGTAGAGCGAGGTGTCGAAGCCGGTGTGCGGGGAGATGAACGAGCTGTCGGGCGCGGCCGTGGTGCCGAGGTCGACGTTGGCGAGGATCTCCATGATCGCCCGGGAGTCCTCGTTGTCGTCGAGGAGCGTGGCGAGGTCGCCGCCGCCGAGCACCGGGTTGTCGCCGCCTGCCTCGGCGGGCGGGAAGCCGAAGACGCCGATGCGCTCGTCCACGTTGTCGACCACGTCCTCCGGCATGAAGTCCTTGGAGACGACGAAGTTGCCCTGCTTGAACAACCAGCAGCCCGGCTTGTCGTCCCACATGGTGTCCTCGGCGTCACCGAACGCGACGCTCGAGATCGAGCCGCGGCCACCGGGCACGTTGCCGTCGGCGAGCACGTTGGTCTCGAGGTAGTCGGCCGCCTGCTTGACCAGGTCGGAGTCGAACGGCGTCTCGTGGGTGACCCACGAGTTGTAGCCGTCGACACCGCCGTAGCGCATGACCAGGTCCTCGATCCAGTCGGTGACCGGCCAGCCCGTCGCGGTGCCGGACTCGATGCCGAAGCACCACGGGGTCCCGCCGTCGCTCTTGATCTGCTCGCCCAGCGCGGCCAGGTCGTCGAGGCTCTCGGGAGCCTTGTAGCCCGCCTTGTCCCACGCCTGCTTGTTGTAGAACACCAGGCTCTTGACGTTCATGCTGATCATCATCCCGTACTGCTTGCCGTCGATCTGTCCGGCTTCGAGCGTGCCCGGGGTCATGTCGGAGAGCAGGTCGGCGGGGACGATGTCGTCGGTGATCTCCACGGCCTTGCCGCGGTCGACGATCTGCTTGATCACGCCCGGCTGGGGGATCACGGCGATGTCGGGGGCGTCGTTGGCCTGGATCTTGGTGAGGATGAGCTGGTTGATGTTGTCGACGCGCTGGACGTCGACCTTGATCCCCGCCGCGTCTGCCTCCTCCTCGATCTTGGCCTTCAGCCCGTCGAACACGAGCGGGTCGGTGGTGGCCAGGATCTCGACGACACCGTCGTCACCGCCGGAGCTGCCGCCTCCCCCTCCGTCGTCACTGCTGCCGAGGCAGCCCGTGGTGGTCAGCGCCATGGCGGCCGCGGTCGCGGCCAGGGCCGCGCGGCGCCGTGTCGAAGTCAGTCGCATGGGGTGCCTCCTCGGAAGGGGCGGGGCCTACCCGCACCGGTCCTGGGTGTCGTAATGTGACGTACGCCACTGCTGAATCGAATCAGCCGCATCATCATCGGCCCGCGGTCCGGGTGTCAAGCAACGAAAGGGACACGACCGCCGGCGGGACCAGATCGTCTGCGGCAGGCTCTGGCGCGCGCCGCGGGCGCGTGCGACGACGGGAGGAGAGGTGCGGTGAAGACACGACGCGTCATGCTGGCCGACGTCGCTGCTGCGGCCGGGGTGTCCGCCACCACCGCGTCGTACATCCTCAACGACCGGGGCGCGCAGATGCGCATCGCGCCCGAGACCGACCAGCGGGTGCGCGAGGCCGCGAGGCGCCTCGGCTACCGCCCCAACCGCAGCGCGAGGAGCCTCCGCACGCGGCGCACGGCGACGATCGGCCTGGTCTCGGACCAGATCGCGGGGGAGCAGTACGGCAGCAGCATGCTCACCGGCGCGACCAACGCCGCCCGCGAGCTCGACCACCTCGTGGTGATGGGCGAGAGCGGCGGTGACCCCGACCTCGAGCGGCTGCTGCTGGAGGAGATGCGCGAGCGCGACGTCGACGGCGTGGTCTATGCCACCCGCACCGCCCGGACGATCCGCCTCCCCGAGGCGCTGCGCGGGATGCGCGCGGTGCTGCTCAACTGCGAGGACCCTGACGAGCGGTTCGCCTCGGTCCTGCCCGACGACGAGGGCGGCGGTCGGGAGGCGGCCGCCACACTGATGGCTGCGGGTGTCTCCGACATCTGGGTCATCGGTCGCGACCCCACGCCGGAGGCCACGGCCGGCCCGCGCCGGATGGTGGGCATCCAGGCCGAGCTGGCCGCGAAGGGCGTCGAGCTCGCCGGCGTGGTGCCGTGCGACTGGTCGGTGACCGAGGGCTTCGAGGCGACCACCCGCTGGCTGGCGCGCGGCGGACGTGCGGAGGGGTTGGTGTGCCTCAACGACCGCATCGCGATGGGGGTCTACCAGGCGCTGGCCGAGGCCGGGTTGCGGGTGCCCGACGACGTCAGCGTGGTGTCGTTCGACGGCTCCGCCCTGGCCGGGTGGCTGCGACCGGAGCTCACCTCGGTGGAGCTGCCCTTCCTCGAGCTCGGGGCGCTGGCCGTCCGGCGCCTGCTCGCGCCCGACGACCACGGTGGGACGGTCGCGGTGCCGATGGGCGTCCGACGTGGGGGCTCGGTGCGGTCCCCCGGCTGACGGCCGGGAGAGGGCTCCGTTGCGAGTCCCGACGGCCGGGCCCTACTGTGACTGCCGTCACTTCACTACGGATCGTCCGGCACGTACCTGCCGGTGAAGGAGCAGAAAATGGCATCAGTGACGTTCGAGAAGGCCCAGCGGTGGTATCCGGGAGCCGATGAGCCGGCAGTGCCGGGCATCGACCTGGAGATCAAGGACGGCGAGTTCATGGTCCTCGTCGGACCGTCCGGCTGCGGCAAGTCCACGACCCTGCGGATGCTCGCGGGGCTCGAGGAGGTCAACGACGGGAAGATCTACATCGGCGACCGGGACGTGACCCGGGTCCCGCCGAAGGACCGCGACATCGCCATGGTCTTCCAGAACTACGCGCTCTACCCGCACATGACGGTCGAGGAGAACATGGCGTTCTCGCTCAAGATGGCCAAGGTGCCGGCCGAGGAGCGCAAGCAGCGCGTCGCCAAGGCAGCGGAGATCCTCCAGCTCACCGAGTACCTCCAGCGCAAGCCCAAGGCGCTCTCCGGTGGCCAGCGCCAGCGCGTGGCCATGGGCCGCGCCATCGTCCGGGCGCCGCAGGTCTTCTGCATGGACGAGCCGCTGTCCAACCTCGACGCCAAGATGCGCGTGGCCACCCGCACCGACATCGCGCGCCTGCAGCAGGACCTCGGCGTCACCACGGTCTACGTCACCCACGACCAGGTCGAGGCCATGACGATGGGCGACCGCGTCGCGGTGATGAAGCTCGGTGTCCTGCAGCAGGTCGACACCCCGCTCAAGCTCTACGACAAGCCGGCCAACCTGTTCGTCGCCGGCTTCATCGGCTCGCCCCAGATGAACCTGCTCGAGGGCGTCGCGGCCGAGGACGGCACGGTCAAGGTCGGCGGCTACGCCGTCCCGGTCGACCCGGCCGCGGAGCGCAAGATGAGCGGCAAGGTCACGGTCGGCGTGCGTCCGGAGAACTGGCGCCTGGTCACCGCCGAGGAGGGCGGCCTGCCCGTCCGGGTCACGGTCGTCGAGGAGCTCGGCGCGGACAGCTTCGTCTACGGCACCTGCGACGTCGAGGGCGTGCCGTCCAACGTGATCATCCGCATCTCGGGTCGGCACCACCCGCAGAAGGGCGAGACGCTCCACGTCACGACCGACCCCGAGCACGTCCACGTGTTCGACACCGAGTCCGGCGAGCGGCTCTCGGACTGAGGCTCGCTCAGACGAGGACGGTGAGGCGCCGCACGTGCGCCTCGCCGTCCTCGGCGAACACCGCCAGGCCCGTGCTCGACGGGCTGGGGAACACCTGGTCGGTGAGCACGACCTCGCCGCCGCCCGCGAAGACCTCCACCGACGCCACGTCGACCACGACCTCGAGGCGCACCGCGCGCCCGTAGTCCGGCAGGGGCGCGGTGTGCGCCGCCGCGAACGCGGGGTGCACCTCGACCGTCCCTGACCGCCTCCGGTCCAGCGTCACGGTGCGAGGGTCCTGCTCGACCCGAAGGGTGGTCCGTTCGTCGCGCCCCACGCGCAGGTGCAGCCCGAAGGCGCGCGCGGTGCCGGGGTCGACCTCGGCGACGACGCGGTAGGAACGCGCCGCCACCGGCAGCTCCAGGGTGCCCGCGAGCGCGTGCTCGGTGAGGGCGTACGCCGCCTCGCCCGCGCGCACGACCGGATGCTGCACCAGCCGCAGCTCGCCGTCGCGGGGGCGGAGGGCGAGTCGGCGCGCCAGCGTCATCGACCCGCGGAACACGGTGGCGGGCACCCGGTCGGCGTACTGCCAGTTGCTCATCCACGCCTGCACGACGGGCTCGGGCCCGGGGACGTCGGAGTAGGAGATCGCGGCGTAGAAGTCGGCGCCGTGGTCGACCCACCGGGCCGGCTGCGTCGAGGCGAAGCCGCCCTCGCCCAGCTCGCCGACGACGTACTGCATGCCCGAGCCGCCCGCCGGCGCACCGTCGGAGACGCTGACCAGCAGCACCCACGCGGTCCGTCCGTCCTGCCCGTCCTCGACGGGCACCCGGACGAGGTCGGGGCACTCCCACAACCCCTCGACCGAGCCCTCCGGGCCGAAGCTCGACCAGTGCTCCCACGCGATGAGGTCCGGCGAGCGGTAGAGCTCGACCGTCCGGGCCTCGGCGAGGACGACCACCATCAGCCAGCCGTCGTCGTGGCGCAGGACCTTGGGGTCGCGGAAGGCCGACGACCCGATGTCGAGGACCGGGTTGCCGGAGTAGCGCTCCCACGTGCGGCCCCGGTCGAGGCTGTGGGCCAGGCACTGGCTCTGCCGGCCGGTCCCCGGCTCGAACCTCGTGTAGAGGGCGACGAGCGGCCCGGCGCCGTCGGCGCCGAGGCCCGAGGTGTTGGCGACGTCGTGGACGACGCTGCCCGACCAGACGTGCTCCGTCGCGGTCGCAGCCAGCGCCGTCGGGAGCTCGGTCCACCGCACCAGGTCGGGACTGACCGCGTGGCCCCACGAGATGGGGCCGTGGACGAGCGAGTCGGGGTTGTGCTGGAAGAACAGGTGGTGCTCGCCGTCGTGGAGGACTAGCCCGTTGGGGTCGTTGAGCCAGCCGCGCGCGGGCGCGAAGTGGTCACGCGGCCGCAGAAGCTCCTCGTCGCTCACGACACACCAGCGTAGGGGCCTGCTCTTCGCCATACTGGGCGCGTGGACCGGTCAGACACTGGATTCGAGGACAGGCTCGCGGCGCTCGGTCCCGACCTGCACGAGACGCTCGGCCGGGTCTACGGCCCGGACCGGGCCGGCGAGGTGACCGACCGTCTGGTGCGGATCGCCCGGGCCGCCCACCGGGACCGCCCCGTCGAGCTGCGCGACCTCGACGAACGGCGGCTGCGCGAGCCCGACTGGTTCCAGCGCCCGTCGATGCTCGGCTACGCCGCCTACGCCGACCGCTTCGCCGGGACGCTTGCGGACGTCGGGGAGCGGACGGCGTACCTCAAGGAGCTGGGGGTCACCTACCTGCACCTGATGCCCTTGCTCACCCCTCGACCGGCTCCCAACGACGGTGGCTACGCCGTCATGGACTACCGCTCGGTGCGGCCCGACCTCGGCACCGTCGACGACCTGCGCGAGCTCGCGACGACCCTGCGCGGCGAGGGCGTCAGCCTCTGCCTCGACCTCGTGCTCAACCACGTCGCCCGCGAGCACGAGTGGGCCGTGGCCGCACGGGCCGGTGACCCCGACAAGCGCGCCTACTTCCACGTCCACCCCGACCGCGAGGTCCCCGACGCCTACGAGGCGACGTTGCCGGAGGTGTTCCCCGACTTCGCACCCGGCAGCTTCACCTGGGACGACGAGCTCGACGGCTGGGTGTGGACGACGTTCAACGACTACCAATGGGACGTCAACTGGTCGAACCCCGCCGTGCTCTGCGACTACGCCGACATCATCCTCACGCTCGCCAACGTCGGCGTCGAGGTGTTCCGGCTCGACGCCATCGCCTTCATCTGGAAGCGCCTCGGCACGATGTGCCAGAACGAGCCGGAGGTGCACGAGCTCACCCGCGCCCTGCGCACAGTCGTCCGGATCGCCGCCCCGGCCGTGCTCTTCAAGGCCGAGGCGATCGTCGGCCCGGCGGAGCTGCCCGCCTACCTCGGCGTCGGCGAGCACGCGGGACGGGTCAGCGACCTCGCCTACCACAACGGCCTGATGGTCCAGGTGTGGTCGATGCTCGCGTCGGGAGAGGTCGGGCTGGCCACGCACGCGCTCCAGCAGCTGCCGCAGCCGCCGTCCACCACGTCGTGGGCGACCTACGTCCGCTGCCACGACGACATCGGGTGGGCCATCGCCGACGAGGACGCGTGGGCGGTGGGCATCGACCCGGCGGCGCACCGCCGGTTCCTGTCCGACTGGTACTCCGGGGCGTTCCCCGGCTCGTGGGCGCGGGGCCTGGTCT
Source organism: Nocardioides sp. N13(2025) (assembly GCF_051912545.1). Taxonomy (GTDB): domain Bacteria; phylum Actinomycetota; class Actinomycetes; order Propionibacteriales; family Nocardioidaceae; genus Nocardioides. The sequence goes on along the minus strand of NZ_CP196809.1, from coordinate 2,682,813 downwards.
TCCAGCACAACGAGGCGACGGGTGACCGGCGCATCTCCGGCTCGCTGGCCTCGCTGGCCGGGCTCGAGGCGGGGGACCCGGGCGCGGTGGCCCGCATCCTCTGGGCCCACGCGGTCGTCCTCGGCTTCGGCGGGCTCCCGCTGATCTGGATGGGCGACGAGCTCGGGCTGCTCAACGACGCGGGCTGGGCCGACGACCCGGCGCACGCCGCAGACAACCGCTGGGTGCACCGGCCGCGGATGCCCTGGGACGCGGCGTCCCACGCCGACCCGCACGGCATCGGCGCCGGGCTGCGCCACCTGCTCGACGTACGACGTGAGCTGCCGCACCTCCACGCGGCCACCCCGACCGAGGTCTGGGACCCGCGCGACCCCGGCGTGCTGCTGGTCGTGCGACGTCACCCGAGCGGGCCGCTCCTCGCCGCCTTCAACGCCACCGACAGGCCGGCGTGGGTGGACGCCGACGTCCTGCACTGGCTCGGCCTGCACACCGACGGCCTCCACGACGCGATCAGCGGGACCGCCCCCTCGCTGGTGGAGGGTGCGGTCCCGCTGGAGCCGTACGCCGTCGCGTGGCTGCACGACCGCGGCTGAGGACTAGGAGCCCTCGGGCTGGACCTCGTCCTGCTCCTTGCCGACCTCCTCGGCCTTCGCCATGGTGTCGACACCCGGGACGATCCCCGCGTGCTCGGCGTCCATCGTGAGGTTCTCGCCCGTCGCGGGGTCGAAGAGGTGGATCTTGCGGGCATCGACCCAGATCTTCGCGTCGTCGCCCTCGCTGATCCGGCTCGCGCCGTCGAGCGAGATCACCAGCTGGGTGCGCAGGGACTCGCCGTCGAGGTCGCGCTCGAGCTGCTGGAGCTGCTTCTCCACCTCGGGCGGGGCCTCGAAGGGGATGTAGGCGTAGGCCTCGTTGCCGAGCCACTCCACGACGTCGACGGTGGCGTGGAAGGTCGCCTCCTCGGTCACCTTGTCGCTGTCCACGACGCTGGCGTCCTCGAAGTGCTCGGGGCGGATGCCCGCGATCAGCAGGTCCTTGCCCTGGGCCCTCGCCGCCTTGTCCTCGGGGATCGTGACGGTGCCGAAGGGCAGCTCCACCTTGTTGCCGTCGACCTTCGCCGGCAGGAAGTTCATCGGCGGTGAGCCGATGAAGCCTGCGACGAACAGGTTGGCGGGGTTCTCGTAGAGCTCACGCGGCGTGGCGTGCTGCTGGAGCACCCCGCGCTTGAGCACCGCGACCCGGTCGCCCAGCGTCATCGCCTCGGTCTGGTCGTGGGTGACGTAGACCGTGGTGATGCCCAACCGCTTCTGCAGCCGGGAGATCTCCGTGCGCATCTGCCCACGGAGCTTGGCGTCGAGGTTGGACAGCGGCTCGTCGAACAAGAACGCCTCCGCTTCGCGCACGATCGCGCGACCCATCGCGACGCGCTGGCGCTGGCCACCCGAGAGGTTGCCGGGCTTGCGCTCGAGGTGCTCGTCGAGCTCCAGCGTCTTCGACGCCTCGCGCACCTTCTCGTCGACCTCGGCGTCCGACTTGCCCGCCAGCCGCAGCGGGAACGCGATGTTCTCGTAGACGGTGAGGTGGGGGTAGAGCGCGTAGTTCTGGAAGACCATCGACAGGTTGCGGTCGCGCGGGGCGAGGTCGTTGACCTTCTTCCCCCCGATGACCATGTCGCCGTCGGTGATGTCCTCCAGCCCGACGATCATCCGCAGGAGCGTCGACTTCCCGCACCCTGAGGGCCCGACGAGGATCAGGAACTCGCCGTCCTCCACGTCGATGCTCACGTCGTTGACGGCCGGGAAGCCGTCGCCGTACTGCTTGACGATGTTCTTCATCTCGATGGCAGCCATGAGCTGATCACCCCTTCACTGCGCCGGAGGTGAGGCCGGCGACGATCTTGCGCTGGAACAGCAGGACGATGACGATCACCGGCAACGTGACGATGACCGACGCCGTCGCGAGCTGCGCGTACGGCGGGTTGAACGGGTCGGGCCCGACGAAGAACGACATCTGGGCCGGCACCGTCCGGGAGGCGGTCGTGGAGGTCAACGAGATCGCGAGCACGAACTCGTTCCACGCGAAGAAGAAGGTGAGGATCGCCGCGGTGAAGACACCGGGTGCGGCGAGCGGCACGATCACCTTGCGGAACGCCTGCCACGACGTGGCGCCGTCGACCTGGGCCGCCTGCTCCATCTCCCACGGGATCTCGCGGAAGAAGGCGGAGAGCGTCCAGATCGCCAGCGGCAGCGTGAACGACATGTAGGGGATGATCAGACCGGGCCAGGTGTTGAACAGCCCGAACGTGGTCCACATGTCGAAGAGCGGGCCCACCAGCGCGACCACCGGGAACATGGCGATCGCCAGCGCCAGCGAGAGCACGAGGCGCTTGCCCTTGAACTCCAGCCGGGCGATGGCGTAGGCCGCCAGCGTCGCGAAGATCACCGACAGGAGCGTCGCAATCAGCGCGATGCCGAACGAGTTGATCAGCGCGCGGGTGAAGTCGGGGTTGTCGAGGATCGCCTTGTAGTTGGCGATCGTCGGCTCCTGGGGCAGGAACTGGGCACTACCGGCCGCCGTCTCGCCCTCGGACTTGAAGGACAGCGAGATGATCCACGCCACCGGGAACAGGCACCAGAGCATGATCAGGGCGAACCCGATCCACGTGCCGATCTGGTTCTTGCCAGTCTGCTTCGCCATCAGCCCTCACCCCTCGCCTGCGCCAGGTCGACGCGGAACAGCTTCACGATCAACCACGCCAGCAGCAGCACCGAGAGGAACAGCAGCACCGACATGGCGGAGCCGAGCCCGAGCTGCATCTGCTCGATGACCTGGCGGTAGGTCAGGAACGAGATCGACTGCGTCCCCTCGGCCCCCTTGGTCATCACGAAGATGTTGTCGAAGATGCGGTAGGCGTCGAGGGCGCGGAAGAGGACCGCGACCATGATCGCCGCGCGCATGTTGGGCAGGATCACCTTCGTGAGGCGCTGGGTCCAGGTGGCCCCGTCGACCTTGGCGGCCTCGAGCATGTCCTCGCTGACCTGGGCCAGCCCGGCCAGCAGGAGCAGCGCCATGAACGGAGTGGTCTTCCAGATCTCCGAGACCATGATCGCGAACATCGCGTGCCAGTAGTCCCCGAACCAGTTGGTGTCCTCGGCGATCCACGGCAGCCAGCTGAACCACGCGTTGACGAACCCGTTGTTGAGCGAGAACGCGAACTGCCACGCGAAGGCCGAGACGACCGTGATGATGCCGTAGGGGATGAGGATCGAGGTGCGCATCAGCCCGCGGGCGAAGACGATGCGGTGCATCACCATCGCGAACGCGAACCCGATGACCAGCTCGACGCCCACCGTCACGACCATGATCAGCAGCGTGGTGAGCGTGCTCTTCCAGAACTGGTCGTCGCTGAGGATCGTCAGGTAGTTGTCGACGCCGACGAACTGCCGGTCGTCCGGGGCGGTGAGGCGGTAGCGGAACAGCGAGAGGTAGAGCGCCTGGATCATCGGCCAGGCCGTGACCAGGAGCATCAGCACGACGGCGGGGGCGACGAGCTTGAGCCCCAGCCTGTTCTCCGCCGCGGTGCGGTCGCTGGCCGCCTTCCTCGCTGCGCGGCTCACGTCCTTCTCCGAGTCGGGAGCGACAGTCGTGGTCACAGCAGGTCACCACCCTTCAGTACGTCCTCGATGAAGACCGACGACCGCTCCGGCGTGTCCTTGTCCACGGACCGCGGGGGGTGCCAGATGTTCTGGATCGAACCCGACACGTCGCTCCAGTAGGGCGTCACCGTGCGAGGAGCAGCCGCGTCGACGCTGGTCTGGAAGAGCTCCAGCAGGTCGTCGGGGTACTGCTTCTTCAGCGCGGGGTACTCGTAGCCCTTGGTGCTCGCCGGCATGTTGCCGGTCTTGTCGGCGTTGATGCCCTGCATCTCGGGCCCGGTCAGGCACTGCGCGGCCTCGAGGGCGAGGTCCTTCTGCTCCGAGAACGCGCTGACGCCGATGCCGATGCCGCCGTAGGGGGGCCGGGACTCCTCGCCCTCCACCGTCTGCGGGTAGCGGGCGTAGCCGATGTCCTTGGCGACGTCGGGCGCGGAGTCGTCGTAGTTGTGCCAGATGAAGGTCCAGTTGACCTGGAACGAGCCCGCGTCGGAGCCGAAGGTCGAGCCGGCGGTGCCCTCGTTGGACACGCTCAGGTCGGCCGGTGCGGCCTCGGAGGTCGCGAGCTTCTCGACGACCGCCGCCGCGTCCTGGCCGGCCTCGTCGGCGAGGGTGATCTTGGCGTCGACGCCCTCGCCGGCGTCCTCGAGGATGTGCCCGCCGGCGCCCTCGACGAGGGCGTTGATCCACACGACGTAGCCCTCGTACTTGTTGGCCTGGACGCCGATCTTCGCGTCGTTCTCGGCGGCGGCGTCGATGATCTGGTCCCACGTCACGGGCTTCGACATGTCGATGCCGGCCTTCTCGACGAAGGACTTGCGGTACCAGAGGACCTGGGTGTTGGACCAGAACGGGAAGACGACGAGCTTGTCCTTCCACGTCGCCGCGTCCATCGCGCCCTTGAACGTGCCCTGCTCCTCCAGCTGGGCCTTGGCGTCCTGGGGCACCTCGGCGAGGAAGCCGGCGTCCGCGAACTCGGCCGTGAAGGGCGGATCGATCGACATGAGGTCGATCGACGGGTCCTTGGCCGCGAGGCGGCGGGCCAGCTGGATGCGCTGCTGGCCGGCGTCCTGGGGGAGCACCTGGGTCGAGATCGTGTAGTCGTCGGTGGAGCACTCCGCGGCGACGGCGTCCTGCCCGCCGCTGTCGGGGTTGATGTACCAGACCAGCTCGGGCTTGCCGCCGTCGCCGCCGCACGCCGACAGCAACCCACCCGCGAGGAGGATCGCCGCCAGCGGTGCCACCGTTCGTCTGATCCCTGGCCGGCCTCGTTGCCGGATCGACGGTGCTCGTGACATCCGCACCCTCCTCGTGTCTAGTTGGGCCTCTGGTCTAGTGGGCCGCGACACCTTTTGGCAACATGCAACCCACACCAACGGGTATGCGGGAGACGAGGCTCTGATGACGATCTGGCGTGCCCCCGGGCGGATCAACCTCGTCGGCGAGCACACCGACTACAACGACGGCTTCGTCCTCCCGATGGCCCTCGCCGTGGGCTGCACGGCCTCGGTCGACGACGCCGCCGAGGGGTGGACGGTCGTGTCCGCGCAGGCCCCGGAGCAGGTGGTCGTCAGCCCCTCGGGCCTGGCCGACCGGGACGACGCGCCGGACTGGGCGTCGTACGTCCTGGGCGCGCTCTGGCTGCTCCACGACGACGGCGTCGACGTGCCGCCCCTGCGCATCGCGGTGGACTCCGACGTGCCCACGGGTGCGGGGCTGTCGTCGTCGGCGGCGCTGGTCTGCTCGGTCGTGACCGCGCTCGACGAGCACCTCGGCCTCGGGCTGGGCCCGTCCGGACTGCTCGACCTCAGCCGCCGCGTGGAGAACGACGCCGTCGGCGCGCCCACGGGTGGGATGGACCAGCTGGTCAGCCTGCGCGGCGAGGCGGGCCATGCCCTCTTCTGCGACATGCGCGACCTGACCACCCAGTCGGTGCCCTTCGACCCCGCCGGCGCCGGGCTGGCACTGCTCGTCGTCGACACCAGGGCGCCCCACCGGCACGCGGACGGGGAGTACGCCGCCCGTCGCAGCGGGTGCGAGGAGGCGGCCAAGCGGCTGGGCGTGCCCGCGCTGCGCGACGTGACCGACGCCGACCTCGACGACGCGCTCGCCCGTCTCCACGACGACGAGCTGCGGCGCTACGTCCGCCACGTCGTGACCGAGGACGCCCGGGTCCTGGCGGCCGTGGACGTGCTGCGCGCCGGACGCCTGGAGGACCTCGGGCCGCTGCTCACCGCGTCCCACCGCTCGATGCGCGACGACTTCCGCATCACGGTGCCGGAGGTCGACCTCGCGGTCGACGCCCTGCTGGACGCCGGTGCGATCGGCGCCCGGATGACGGGCGGCGGGTTCGGCGGCTGCGTCATCGGGCTGGTGCCCGAGAGCGACGTCGCTGCCGTGGGTGACGTCGTACGCCAGGCCTTCGCGGACGCGGGCTTCACCGAGCCGGCCCTGTTCACCGCCGCAGCGGAGGCCGGAGCCCGGCGGCTCTAGGCCTGGCTCTGGGGCGCGCGGTCGGCGGTCCGCGCGATCGCCTCGACGAAGGTGGCGAAGAGCGCGGGCGGCAGGTCGTGGCCCATGCCGTCGATCAGCACCAGCTCGGCGCCGGGGATGGCCGCCGCGGTCGAGCGACCGCCGCTGACGTGCACCATCTTGTCGGCCATGCCGTGCACGACGAGGGCGGGGATGCGCAGGCTGCGCAGCCGCGGGGTGCGGTCGGGCTGCTTGAGGATCGCCAGCATCTGCCGCATCACCCCGCTGGCGCTGTAGCCGCGGTCGAACGTCTCGCCGGCCCGCTGGGCGAGCCGGTCGCGGTCGGCGGGGTAGACGGGGGAGCCGATCACGTCCCAGAAGGCCACGCTCGTCTCGACGTAGGACTCGCGGCCGGGCTTGCGGGGCGCGATGAGCGCCGGGATCAGGCGCGGGTCCTGCCAGCCGACCGTGCGGCGACCGGTCGTCGACATCACGCTCGTCAGCGAGCGCACCCGCCGGGGGTGCTCGATCGCGACGGTCTGCGCGATCATGCCGCCCATCGAGATGCCCGCGACGTGCGCGGACCCGAGGCCGAGGTGGTCGAGGAGCGCGACGGCGTCGCCCGCCAGGTCGGTCATCGTGTAGGGCGCCTTGACCTTGCGCCCGCCGAACGCGCGCACCAGCTGTCCGCGCGTCACGCGCGCCCGGATCCGGCTCGAGCGGCCGGTGTCGCGGTTGTCGTAACGGATCACGTAGAAGCCCTCGGCGGCGAGCATCAGGCACAGCTCGTCGTCCCACCACGTCATCGGGCCGCCGAGCCCCATGACCAGCAGCAGCGGTTCGCCGTCCGGGTCGCCGAACGTCTGGTAGCACAGCTCGACGTCAGGACCGACGGGCGCGAGCAGCTCGTCGGAGACGACGGGCGCCTCGGTGGGCGCGCGACGTGGGGTGGGCATGGCCCCAGTGAACACGACCGGAGCACGGATGAGGCACACCAGAGTGGGTACAGGTGGCCCACGTCCCCCATTCCACGGGGGTTCTGAGTTAGGTTCGATGATTGTGACGCAACGCACAGTGGCGGGATTCCTGACTCCGGAGGGCTTTTCGCAGCCCTCCGTGGCGGCCGTGCTGCGCGAGGGATCGGCGTTCTCCGAGGCGGGCCGCTATGCCGTGCACGCCCTCAGCACGCGCGGCGCGCGGCGTCGTACGCCCTACGGCTCGCACCCGGCGCGGGTCAGCGAGCCGGTCCTGCTGGTGCCCGGCTTCCTCGCCGGCGACAGCTCGCTCGGCCCGATGAGCAGGAGCCTGCGCCACCTGGGCTTCCGCACCTACCGTGCCGACATCCGCGCCAACGTCGGGTGCACGCTGGCCGCGGCCGCGCAGCTGGAGGAGCGGCTCGAGGAGATCACCCAGCGTCGTGGGTCGCGGGTGCGCATCGTGGGGCACAGCCTCGGCGGCATGCTCGCGCGCGGCGTGGCCGCGCGGCGACCCGACCTCGTCTCCGGCATCGTCACCATGGGCAGCCCCATGCTGGCCCCGGGAGCGCACCACGTCTCGCTGGCCCGCAGCGTCGACCTGCTGGTGCGGCTCAACCGCGCCGGCCTGCGCAACCTGATGACCGAGGACTGCGTGGCCGGGCACTGCGCGCAGGAGAGCTTCGACCAGGCGCGGGCGGTCCTGCCCGCGGACGTCGCCTTCACCGCCATCTACTCGCGTCGCGACGGCATCGTCGACTGGCGCGCGTGCATCGACCCTGTCGCCACCGCGGTGGAGGTCCGCTCCTCCCACGTGGGCATGGCGTTCGACCCCGCCGTCATCGCGGCGGTCTCGGCCGCGCTTCGACCGGCGGCGCCGCCGTCAGTTGTCGAAGTCGATCGGGGAGAGATCGCGTAGCTTCGAGAGCCGGTGCTCGGCGGTGATCGAGCGGACCGTGCCGCTGCGCGAGCGCATCACGAGCGAGTGCGTCGTGATGCCGTCGCCGCGGTAGCGCACGCCGCGCATCAGCTCGCCGTCGGTGATGCCGGTGGCGACGAAGAACGCGTCGTCGCCGGTGACCAGGTCGTCGGTGCCGAGCACGAAGTCGGCGTCGAGGTCGTGCCCGGCGTCCAGCGCGCGCTGGCGCTCGTCGTCGTCCTGGGGCCACAGCCGGCCCTGGATCTTGCCGCCGATGCACTTCATCGCGCAGGCCGCGATGATGCCCTCGGGCGTGCCGCCGACGCCGAGCATCAGGTCGACGCCGGTGTCGGGGCGTGCCGCCATGATCGCGCCGGCCACGTCACCGTCGGTGATGTACTTGATGCGCGCACCGGTCTCGCGGATGTCCTCCACCAGCCTGGAGTGGCGCGGACGGTCGAGCAGCACGACCGTGACGTCGTGGATCGAGAGCCCCTTGGCCTTGGCCACGCGGGCGATGTTCTCCTTGACCGGCAGCCGGATGTCGACCTGGTCGGCCGCCTCGGGCCCGGTCACCAGCTTGTCCATGTAGAACACGGCGCTCGGGTCGTACATCGTGCCTCGCGGGGAGACCGCGAGCACCGCGATCGCGTTGTTCATGCCCTTGGCGGTGAGGGTGGTGCCGTCGATCGGGTCGACCGCGACGTCGCACTCGGGGCCGGTGCCGTCGCCGACCTCCTCGCCGTTGAAGAGCATCGGGGCGTTGTCCTTCTCGCCCTCGCCGATGACGACGGTGCCGCGCATGCCCACCGAGGAGATCATCGTCCGCATCGCGTGGACCGCGACCCCGTCGGCGTCGTTCTTGTCGCCGCGCCCGACCCAGCGGCCGGCCGCCATGGCGGCGGACTCGGTGACCCGCACCAGCTCGAGGGCGAGGTTGCGGTCGGGCTTCGGGGCGAGCTGGGAGGAGGTGGCGCTCATGGCGCACAGGTTAACGGCCCGCTGTGCCCGCTCCGTACCGGCTCACGGCGGTGGCCTTGGCCGACAGCCAGACCTCGCGTCCCGGCACGAGCCCCAGCTCTGCGGCGGCGGCAGGAGTGACGTCCGCGAGCAGGTCGGGGGTGGCGTGCACCAGCAGGCGTACGGCGTCGCCGTGCGGCGCGAGCGTCGCGACCCGGCCGTGCCAGTGCAGCCGCGACGAGCCCTCTGGCTCGGCCAGCGAGACCACGACCGCGTCGGGGGTGAAGGCCATCAGGTCGTCGCCGTCGGTGACGAGGTTGAGCCCGACGAGACGGGCAACGTGGGGCGTGCGCGGCTCGGCAGCCACCACGGCCGGGGGCCCGACCTGGGCGACCTGCCCCTCGTCGAGCACCAGCACGCGGTCGGCCAGCGTGAGCGCGTCGATCGCGTCGTGGGTCACCAGCAGCGCGGTGCCGCGGAAGTCGCGCAGGTGCTGGCCGAGCTCGATGCGCAGCGCCATCTGCACCGAGACGTCGAGGCCGGTGAAGGGCTCGTCGAGCAGCAGCACGTCGGGGTCCGTGGCCAGTGCGCGGGCGATCGCGACCCGCTGGGCCTGCCCGCCGGAGAGCTCGCGCGGCTTGCGGTCGGCGAGGTCGGCGATCCCGAAGCGCTCGAGCCAGCCGCGGGCCACCCGTTCCGCGGCCGCCCGGCCCTCACCGCGGGCGCGCGGGCCGAACGTCACGTTGTCGAGCGCGGTCAGGTGCGGGAACAGGCTCTGGTCCTGGAAGACGTAGCCCACCCGTCGGCGCGGCACCTCGAGGTCGGTCCAGTCCTGGTCCCCGACGAGGACCCGGCCGGGCTCCAGCCCAGCGATCGCGCGGAGCAGGGTCGACTTGCCGGCACCGTTGGGGCCGATGACCACGACCACCTCGCCCGGCTCGGCCACCAGGTCGGCCCGGACCCGGCCCGGCAGGTCCACCCCGACGCGCATCACTGCGGGGTCACCCAGCGCTCGCGCAGCAGCACCAGCACGCCCACCGAGAGCGCCAGCAGGATCAGGCTGAGCGTCCGGGCGACCTCGGGGTCGGAGCTGAGGGCGACGTAGATCAGGCTCGGCATGGTCTGGGTGGTGCCGGGGTAGTTGCCGGCGAAGGTGATCGTCGCGCCGAACTCGCCCAGGCTCCGCGCCCAGGCGAGCGCACTGCCCGCGAGGATCCCCGGCAGGGCGAGCGGCAGGGTGACGCGGCGGAAGGTCGTCCACCTGTCCGCGCCCAACGTCGCGGCCACCACGTCGTACGACGTGCCGTGCGTGCGCAGGGCGCCCTCGACCGCCAGCACGAAGAAGGGCAGCGAGACGAAGGTGTGGGCGAGCACCACCCCAGCCGTCGTGTAGGGGATGGAGAAGGGGAGGTGCTCCCCGATCAGGCCCCGGCGGCCGAGCGCGGTCACGAGCGCGACCCCGGCCACGACCGGCGGCAGCACGAGGGGGACCAGCACGAGGGCGCGGACGACCCGCCGTCCGCGGAAGGCCACGCGGGCCAGGAGCCACGCCAGGGGTGTGCCGAGCACGAGGCATGCGACGACCGTGAGCAGGCTGCTGATCGTGGTGATCGCGAGCGCCTCGCGCACCACCTCGGAGCCGAGGTGCTGCGGCAGCGTCGCCCACGGGGTGTCGAGGACGAGCGTGGCCAGCGGCACGACGAGCAGCGCCACTGCGACGGCGGCCGGGACGAGCAGGACGGCAGGAGCGCGACCGAGGCGCGGACCGCTCATGAGCGGGGGATCCCGCTGAAGCCCGCGTCGGCGAAGACCTGGTGGGCCCGCCTGCTCCGGACCAGGGTGACGAACTCGGCCGCGAGGTCCGCGTGGGCGTCGTCGGAGCCTGCGACGGGAGCGATGAAGTACGCAGTGCTGTAGGCCGCTGCGAGGTCGGCCATGTCGTCGGTCGCCACCTCTGACACCTCGTCGCCCGCGGCGACGGCGTCGGTGCGGTAGACGAGCCCGGCATCGGCCTCTCCCTGGACCACCCGTGCGAGCACGGCCTTGACGTCGACCTCCTCGCTGGCCGGTGGGGCGTCGACGCCGGCGTCCTCCAGCAGGGCGACGGCGAGGGCGCCGCACGGCGCGGACTCGGCGCACCGGACGTAGTCGACGTCGGCGTCGAGGTCGTCGAGCGAGGCGATGCCGGCCGGGTTGTCGGGAGGGGCGACGAGGACGAGCTGGTTGCCCACGAAGGGTGCGGGCGAGTCGGCGAGCACGTCCGAGGCCAGCGTCATCGAGCGTTCGTCGGCGGTCGCGAGCACCTGCCCGGGCGCACCGTCGACGGCCTGCTCGGCCAGCGTGCTCGACGAGCCGAACACGAGCTCCACCTCGACTCCCGGGTGCTCGTCCTCGAACGTCTCGGCGAGCTGGGTGAAGGTCTCGGTGAGGCTCGACGCGGCCAGGACCGTCAGCGTCTGGCCGTCCGCGCCGTCGCCGCCGTTCCCGCAGGCGACGAGGGGGAGCACGAGGGCGAGGGACAGGGCGGTGAGGCCGCGCTTCACCGGGGGACCTCCACCACGACGTTCGTGGACTTCACGCTGGCGATGGCGCGCACGCCCGGCTCGAGGCCGAGCTCGTCGGCGGCGTCGCTGCTCATCAGCGACACCACGCGGTAGGGGCCGCAGATCATCTCGACCTGGGCCATCACGTGGTCGCGCTTGACCCGGGTCACGATCCCGCTCATCCGGTTGCGCGCACTCACGGCGCTGGCCCGGGTGCGGTCGCGCTCGGCCAGCTCCGCGGACTCGGCCAGGTGCTCGGCGAGCTCGGCGAGGTCGGGCCCCGACACCGTCGTACGCCCCTCGATCCGCTCCGACGCGATCCGCCCGGAGTCGACCCAGCGGCGCACGGTGTCGTCGCTGACGGCCAGGATCTCGGCAGCCTCCGCGAGTCGGTAGGTGATCACGGTTGCAGTATGCCGCACCTGCGGCAGTCCTCTGTCCCAATCGCCCGCACCCGCGGAAATGGGTACCTCTCCCGGCTGCCGCTGTAACGCCGGGTTACGCCCTGTACCCACCCCCGTGCATCGGGGTGGGTACAGCGACCAACCCGGCGTTACAGCGCGAGCGGGCGGCTGGGAGGATGGGGCCCGTGAGTGAGCAGCCGAGCCGTTACACCCGCTCGTTCTCCGGGATGGTCGGCGCACTGATCGTCACCGTGCTCTTCGTGCTCGCCTACGTCGTGTGGCGCGGGCTGTTCCGCACCGACGTCGACGACACCCCGGTGGCGGTGGACTGGCAGGAGAGCGTCGAGCTCGCCGACCAGGCCGGCCTGGACGTCGTACGACCCCGCGAGCTCCCGGCCGGCTGGACCGCCACCAGCGTGGAGCTCTTCGCCGGCGACGACCCGCGCTGGGGCCTCGGCGTGCTGACCGACGACGGCGACTTCATCGGCATCCGGCAGCAGGACACCTCGGTCGACGAGCTCGTGCGGGTGTACGTCGACGAGAAGGCCGAGGCCGGCGACGACGCCAGCGTGGCCTCCGACGTCACCGACACCTGGCAGACCTGGTCCGACGACGGCGGCGACCACGGCTACGCGACCGAGGTCGGCGACGACGCGGTGCTCGTCTACGGCTCCGCGCCGGTCGACGACATCGAGTCCTACCTCGGCCTGCTCACTCGCTAGTCCTCGGACTCGGTGCCCATCGCGTCGTCGAGGCGCTTGCGGGCGCCGTCGAGCCACTGCTGGCAGACCTTGGCCAGCGCCTCGCCGCGCTCCCACAGGGCGAGCGACTCCTCGAGGGTGGTGCCGCCGGCCTCGAGGGTGCGGACGACCTCGACGAGCTCCTCGCGGGCCTCTTCGTAGCTGGGGGCTGCGTCACTCATCGGGGTCCTCCTCGACCAGGCTGGCTGCTTCGATGCGTTGGGTGGTGGCGTGGATGCGCCCGTCAGCGACGCGGACGGACACCGCGGCGCCGGTCGTGGTCTGCGCGACGGAGGTGATGACGTGCCCGTCGGCGTCCTGGAGGACGGCGTAGCCGCGCTGCAGGGTGGCGAGCGGGGAGAGGGCCTGGGCGCGGGCGCGCTGGTGGCCGATGTCGTCGGCAGCCCGGTCGAGCCGGTGGGAGAGCGTGCGGCGGGCGCGCGCGAGCAGCTCGTCGAGCTCGTCGGAGCGGGCTGTGAGCAGGTTGCGCGGGTCGGCCATCGCGGGACGGGACCGCAGCTGCCCCAGCCACTCCTGCTCGCGGGCGATGCGCTGGGTGATCACCTGGCGCAGCCGGTCGCGCGCCCACCTCACCCCGGCGGCCTCCTCGGCCATGTCGGGCACGACGAGCTTGGCGGCGTCGGTGGGCGTCGAGGCGCGTACGTCGGCGACGAGGTCGAGCAGCGGCTGGTCGGGCTCGTGGCCGATGGCCGACACGACCGGGGTGCGGAGCTCGTGGACCGCGCGGATGAGCGCCTCGTCGGAGAACGGCAGCAGGTCCTCGATCGAGCCGCCCCCACGGGCGACGACGATGACGTCGACGTCCGCGTTGCGCTCGAGCCTCTGCAGCGCCTCGATGACCTCGGCGGCCGAGCGCTGACCCTGCATCGCGGCATAGGCCACCTCGAACCGCACGGCCGGCCAGCGGCGTCGCGCGTTGTCCAGGACGTCGCGCTCGGCGGCACTGTTGGGCGCGGTGACGAGCCCGACCCGACCGGGGAGGAAGGGGAGGTCGCGCTTGAGCTCGGGGGCGAAGAGCCCCTCGGCGGCGAGCAGCTGGCGCCGCCGCTCGAGGCGGGCCAGCAGCTCGCCGAGCCCGACCATCTTGATCTCGCGCGCGGCGAGGGAGAAGGAGCCGCGGTTGGCGTAGAAGCTCGGTCGCGCGTGCACGACCACGCTGGCGCCCTCGACGAGAGGCGGGTTCATCGAGTCGAAGAGCGACCGGGCACAGGTGAGGGTGACCGAGATGTCGGCGACGGTGTCGCGCAGGGTCATGAACACCGTGTTGACACCGGGTCGGCGGTTGACCTGCGCGATCTGTCCCTCGACCCAGACGCTGCCGAGCTTGTCGATCCACTGCGAGACGGCGTTGGCGACGGCCCGCACCGGGGCCGGCGACTCGGCCGTGGCGTCGCGTAGTGAGGGCACGCGGCGAGGATAGGCGAGGGCACCGACGCTCGGAGGGCGGCCCGTAGACTCGGACCCATGACAGACCTCGGCCTGCCCCCGGTCCTCGACCCCGAGACCGCCAAGAACGTCCTGCTGGCCGCTCCCCGCGGCTACTGCGCCGGCGTCGACCGGGCCGTGATCACCGTGGAGAAGGCGCTCGACCTCTACGGCGCGCCCGTCTACGTCCGCAAGCAGATCGTGCACAACAAGCACGTCGTGGCCAACCTCGAGTCGCGCGGCGCGATCTTCGTCGAGGAGCTCGACGAGGTCCCCCAGGGCCAGACCGTGGTGTTCTCCGCCCACGGCGTCAGCCCGGCGGTGCACGCCCAGGCGGCCGACCGCGGGCTCAAGACCATCGATGCCACCTGCCCGCTGGTCACCAAGGTCCACCACGAGGCCAAACGCTTCGCGGGCGACGACTACGACATCCTCCTGATCGGGCACGAGGGCCACGAGGAGGTCGAGGGCACCGCTGGCGAGGCGCCCGACCACATCCAGCTGGTGCAGAGCCCCGACGACGTCGCCGGCATCGTCGTACGCGATCCCGCGAAGGTCGCCTGGCTGTCGCAGACCACGCTCAGCGTGGACGAGACCCTCGAGACCGTCGCCGCGATCCGCGAGAAGTTCCCGCTGCTGCTCGACCCTCCCAGCGACGACATCTGCTACGCCACCCAGAACCGTCAGCTCGCGATCAAGGAGATCTCCGCCGACGCCGACCTGGTGATCGTGGTCGGCTCGCGCAACTCCTCCAACTCGGTCCGCCTGGTGGAGGTGGCGCTCGAGGCCGGCGCGAAGGCGTCCTACCTCGTGGACGACCACACCGAGATCGACGAGGCGTGGCTCGACGGCGTCGAGACCGTGTCGGTGACCTCGGGTGCCTCCGTCCCCGAGGACCTGGTGGAGGGCGTGCTCGCCTTCCTGTCCGAGCGCGGTTACCCCGACGCCCGTGCCGTGCACTCGGCGGAGGAGTCGCTCATCTTCGCGCTCCCGCCGGAGCTGCGCCGCGACCTGCGCGCCGCGCAGAAGGCCTGAGCACGATGGCTCGCTACCTCGACATCCACCCCGACAACCCGCAGCCGCGGCTCGTCACCCAGGTGGTCGAGGCGCTGCGCGACGACCAGCTCATCGCCTATCCCACCGATTCCGGCTACGCCCTCGGCGCCCAGCTCGGCAACCGCGAGGGGCGCGACCGGATCCTCAAGATCCGCGAGCTCGACGATCGCCACCACTTCACGCTGATGTGCAAGGACTTCTCCCAGCTCGGGCAGTTCGTGCACGTCGACAACTACGCCTTCCGCGCGATCAAGGCCGCCACCCCCGGGCCCTACACGTTCATCCTCCCCGCCACCGGCGAGGTGCCGAAGCGGCTGATGCACCCGAAGAAGCGCACCGTCGGGGTCCGCATCCCCGACCACACGCTGGTCTGCGCCCTCCTCGAGGAGCTCGGTGAGCCGATCCTGACCAGCACGTTGATCCTCCCCGGCGAGACGGAGGCGCGCACCATGGGCTGGGAGATCAAGGAGGACCTCGACCATGTCGTCGACGTCGTCGTCGAGTCCGGCGAGGTGACCGCCGAGCCCACCTCGGTGATCGACTGGTCGGAGGCCGAGCCCGTCGTCGTACGACGCGGGGCCGGCGACGTCGAGCGGTTCGAGGCCTGACTCACCCGACCGGCGCGACGCTCCACGTGACGTCGTAGACCGAGCTGTCGTCCAGGCCGCCCGGCGAGTTCCACAGCACCATTCCGGCCGCCACGCCGACCTGGCTCTCGTGCACGCCGCGACCGAGGCGGCTGACGGTGCCCCGGTCGAGGTCGACGAGGTAGAGCCAGGTCTCGTCGGTGGACGCGGTGGCGAGCGGAGGGCTTCCTCCCCGTCCAGCCTGGACGAGCAGGTGGCGCGCGTCCGCGGCCAGCACCGTCGCGCCCTCGATCCGGGTCAGCGAGTCCTGTCCGTGGACGACCGTGAGCGGCGTCGCGACGTCGGGGTCACCCGAGTCGCAGTAGAACGTCACGACCGGGCGATCACCCACCAGGGCCACCCGGACGGGGGCGTCGGGGAAGCCGGCCGGGACGTCGCAGCCGTCGGGCCGGCTCTCGCCCACCACGCGGTCACCCTCGGCGGTCGACAGCACGACGTGGCCGTCGGGGTGCGCGGTGACCCGGCCGCCGTCCCCCCACGCGACGGCGGCCCCCTCCAGCTCCGGCTCGGCTCGCAGGTCCTCTCCTCCGGTCACGGGTGCCGACCACCAGTGCATCGGGCCCGACTCGCCCTCCATCGTGCTGCCGAGGTAGAGCCTGTCGTCGGGGCCGACCAGGGCCCGGGGAGGCATGTGACCCTCCGTCGCACCGGGCAGACTGACCTCGCTGGCCGCCCAGGTCCGGGACGCGCGGTCGAAGATCGTCGTCGTGTACTGGAAGATCCCCGTCCGCGCGACGACGACGAGTCGGTCCGCCCGGAGGTCGACCCCCGCGATCTCTCCCGCCTGCCACGGCGGCTCCGGCAGCCAGTCGGTGGCTCCGGTGGCGGGGTCGAGCAGCCCGAGCTCGGTGCGGCCGCGGGCGTTGGTGTAGCGGCTGCGCAGGACCAGGCCGTCGGCCGTGATCCCCTCGAGCCGGTCGAACTCCAGCGAGTTCCTGCCCGCGTCGCGCCACGTCGTACGCGTGCGCGCGACGACCTCGGGACGGGCGGCGCCGGCGTCGTCGAGGTCGAGGCGCACCACCCGCTCGGCCGGCGCCGGATCGGGGTGCGGCTTCGTCGGCCGCGAGACGAGGGCGGTGACCACGAGCGCGGCGGCGGTCGCGAGCGCGGCCGTGCCGACGGCCAGGCCGGTCCGGCGCCGGACCCGACGGGTGCCGGCGTGGGCGATGAGCCGCGTGTCGACGAGGAAGGCGGGCTCGTCGGCCACGGCGTCGCGCAGTGCGGTGCGCAGGTCGGTGCTCACGGGACGACCTCCTGGGTCGTGGCGGCGAGGGCCTGGTCGGGAACCTGCAGGTCGCCGCCGTGACGCGCGTAGGCCGCCCGCAGCGCGACCAGCCCGCGCGCGGTCTGGCTCTTCACCGTCCCGGTGCGGCACCCGAGCACGTCGGCGACCTGCTCGACGCTGAGGTCCTCGTAGAAGCGCAGCACCACGCACGCCCTCTGCCGGGCAGGGAGGTCGGCGAGGGCAGCCAGCAGGAGCGCCCGTTCGGCGACGCGCCCGGTGGCGTCCTCGCTCACCGCGTCGACGAGCTCGAGGGTCGGCACCTCGCGGGACGAGCGCTTGCGGCCCTGGTCGACGGCGGCGCTCATGGTGGCCCGGCGGGCGTAGGCGTACAGGCCTCGCTCGTGGAGCCGGGGCCAGGCGACGTAGACGCGGATGAGCGCCTCCTGCGTGATGTCGGCGGCGCGCTCCCAGTCGCCGCACATCAGGTACGCCGTGCGCCGCAGGGAGGGGCCGGCCGCCTTGGCGAACGCGGCGAAGTCGCGATCGTCCCTCTCGGCCATCGCACCTCCCTCGCCACTTCTCATAGTGGGATACGAGGTGGGTGCCCGAACAGGTTGCAGCGGGCGGGAGGCGGGTCCGCTCAGCCGGTGGGCCGGCCGAGCTCGCGGCTCAGCTCGGTGGCGATGTCGGCCTCGCCCTCGCGGTGCAGCCGCCAGCCGAGCCAGCCCAGGCAGAGGGCGTAGCCGACGAAGAGGGCGATCCCGTGGGTGGCGACGCCGGAGATGATCGCCTGCAGCACGCTGTCGCGCGGGTCGGCGATGGCGTCGCGGGCGACGAGGGCGACGAAGCCGAAGACCGCCGACATCAGCAGCGGCGGGAGGAGCGCCACGAGGAAGAAGTCCTCGCGCCGCACCAGTGCCGCGAGGCCCAGGCAGAGTGCCATGAACGACAGGTCGAAGAACAGGCTGAGGCGGCCGACCAGCAGCACGTCGATGCTCACTGCCGTGAGCGTGACCGCGACACCGAGCGAGACCACATGGCGGGCCGGCTCGCGCCCGACCTCCCACCACTCGTCGGCCTGAGTCACGACCCTCAACCTAGGACCGATCTCAGGCACCCTCGGCGCGGCGCGCCGGTGGGCGATCTGCCTGCTCGGCGAGCAGCTCGTCGAGCGTGGGCTCGCCCGCGGCGCGGCCGACGTCGTCGAGGGCGGCCAGCTCGGGGGCCGCCAGCGAGCGCGGGACGGTCTCGACCTGGCGGGGCTCGGCCAAGGACTCGGAGGTGACCCCGAGGTCGGCGAAGCGGCGCGCGGAGACCAGCACGCGACCCTCGAGCGATCCCATCGCCTGGTTGTAGGCGACGACGCTGGCGTTGAGCGAGCGGCCCACGCGGTCGAGGTGGGCGGCCATCGAGCCGAGCCGGGCGTGCAGCTCCTGCCCGAGCCGCTGCACCTCGTGGGCCTGCGCGTTGAGGACCTCGTGCTGCCAGCCCTGCGCGACGGTCCGCAGCAGGGCGATGAGGGTGGACGGCGTCGCCAGCACGACGTTCTTGGCGGCGGCCTGCTCGACCAGGTCGGGCACCGCCTGCAGCGCGGCCTGCAGGATCGCCTCACCGGGCAGGAACAGCACCACGAACTCCGGCGTCCCGGTCAGCGCCTCCCAGTAGCGACGGGAGCCCAGGTCGGCGACGTGCTTGCGGACGTGCTCGCCGAGCCGGGCCAGGGCCTGGTCGTGCTCGGCCGGGTCGTCGGACCCGGTGAGGTCGAGGAAGGCGGCCAGCGGCGCCTTGGCGTCGACGGCGATCGTGCGGCCGCCGGCCAGCGTCACCACCAGGTCGGGGCGCAGGCGCCCGTCGTCGATCCGGACCTGCTCGGAGAAGTCGCAGTGGTCGACCAGCCCGGCGAGCTCGACGGTGCGGCGCAGGTGCAGCTCGCCCCACTGGCCGCGCACCTGCGGCTTGCGCAGCGCCGTCGCGAGCGTGGACGTCTCGCGCCGGAGCGTGTCGGTGGAGAGGCGCATGTCGGCGACCTGCTGGTGGAGCTGGGCCTGCCACGCGACGCGGTCGTGCGCCAGGTCGCTCAGCTGGTCCTGCAGGCGCTCGAGACCGTCCTGCACGACCGCGTGCTCGGCGACCCGCTGCTGAAGGGCGACGATGGCCGAGTCGTCGGCGGGACGGCTGCGCGACCACAGCACGCCGATCACCGCACCGAGCGCGAGACCGACGGCGAGGACCAGCGCCAGCGTGAGCAACAGGGGGAAGGTGTCCATGGAGCCAGCATGGACGGCGCCACCGACAGTCAGACCGGCGTCGCGCCCCGGAACGTCCGCCGGTAGGCCGAGGGCGAGACGCCGACGCTCGCCCGCAGGTGCTGGCGCAGCGAGGCCGCGGTGCCCATCCCGGCCCGGGCCGCGACGTCGTCGACCGGCAGGTCCGTCGCCTCGAGCAGGTGCTGGGCGTGCCGGATCCGTTGCTGGGTGACCCACGCGCCGGGGGACTGGCCGGTCTCCTCGCGGAAGCGACGGGTGAACGTGCGCACGCTCATCGAGGCCCGTCGGGCCAGCGTGGCCACGTCGAGCTGGTGGTGCAGGTGGGCCTGCGCCCAGGCACGTACGTCGCTGGTGGTCTCGTCGCTGCGTGCCGGCACGTGGCGCTCGATGAACTGCGCCTGGCCGCCGTCGCGCCACGGCGGCACGACCATGTGCCGCGCGACCGCGTTGGCGACGGCGGTGCCGTGGTCGCTGCGCACCAGGTGCAGGCACAGGTCGATGCCGGCGCTCAGCCCCGCGGAGGTCAGCACCCGCCCGTCGTCGGTGAAGAGGACGTCCTCGTCGAGGGCGACGGACGGGTGGAGGCGGCGGAGGTCGTCGGCGTACTTCCAGTGGGTCGTGGCGCGGTGGCCCTGCAGGATCCCGGCGGCCGCCAGGACGAAGGCGCCGGTGCAGATCGACACCCACCTCGCGTCGGCGGGCACCGACGCCAGCGCCGCGCGCAGGTCGTCGGGCAGCGTGCCGTCACGCCGCGGCCCGGCGATCTGCGTGCCGGGGACGATGACCGTCTGCGCCGAGGCCAGCGCCTCCGGCCCGGCCGAGGGCACGATCGCGTAGCCCTTGCTCGCGGCGACCGGGGTGCCGTCGACGCTCACGACCTGCACGTCGTAGAGCGGGCGGCCGTGCTCGTCGACGGCCTCGCCGAGCACCTGCGGCGGGATGGTGAGGTCGTAGCCGATGACCGGCGGGATGGCGAGCACGACGACGCGGTGCGGTGCGGGCGGACGGGGTGTCATGGCCGGATTCTTCCACATGTTGTCGTTTCTGCCACTCGCCGATCGGCGGGCGCCTCGGCCATGCTGGTCCCCGTGACGATGACGAGCCCTCCCACTCCTGCCGTCGAGCAGCCGCAGCGACTCCACTGGGCCTGGGTGGTCGCCGCCGTCGCGTTCGTGACGCTGGTCGGCGCGGCCGCCTTCCGTTCGGTCCCGGGCGTGCTGATCGAGCCGCTGCACGACGAGTTCGGTTGGTCGCACGGTCTGATCGGCTCCGCGGTCTCGCTCAACCTCATGCTCTTCGGCCTGATCTCGCCCTTCGCGGCCGCCCTGATGGACCGCTTCGGCGTGCGGCCGGTCGTCACCTTCGCGCTCGTCATGGTCGCGGTCGGCAGCGGCCTCACCGTCTTCATGACCGAGGCCTGGCAGCTCGTCCTGTGCTGGGGCCTCCTCGTCGGGATCGGCACCGGTTCGATGTCGATGGCCTTCGTCGCGACGATCACCAGCCGCTGGTTCGTCGCCCGACGCGGCCTGGTCAGCGGCATCCTCACCGCCGGCAACGCGACCGGCCAGCTGATCTTCCTGCCGGTGGTGGCGTGGTTCGCGACCCACCACGGCTGGCGTACGGCGGCCCTGCTGGCGTCGGTGGCGGCACTGGCCGTCGTGCCCCTGGTCCTGCTGTTCCTCCGCAACCACCCGGCCGACCTGGGGCTCAAGGCGCTCGGAGCGACCGAGGCCGACCCGGGTCCGCCGCCCCACCAGCACGTCGGGTCGAGCGCAGGCCGCGCGCTGTCGGTGCTGCGCGACGCCGCGCGCAGCCGGACCTTCTGGCTGCTCTCGGGCGGCTTCGCGATCTGCGGGATGTCGACCAACGGCCTCATCGCCACGCACTTCGTGCCCGCCGCGCACGACCACGGCATGCCGGCCACCACGGCGGCGTCGCTGCTCGCGGTCGTCGGCATCTTCGACGTGGTCGGCACCATCGCATCGGGCTGGCTCACGGACACGTGGGACCCGCGCCTGCTGCTCGCCGGCTACTACGCCCTGCGCGGGGTGGGGCTGATGATGCTGCCGGCGCTGATGTCGCCGCACGTCGAGCCCAGCATGTGGGTCTTCATCATCGTCTACGGCCTGGACTGGGTGGCCACCGTGCCGCCCACCGTGGCGCTGTGTCGAGAGTGGTTCGGCGCCGCCGCGGGACCGATCGTCTTCGGGTGGGTCTTCGCCAGCCACCAGGTGGGCGCGGCCCTCGCGGCCACCGGCGCCGGCGTGGTCCGTGACGTCACCGGCGGCTACGACCCCGCGTTCTACGCCGCGGCCGGGCTGTGCGCGGTCGCCGCCGTGATGTCGTACGCCATCCGCAGGACGCCGAGCGTCGTCACGGTGTGACGTTGGAGGTCACGCGCGGCACCTGACCGAGCCTCAGTCGATGTCGACGACCACCGGCGCGTGGTCGGACGGCGACCCGGTGCCCTGTGCCGGGTCGCGCTCGTCGCGGTCGATGAACGCGCCGGTGACGCGCGACGCCAGCGACGGGGAGCCGAGCACGAAGTCGATCTTGAGCCCGCGGTCGCGCTCGAAGCGCTGGCGGTAGTAGTCCCAGTAGGTGTAGCCCGGCGCGTGCGCGCGGGTCACCTCGGTGTAGCCGTCGTCGAGGAAGGCCTGGAAGGCCGCGCGCTCGGGCGGGGTCACGTGCGTCGACTTGGTGAACTGCGCGGGGTCGAAGACGTCGTCGTCGGTGGGGCAGATGTTCCAGTCGCCGACCAGCGCGGTGGGCACGTCGAGCCAGCCGCGCGCGGACTCGCGCAGCCGGGCCAGCCAGTCGAGCTTGTAGACGTAGTGCGGGTCGTCGGGCTTGCGGCCGTTGGGGACGTAGAGCGACCAGATGCGTACGCCGCCGCAGGTGGCGCCGATCGCGCGTGACTCGGCGGCCGCGGGCTCGCCGAAGTGCGGCATGTCGGTGAAGCCCACCTCCACGTCCTCCAGGCCGACCCGCGACAGCAGCGCGACGCCGTTCCACTGGTTGAGCCCGGCCACCGCGATGTCGTACCCGAGCGCCTGCAGCCCCATCAGCGGCAGCTGGTCCTCACGCGCCTTGGTCTCCTGCAGGGCCAGCACGTCGATGTCGTGGCGTTGCACGAACGCTTCAACCCGGCCGATGCGGGAGCGGAGGGAGTTGACGTTCCAGGTCGCGATGCGCACGGCTCCACCCTAAGGAGGGGCGGTGGGACGCTCAGGACGTGGGGCGGAGAAGGCTTTACGCAGGAAACCCTTTACAGATCCGCCTCTGGTGGTGGAGGTTCATCGGCACGCACCTGTCTCGGGAACTCGTGTGCACCACCTGCTCCACCCTGCTCGACCTTGCGTGACCCTGTTCGCTCTCCGGGACGGCGTGTGCTCATCCACCCTCCAGAGAGAAGAACCACCATGCAGCGCAGTCGACTCGGGGCGATCGCCCTCGGCACCTCGGCACTCCTCGGCGCGGCCCTCGCCTCACCGGCACTGGCCGCCACGGACTCGGAGATCCCGACGTTCCAGCAGTTCCACGCGTCCACCTTCAAGGACGTCGACCAGCAGTACATCGTCAACGGCGACGAGCCTGTCGCCGACACCGCCCAGCTCCGCGACTTCTACGACGCGATGGTCGGCCCGTCGACCCAGGAGAACGGCCTCGTCGTCAACACTGTCGGCGGTGCCGACGACAAGTGGAGCACCAGCCAGGTCGGCAACCTGACCTACTGCGTCAGCACCAAGTTCGGCTCCCGTTACACCGACATCGTCAACACGATGGCCAGCGGCGCCGGCCTGTGGGAGGCGGCGTCGTCGAAGATCAACTTCGTCTACGTGCCCTCGCAGGACTCCAACTGCACGACGCGCAACAACAACGTGCTGTTCTCGGTGGAGCCGGTCCAGACCACGCAGTACATCGCACGGGCCTTCTTCCCGAGCACCCCGAAGCGCCAGCGCAACGTCCTGGTCGACGACTCGATCTGGACCTCCGGCTCCTGGACCCCGACCAACATCCTCGGCCACGAGCTCGGTCACACGCTCGGATTCCGCCACGAGCACACCCGTCCCGAGGCCGGCACCTGCTTCGAGGACAACAACTGGCGCCCGCTGACGCCCTACGACTCGTCGTCGATCATGCACTACCCGCAGTGCAACGGCACGTCGGACGACCTCTCGATGACCAGCACCGACCGCCAGGGCGCCGTGGCGTTGTACGGTTCCTGATACAGGTCGCGAGCGCCCCTTCCGTCCCGAGCGGAGGGGGCGTTCGTCTACCTTCTGGACGTGTCCTCCACGATCCTCTCCGCGCGCGACCTCCAGTTCCTGCTCTTCGAGTGGCTCGACGTCGAGCAGCTGGGCTCGCGCCCGCGCTTCGCCGAGCACGACCGCGAGACGTACGACGCGCTGCTGGCGCTGTGCGAGGAGCTCGCCACCGAGCACTTCGCCCCGCACTACCGCAAGAGTGACACCGAGGAGCCGGTCTTCGACGGCGAGAAGGTGCGGCTGATCCCGGAGATCGCCACGGCGCTCGAGGCCTTCGCCAAGGCCGACCTGCTGGGGCTGACCCTGGACGAGGAGAGCGGTGGCCACCAGCTCCCGCACGTCGTGGCCTCGGCTTGCATGGCGTGGTTCACCGCCGCCAACATCGGCACCGCGGCGTACTCCTTCCTCACCGTCGCCAACGCCGGCCTGCTGCTGGCCCACGGCACGCCCGAGCAGGTCGAGCGGTTCGCCCGGCCGATGCTGGAGGGCCGCTTCTTCGGCACCATGACGCTCTCCGAGCCGCACGCCGGCTCGAGCCTCGGCGACGTCCTCACCCGCGCCGAGCCCGCCGACGACGGCACCTACCGGATCAACGGCTGCAAGATGTGGATCTCCGGTGGTGACCACGAGATGGGCGACAACATCGTCCACCTCGTGCTGGCCAAGCTCCCTGACGCGCCGGCCGGGACGAGGGGGATCTCGCTGTTCATCGTGCCCAAGTGGCTCGTCGGCGAGGACGGGGCGATCGGGGAGCGCAACGACGTCGCGCTGGCGGGCATCAACCACAAGCTCGGCAGCCGCGGCACGGTGAACACCGCGCCGGTCTTCGGGGGCGGCGCGTTCACGCCGGGCGGGGCCGCCGGTGCCGTCGGCTACCTCGTCGGGGAGCCGCACAAGGGCCTGTCCTACATGTTCCACATGATGAACGCGGCCCGGCTGGGGGTCGGGATGTCGGCGACGACCACGGCCTACACGGCCTACCTCAAGTCGCTCCACTACGCGCGTCAGCGTCCGCAGGGCCGCCCGCTGTCGGACACCGACCCGGGCAAGCCGCAGGTGCCGATCATCCAGCACGCCGACGTGCGCCGGATGCTCCTCGCGCAGAAGTCCTACGTCGAGGGCGCGCTGGCGCTCAACCTCTACTGCTCGCGGCTGCTCGACCTGCAGGCGAGCGCGCTGGACGACGACGAGCGGGTGGAGGCGGGCCGGCTCCTCGACGTGCTCACGCCGATCGCGAAGTCCTGGCCCTCGCAGTGGGGCCAGGAGAGCAACAGCCTGGCGATCCAGGTGCTGGGCGGCTCGGGCTACACCCGCGACTACGACGTCGAGGCCCACTGGCGCGACCAGCGGCTCAACCCCATCCACGAGGGCACCCACGGGATCCAGGCCCTCGACCTCCTCGGGCGCAAGGTGCTGGGCGGTGGGGGCGCCGCGCTGCTCGCGCTCGCCGCGCGCATCGAGGAGACGGTGGCCCGCGCCACCGGGCTCGGAGGCGAGCCGGCGACGCACGCCGTCTCGCTCAAGGCGATGGTCGACCGGCTCGGCGAGGTGACCATGACGCTGGCCGGCCTCGGTGACCCCGAGCGCACCATGGCCAACGCGACGGTCTACCTCGAGGCGGCCGGGCACGTCGTCGTCGCGTGGATGTGGCTCGAGCAGCTCGTCGCAGTGGGGGAGAAGGAGGGTGACTTCTACGACGGCAAGCGCGCCGCGGCGCGCTACTTCTTCCGCTGGGAGCTGCCGAAGGTCGCGCCCATGCTCGACCTGCTCGCCTCCGGCGACACGACGACGCTGGAGATGCGCGAGGCCTGGTTCTAGGCCGGACCCCGGTCGAGGAACGGCGTCAGCAGGCCCGGAGTCGCCCGGTCGGCCAGCGCCACCGCGACGTCGAGGCGTACGTCGCGCACCAGCACGCGCTCGGCGCCGGCAGCGGTGGTCGCGGTCAGGTCGGCCAGGCCGATGCGGCGCTGCCACCACGACTGCGTGACGACCCAGCCGATGATGCCGTCGGTCTCGAGGACGGTGCGGATGCGGGCGAGGGTGCCGCTCCCCGCGACCAGGTGACGGTCGCCGAGGGCATGGCCCAGGTGGCGGTACGACGCCTCGCCGACCGCCGCGGCGGCGACCAGCACCACGACGGCGAGGGCCAGCACCCACTGCCACGCCACGTCGAACCACCACGCCGCGACGGCGGCCACGACGACGACGTCCAGGCCGTTGCGGACCTGGCGGAACCACGCGCGGCGCCGTGCCTTCGGTCCGTGGGTGACGAGGGGCTCGGTGAGCGGACCGTCGTGCTCGAGCACGGAACCGCCGACGCCGACGGCGACCTCCCGAGGGCAGGGCGGGAGCACCTGGGTGACACCGTTCTCGACACCGGTGGCGAGCGTGGAGAGCTCGGCGCCACCGACGACGCGCAGGAGCACCGGCTCGGTCATCTCCACACCGCGGACCTTGGCCTCCTCGACCGTGATCGACCGGGTGGTGAAGAGTCCCGACGTGAGGTGGAGCGACCCGTGCTCACGGGAGAGCACGAAGTTCCACCACTGCACCACGTAACCGCTCACCGACACGACCAGCCAGACCGCGAGGCCGCCGAGGGCCAGCGCCACGACCACCGCGACGAGCGCGAACTGGGTGATCCACTCCCACGCCGAGGTGGCGGTCTCCTCGTTCCAGATGGGCAGGTCGTCACCGACCTGCGAGAGCAGGCCGACGGCACCGGCGAGCAGCACCAGGCGACCGAGGCTGAAGGGGGCGAAGCGCAGCCAGGTCCAGTCGATCCGGGCGAGCGCGAGCGGCGCCGGCACCGGGACCGGCACCGGGACCAGGTCCGCCGTCGGCTCCGGTGGGAGCTCGGTCGACGGCGCGGGCGTCGTGACCTCGCGCCGGCGCAGCAGCGTCGTACGCAGTGCCTGGGCGTCGGCGACGGCGAGCGCGTCGAGGGTGATGCGGTCGTCGTCGACACCGGTGCCGACCTGAACCTTCTGCACCCCCAGGACCCGGTGGAGCAGCGAGGCCTCGAGGTCGACGCTGCGGACCCGGTCGAGCGGTGCCGTGGACGTGGTCTTGTTGAGGATGCCGCTGCGCACCTGGATCTGGGTGTCGGTGAGGCGGTAGTGCGTGGTGAGCCACGGCAGCGCGCCGAGCACGACCGGGCCGATGACGGCGATGGGCAGGATGATCGGCCAGTACCTCATGTCGCTCTGGCTGATACCGACGAGCGCCACCACTACGGGCACGAAGGCCTGGCCGGCCGCCTTCACCGGGTCGAGCAGCAGCTTGCGCGGGCTGAGCCGGGACCATCCCTCGCCGGGGGAGCCGGGGGAGGGGATCACGTCGCGTCGCCCGGGGTGGCTGCGGTGATCGCGGTCAGCCGTGCCACGAGGTGGCGCGCGACGTCGGCGTCGAGGCAGTCGATGGTGATCGGTCCGGCGGCGGACGCGGTGGTGACGGTGATCGAGGCGAGCCCGAACAGGCGCATCACCGCGCCCTGGCGCGAGTCGACGGTCTGCACGCGGCTGATCGGCGCGATCCGGGTCTGCCGGCCGATCCAGCCCTCGCGGGTGTGGACCGCCGTGTCGGTGACCTCCCAGCGGTGCACGCGGAAGCGGATCCGGGGCATCAGCACGACGTGGGCCACGGCCAGCACGGCGAGCAGCAGGACGACCAGGCCGGCCCACCCGGGGACGCCGGGCACCAGCACCCAGGCGAGCGCGGCGCCGGCCACGAGGAGGCCGTCGCCGATGAGGGCCGACACCGTCCAGAACGGCACCGCCTGCGGCGAGACCCGGTTGACCGGCTCCCGGAGGACCGACCCGCCCACTGCCTGCCCAGGCCCCACGTCACTCATGGCGCGAGTCTTGCAGGTGCCCCGTCGCGTTTCGTGCCGCCGTACGTCACGGCCGTAGACTCCCCGCCCGTGGCTCTCACCATCGGCATCGTCGGTCTCCCCAACGCGGGCAAGTCGACGCTCTTCAACGCACTGACCAAGAACGACGTGCTCGCGGCGAACTACCCGTTCGCGACGATCGAGCCCAACGTGGGCGTCGTCGGCGTCCCCGACGAGCGGCTCCCGCAGCTCGCGTCGGTGTTCGAGTCGGCGAAGATCCTGCCGGCCACGGTGGAGTTCGTCGACATCGCCGGCATCGTCCGCGGCGCCTCGCAGGGCGAGGGCCTGGGCAACAAGTTCCTCGCCCACATCCGCGAGTCCGCGGCGATCTGCCAGGTGACGCGCGTGTTCCGCGACGAGGACGTGACCCACGTCGACGGCGAGGTCAACCCCGCGAACGACATCTCGACCATCCAGACCGAGCTGATCTTCGCCGACCTCGAGACCGTCGAGAAGGCGATCGCGCGCCTCGAGAAGGAGTCGCGCAAGAGCAAGGACCTGGTTCCCAACCTGGAGGCCGCGAAGGCCGCCAAGGACGCGCTCGAGGCCGGCACGCCGATCATCGCCACCGACATCGACCGCTCCCTGCTGCGCGAGCTGTCGCTGCTGACCGCCAAGCCGTTCATCTACGTCTTCAACTGCGACGCCGACGAGCTCGCCGACGAGGCCCTCAAGGACAAGATGCGCGAGATCATCGCGCCGGCCGAGGCGATCTTCCTCGACGCCAAGTTCGAGGCCGACCTCGCCGAGATGGACGACGACGAGATGGCGCACGAGATGCTCGCGGAGATGGGGATCACCGAGTCCGGCCTCGACCAGCTCGCCCGCGTCGGCTTCGACACCCTCGGCCTGCAGACCTACCTGACCGCCGGCCCCAAGGAGACCCGGGCCTGGACGATCAAGAAGGGCGCCACCGCCCCCGAGGCCGCCGGAGTCATCCACACCGACTTCCAGAAGGGCTTCATCAAGGCCGAGGTCGTCTCCTTCGACGACCTCATGTCCGCCGGCTCCATGCTCAAGGCCCGCGAGGCCGGCAAGGTGCGCATGGAGGGCAAGGACTACGTCATGGCCGACGGCGACGTGGTGGAGTTCCGCTTCAACGTCTGAGCTGTCGGGGGCTACTGTGGAGTAACCAGCCACACCCACCAGCGCGAGGATGAGCACCATGGCACGCCTGGCCCCCCACAAGGTCGTGCTCCACGGCCACGAGCTCTCCTACGTCGACAGCGGGTCCGGCTCGGCGGTGCTGTTCATCCACGGGATCCTCGGCTCCCAGGTCCAGTGGTCCCACCTGGTCGACGAGGTCGACGACGACCACCGGGTCCTGGTCCCCGACCTCTTCGGCCACGGCGAGTCGGCGAAGCCCACGGGCGACTACTCGCTCAGCGCGCACGCCGCCACGCTGCGCGACCTGCTCGACCACCTCGGCATCGAGCGGGTCACCCTCGTGGGGCACTCGCTCGGGGGCGGCATCGCGATGCAGTTCTACTACCTCTTCCCCGAGCGGGTGGACCGCCTCGTGCTCGTCGCGAGCGGCGGGCTCGGGCGCGAGGTCAACCTCGTGCTCCGCGCGGCCACCCTGCCCGGCGCCGAGCAGGTGCTGAGCGTCATCGCCTCCGCTCCCGTCCTCGAGCGGGCCGAGGCCCTGGGCCGGGGCGCGCAGAGGATCGGCTGGAAGCCCGGTGCCGACATCGGCGCGGTCTGGCGGGGCTTCACCTCGCTGGGCGACAGCCAGAGCCGGCGAGCCTTCCTCGCCACGACGCGGGCCGTCATCGACTTCGGCGGCCAGAGCATCAGTGCCCATGACCACCTCGGCGCGGTGACGCCGCCGCCGACCTTGATCGTGTGGGGGTCCAGGGACCGGATGATCCCGGCGTGGCACGCGCTCAGCGCCCAACGCGCGCTGCCCGAGTGCCGGGTCGAGCTCTTCGAGGGCGCCGGTCACTTCCCGCACCTCGACGACCCCGACCGCTTCGCGCGCGTGCTGCGGGAGTTCATGTCGGCAGAGGTGGTCTGAGGTTCCGCTGCGACGGCGGATGACCTTTCGCAAATCGGCTGGCGCGGCGGGGGTCGTGCGGGCTTACCGTCCGATCACGAGCAACAGCCGGGGGTTCTGTTGGTCGTGGCCCCGCCGGACACTCGGGACCGGCGGGGCCCTTCCCTGCCCAGTCAGGCGCCGGATGTGACCGCCGACGTGTCACGTCCCGACGCGGGGAGGACCTGGTTGTGACACGCCCTGTGCCGCAACGGACCCCCCTCTCTGCCGGGAGTCGGTCGAGGGCGTGTCACGTCCGGGACAGGTCGAAGGAGGCTCGGTCACGACGGGGAGCGACGGGGCCAGGCCGGTCACAGCGTGAAGTGACCCTCCGCCAGGCTGCGCAGGACGCAGAACTCGTTGCCCTCCGGGTCGGCCAGCACGACCCAGGACTCCTCCCCGGTCTGCCCGACCTCGGCGCGGGTCGCGCCGAGGGCGAGGAGCCGCTCGACCTCCTCGTCACGGGACCGGTCGACCGGCGAGAGGTCGAGGTGCATCCGGTTCTTGACCACCTTGTCCTCCGGCACCGACGCCAGGAACATCGTCGGCGGCACCGGGCCGGAGCGCACGGCGTCCAGAAGCGCCTGGTCGTCGGATCGCGCGGGGCCGATCTCCACGAGCCCCGGCTCGCGGTCGAGCACCACCCAGTCCAGGGCAGCCGTCCAGAACTCGGCGAGCCGGTCGGTGTCGTGGCAGTCCAGGGAGATCTCGGTCAGTCGGGAGGCCATGGGCTCGATCCAAACAGCCGGCGCGCCCACGGCAAAGGGCGGACACCCGACCAGCGTCGGGTGTCCGCCCCCTGCACGAGGTCGCTGGGTCAGGTCAGCAGGGCTCGACCGCGTCCACGATGAGACCCTGGTCGACCACGGCCGCGTCGGTCACCAGCTGCACCGAGCCCACGCTCGTGGGGATGCAGGGCGTGGTCACGCCACCGGGCAGCGGGTGCGTCCCGTCGTAGGTCGCGATCACGTTGCCGTCGGCGTCCTTGACGTAGACGTAGTCGTACCCGGCCTCGGTCTCCAGCAGGCTGAAGTGGAAGGCGAACCCGGCGGACCCGTTGTCGTAGGTCCAGGTGCAGTCGCCGTTGTTGCCGTAGGGGTGGGGCGACTCGAAGGGCAGCTGCGCGCTGGCGTCACCCACGCACGGCGGCGGCGGGGGCACGGCGGGGGTGCAGCCCCGCTTCACGCCGACCGCGGCCCAGGCCGCGTCGATGCCCTTCCGGCTCTTGCCGGCCAGGGCGACGGTGGCGTTGCGTGCGTCGCACATGTTGGCGTACTCCGTCAGGCTGGTGAAGCCGCGGTAGAACACGTCCTTCGTACGGGCCAGGCCCACGGCGGGAACTGTGATGTCGCAGTCGGCGACGTGCGTGTGACCGCCCGAGCCAGTGGCGTCGCAGCCGGCGTTCGTGCCGCCGTTGACGGCGAGGAAGAAGGCATGGTTCGGGATGCCCGAGTTGGTGTGCACGCCACCGTTGTCGCTCGTGCCGGTGTAGCGCTCGGAGTAGTGGTCCGGGTCGCCGTCGTCCTTGGGGTCACCCATGTTGCGGAAGCCCGCGGTGGTGCCGCCGTAGACGGGGCCGGCGGGGATGACGTCCTCACCGATCAGCCAGTCCGGCTCGGCTGCCGGGTCGAGCGCACGCTCGTCGGCGTAGAACTCGGTGGCGTTGCCCATCATGTCGCTGAACGCCTCGTTGAGGGCGCCGGACTCGTTCTCGTAGATGAGTCCCGAGGTGAACTCCGTGACACCGTGGGTCAGCTCGTGGCCGACCACGTCGAGGCCACCGGACAACGGCTTGCACTGCGAGCCGTCGCCGTCGCCGTACGTCATCTGCTCGCCGTTCCAGAACGCGTTGCAGTAGCCGACGTCGTAGTGGACCGTCGAGATGATCGTCATCCCGTTGCCGTCGATGCTGTTGCGGCCGAACTCGTCGCCGTAGTAGTCGTCGACCACGTTGGCGTAGTAGTGCGCGTCGACGCCCGCGGCCTGGCTGGGGCTGAGCGTGGCCGGCTGGGTCATGTCCCAGACGTCGTCGGGGTCGGTCATCAGGACGCCCGGGTGGGTCGTCGTGTTCTGCGCGTCGTAGGTCTCCTGGCGGTCGTCGGAGGAGATCATCCGGTAGTTCCCGGCCGAGCCGCTGGTGTCGATGGTCTTCGTGTCGCCCTTGAGCCCGGTGCCCGAGCCCTCCTCGGCGAGCGCGTCGAACCGGTTGAGGACCGTGCCCTCCTGGGCGTCGACCCACACGACCGGACGCTGGGCGGAGCGGCGGGTGTCGACGGCGTAGAAGAGGGTCCCGTCGCGCGGGTCGATCTTCAGCTCGGTCGTGCGCTCGCCGGCAGCTCCCAGCAGGGAGGTCACCTTGGCGACGGCGTCGCTCGCGGAGAGAACGCGGTCGTTGCTCGGTCGGAGGGACGCGACATGGGTGCCCACGACGGCCGTGACCTGGTCGGCGGCGTCACGCCACACGGTCACCTGGCCACCGAGGACCTCGGCCCCGGCGACGACCTGCTGGTAGCGGGTCTGGGTGGCTCCGTCGGCGTAGCGCGTGCTCCACACACGCTCCGTGTCGGCGGGCACCTGGTAGCCGGCGGCGTCGGCTCCGTACAGCGTGAAGGAGCCCTCGGTGGAGGGTGCCCGGCTGGTGGTGTCCGCGGCGGTCGCCGTCGGTGAGGTGACGGCGGTGACCGCGAGCGGGGCGACGGCGAGCAGTGTGGCTGCCGCGCAGATTCCTGTCAGGGGTCGGCGCATGGTGAGCGCTCTCCTTGCATTCGGGGAAATGGGCATCTCGAGGTCCAACGAGCCCCCTGTGACCCGCGTTACGGTCGCCGCCGTGGAGGAGGTCAGAAGTCCTCGTCGAACCCGACCGCCCCGCTGACGCCGACCTGGTAGGCCGACACCTTGCGCTCGAAGAAGTTGGACAGCTCCTGGACGTCCTGCAGCTCCATGAACGCCAGCGGGTTCTTCGAGCCGTAGATCGGCTCGAGGTCCAGGCGTTCCATGCGGCGGTCGGCGACGTACTCCAGGTAGGAGCGCATGTCCGCCGTCGACAGGCCGGCGACGCCGCCGCCGAGGAGGTCCTCGGCGAACTGCGCCTCGGCGTCCACGCCGTCGATCAACATCTGGCGCACTTGGGCGGCCATCTCGTCGTCGAAGAGGTCCGGCTCCTCCTCCCGGACCGTGTCGACCACGTCGAAGGCGAACGCCATGTGCATCGACTCGTCGCGGAAGACCCAGTTGGTGCCGGACGCGAGGCCGTTGAGGAAGCCGCGCGAGCGCAGGAAGTAGACATAGGCGAAGGCGCCGTAGAAGAACAACCCCTCGATCACCGCGGCGAAGCAGATCAGGTTGAGCAGGAACTTCCGCCGGTGCTCCCGGGTCTCGAGCGCGTCGAGGTCGAAGACCGAGTCGATCCACCGGAAGCAGAAGTCGGCCTTGGCCTTGATCGACGCGATGTTGTCGACCGCCGCGAAGGCCTCGTGGCGCTCGGCCTCGTCGGGGACATAGGTGTCGAGCAGGGTCAGGTAGAACTGCACGTGCACCGCCTCCTCGAAGAGCTGCCGCGACAGGTAGAGCCGGCCCTCGGGCGAGTTGATGTGCTGGTAGAGGTTGAGCACCAGGTTGTTGGCCACGATGGTGTCGCCGGTCGCGAAGAACGCCACCAGCCGCGAGACCAGGTGCCGCTCGGCGTCGCTGAGCCGCTGGAGGTCCTTGAGGTCGGAGTGGAGGTCGACCTCCTCCACCGTCCAGGTGTTCTTGATGGCGTCGCGGTAGCGGTCGTAGAAGTGGGGGTAGCGCATCGGCCGGAGGGTGAGGTTCATCCCCGGGTCGAGCAGCATCTTCGTGTCTGAGTGGGTGAGTGTCACTGGCAGGCCTCGCAGTTCTCGGGGTTCTCGAGCGAGCAGGCGAGCGCCTCGTCGTCCGAGATGGTCTGGATGGTCGGTGTGGTGGGGACGGCGGAGACCGTCGTCTGCTGGATCCGGGTCGCCGGGCGGGAGCGCAGGTAGTACGTCGTCTTGAGCCCGGCCTTCCACGCGTGGAGGTACATCGAGGAGAGCTTTCCGATCGACGGGCCGGCGATGAACAGGTTCAGCGACTGGCTCTGGTCGACGTACGCCGACCGCTCCGCCGCCATGTCGATCAGGGCTCGCTGCGGCAGCTCCCACGCGGTGCGGTAGAGCTCGCGGACGTCCTCGGGCAGCTCGGTCACGCCCTGCACCGATCCCTCGGCCCGCTTGATCGCCTCGCGCACCTCCGGCGTCCACAGCCCGCGCGCCTTGAGCTCGCGGGTGAGCGCCGCGTTGACCTGGAGGAACTCGCCGGAGAGCGTCTCGCGCTTGAACAGGTTGGACACCTGCGGCTCGATGCACTCGTAGCAGCCGGCGATCGAGGCGATGGTCGCCGTCGGCGCGATCGCGATCAGCAGGGAGTTGCGCAGCCCGTGCTCCGCGAGGTCCCTGCGCAGCGTGGCCCACCGCTCGGTCTGGGTCGGCGTGACGTCCCAGTGGTCCGGCTGGAGCACGCCGGCTGCCGCACGCGTCTGGTCGTACGCCGGGTGCGGGCCGTGGCGACGCGCCAGGTCGACGGACACCTCGAGCGCCGTCAGGTAGACCTCCTCCTGCACCCGGGTCGACAGCTCGCGCGCCTCGGCCGAGTCGAACGGCAGGCGCATCGCGAAGAACGCGTCCTGCAGCCCCATCAGGCCCAGCCCCACGGGCCGCCAGCGCGGGTTGGACGCGGCCGCCTCCGTGCTCGGGTAGTAGTTGATGTCGATCACCCGGTCGAGCAGCGGCACCGCAGTCCGGACGGTCTCGCGCAGCTTGTCCCAGTCGATCTGTGGTCTCGTGACAGGCGCCAGGGCGCCTTCCTCGACCAGCGGGTGCGTCAGGTGCTGGGCGAGGTTGATCGAACCGAGGTTGCACACGGCCGTCTCGTCGTCCGAGGACACCTCGATGATCTCGGTGCACAGGTTCGACAGGTGGACGACCGGGCCGCCCGGGGTGTCGCGGGTCTGGTTGCAGGTGCGGTTGCTCGCGTCCTTGAAGGTCATCCAGCCGTTGCCGGTCTGGGCGAGCGTGCGCATCATCCTCCCGTAGAGCTCGCGCGCCTTGACCTGCCGCACGAATCGGCCCTCCTCCTCGGCCCGGCGATAGGCCTCGTCGAAGGCCTCGCCCCACAGGTCGGGCAGCTCGGGCGCCTGGTCGGGGTCGATCAGCGACCAGTCGGCGTCGGCCTCGACGCGGCGCATGAACTCGTCGGGGATCCAGTGGGCGAGGTTGAGGTTGTGGGTGCGCCGGGCGTCCTCGCCCGTGTTGTCGCGCAGCTCGAGGAACTCCTCGACGTCCGGGTGCCACGGCTCGAGGTAGACGCACGCGGCGCCCTTGCGACGACCGCCCTGGTTGACCGCGGAGACCGACGCGTCGAGGGTCCGCAGGAACGGCACGATGCCGTTGGACTGGCCGTTGGTGCCGCGGATCAGCGCGCCCCGCGAGCGGACCCGCGAGAACGCGATGCCGATCCCGCCGGCGAACTTCGACAGCTTGGCGACCTGGGCGTAGCGCGAGTAGATCGAGTCGAGGTCGTCGACGGGCGAGTCGACCAGGTAGCACGACGACATCTGCGTGTGCCGCGTGCCGGAGTTGAAGAGGGTGGGCGACGACGGCAGGTAGGCCAGCGACGACATCAGCCGGTAGAACCGGATCGCCTCGCCCGGGCTCTGCGCCAGCCCCGACGCCACGCGCAGCAGGAAGTACTGCGGCGTCTCCACGACCAGCCGGCTCGAGGGGTGGCGCAGCAGGTAGCGGTCGTAGACCGTGCGGAGGCCGAAGTACTCGAAGCGGCGGTCGGCGTCAGCGTCGATCGCGAAGTCGAGCTTGCGGGCGTTGTCCTTCACGAACCGGGCGGTCTCGTCGCCGATCAGGCCCTCGGCGTGCCCGAGGGCCACCGACTGGCTGAACGACATCACGCCCTGGTTGCGGACCTCCTTGTCGATGTAGCCCGACAGGAGGCGGGCGGCGAGCCGGGAGTACTGCGGCTCCTCGCCGATCATCTCCGCGGCCGTCTGGATGGACAGCCGGTCGAGCTCGGCGGTGGTGGCGCCGTCGTAGAGGCCGCTGATCGTGCGGGTCGCGACCCGCATCGGGTCGACGTCGGCCAGGTCGCTGCTGACCCGGTCGACTGCCCGCACGATCTTGTTGACGTCGACGGGCTCGCTGTCGCCGTTGCGCTTGCGCACCTGCATGGACGTGCGTCCCGGTGCCGTGGTGACCGTCATTTCTCTCCTCGCGAGGTCGGTCCTGGAAGGTCCGGGCTCGCTGAGGGGAGGAGGGGGGTACGACGTCCGCGTCGGCGCAGCGTCGTACGTGCCCACCGGCCGTCCCACGAGGCCTCGGACCACCGCACCCGGTCGGGTGCGGTGCGCTGGCAGGTCTTCGGACTCATGGGCGCGCCTCACGGACTGATCCGTTCGACCCCTACTGGCCGTCGCTTCCCAGACCTCCCGGTCCAGTGCTGTGTGACGGCTGTCGTTCCCACTCACCGCTGCGGGGCAGTCCCGGACTCACACCGGGTTCCCTCTTGCCTCGACACGCCTGGCTGACGTGCCGAACCAGCTGCGTGGAACACCATATGTAGGGCTGGTCGAGAAGTGGGGGACCACATCTTGTGTCGGCGTGTTGGTGCGCGGCACACGGCGCGTCGAGGGCGAGCGGATGTGTTCGACCGCGCGCCACTACCCCGAACCTCGATTCGACGTGATGTCACGCTCCGTGTCGCAACATCAGCCAACGCCGGCTGGGACGAGAGTCGCGGCGGGTCACATCCGGCGACCGCACCACCGGGCGGCTCTGACTTCGTCGTTCGCCGGACGTCTCGCGATCGCACTGCGATCATCTCGGCGTGAATTCCTCGGTTGTCCTCCCGCTGGGAAGCCTGATCCTCGGGTCGGTCCTGACGTTCGTGTTCGAGACCCTGCGTCATCGGCGCACACGCGCGGAGGCTGTGCACGACGCCCGCCGGGGCGAGCGTTCGCAGGCGTACGTCGACTTCCTGAACTCGGCGCACGAAGCGGCCCATCTGCTGGGCCGGGCCACGCCCGGGTGTCCGCACCCGATCGACGCCGATGTCTCGTACTGGAAGCTCGACAGCGACGTCACGCGTCGGCTCCGGGTGGTCGAGATCTTGGGATCCGACGACGTGATCGACGCTGCGCGCGCGGTGCGCCAGTCTCTGGGCCAGTTCCGCGAGGCGACCCGTCGCCCCGGAGTGACCTACGAGTCTCCCGCATACCTCGAGAGCCATGCCGTCTTCGCCAGGCACCGCGAGGCGCTCATCGTTGCCGCGCGAGCGGACCTGCGGGACGTCGCCTGAGGTGTCGGCTCAGCGGAAGGCGTGCTCCCGTGCGATCGCCGCGCCGAGGCGCGCGTTGTGCTCGACGAGAGCGATGTTGGCCGTCAAGGACTCCCCGGACGTGATCTCGACGATGCGGCCCAGGAGGTACGGCGTGGCGTCCTTGCCGCGGATGCCGAGGGCGTCCATGTCGCCCAGCGCGCGGTCGATGATCGCGCCGATCTCCTCAGCGGGGATCTCCGACTCGGCCGGGATCGGGTTGGCCACGACCACGCCGCCGGCGAGCCCCAGCTCCCACTTGGCCGTCATCAGCGCCGCGACCTCGGCGGGGGAGTCGACCCGCATCGGCGCGGGGAAGCCCGACGAGCGTGAGAAGAACGACGGGAACTCGTCGGTGCCGTAGCCCAGCACGGGCACGCCCAGGGTCTCCAGCTTCTCGAGCGTGAGCCCGATGTCGAGGATGCTCTTCACGCCGGCGCAGACCACCGCCACCGACGTCGTCGAGAGCTCGGTGAGGTCGGCCGAGACGTCGTACGACGTCTCCGCGCCGCGGTGGACGCCGCCGAGCCCGCCGGTCACGAAGACGCCGATGCCGGCGAGGGCCGCCAGCCGCATCGTCGAGGCGACGGTCGTCGCGCCGTGCAGGCCGCGCGAGACGACGTAGGGCAGGTCGCGGATCGAGACCTTGACGACCGACCCGTCGGAGGCGAGCAGCTCGAGGTCGTCGGCCGACAGGCCGATGGTGGGCCGCCCGTGGAGCACCGCGATCGTCGCCGGGACGGCGCCACCCTCGCGCACGATGCCCTCGACCGTGCGGGCCATCTCGACGTTCTGCGGGTAGGGCATGCCGTGGCTGATGATCGTGCTCTCCAGCGCGACGACCGGCTGCCCGGCGGCGAGCGCGTCGCGGACCTCGTCGGTGATCGTCAGCATCACGAGCGCTCCTCGGGATCGGTGGAGGTGGGGTCGGGGGAGGTGAGGACGTCGGCCA
Source organism: Nocardioides sp. N13(2025) (assembly GCF_051912545.1). Lineage (GTDB taxonomy): Bacteria > Actinomycetota > Actinomycetes > Propionibacteriales > Nocardioidaceae > Nocardioides. Next base: position 2,644,980 of record NZ_CP196809.1, on the reverse strand, counting down.
GGTCCGGCCGCACGGTGTGGGGGCTCTCGATGGTCGCGGCGGCCGCCCGGTGGCCCTCGCGCGCGGCCGCGACCGGGTCGGCCCCGCCCAGCCAGGCCGCGATCCAGGCGGCGAGCATCGCGTCGCCGGCTCCGGTGACGTCGACGACCGTGGCCGGGACGGCCGGCAGGTGCACCGGCTCGTGCCCGCGGCTGCACATCCAGGAGCCCTCCGCGCCGGTGCGCAGCCACACGTGCTCGACGCCGCGCTCGTGCAGGTCGGCGACGGAGGCGCGCCAGTCATCGGTCGGGCGAGAGGTCAGCGCCGCGATCTCGTCGGTGTTGGGCGTGACGAGGAACAGGTCGCGCACCAGGTCGGCGAGCCGGCCCGCCTTGGCGACCGAGACCGGCTCGAAGGCGAGCGGCACGCCCGCGGCAGCGGCGGCGGACACGACGCGGGCGGCCTGGGCGTGCGCGAGGTTGCCGTCGAGCACCACGAGCGCCGCGTCGGTGAGGTGCACGGTCTCCAGCACCAGCGCGTCGACGGTCGCCATGTCCGACACCGCCGCCACCAGCTCGCCGCCGTCGTCCAGGATCGCGGTGTAGGTGCCGGTCGCGCCCGGCACGCGGCGTACGGCTCCGACGTCGGCACCGCACGCAGCGGTCACCCGGAGCGCCTCCTCGCCGAACGTGTCGTCGCCGACCGCGGACACCAGGCGGACCGGCGCCCCGAGCAGGCCGAGGCAGGCGGCGACGTTGCGCCCGACGCCGCCCGGCGAGATCCGGGTGTGGCCGGGGTTGCTGGTCGCGGGCACGAGCGGCGCGGAGGTGCGCGCGACCACGTCCATGTTGGTCCCGCCGACGACCACCACCCACTGCTTCACGGACAGATCCTGACACTCACAGCATCCGCACAGGTGGCACCCACGCCCGTCCCAGCGTCGGTGGCCAGTGTCGACGACATGACCCCGCTCCAGGCCCCGGCGGCACCCGCCCCCTCCGTCGTACGCCGACTCGGCGCGCGCGCCCGTCGCGACAGCGGGGTGCGGCTCGCCGCGGGCAGCACCCTGTGGCTGTCGCTGCTGCTGGTGACCTGGTGGTGGGTCACCGGCGGCGGCATCGGCCAGCTGGGCGGCTGGGCCACCGGCCTGCAGTCGGTCGGCCGCCTCACCGGCCTCGGCGCGGCCGTGCTGCTGCTCGCGCAGGTCGTGCTGATGGCGCGCGTGCCGGTGCTGGAGCAGGCCTTCGGCCAGGACGAGCTCGCCCGGCTGCACCGCATCGTCGGCTTCACGTCGTTCAACCTGATGCTGGCGCACATCGTCACGATCACCTGGGGCTATGCGAGCGGGTCGGTGACCGCCACCCCGCGCACCCTGTGGGACCTCGTCGTCAACTACCCCGGCATGCTGCTCGCGACCGCGGCCACGCTGTGCCTGGTCATGGTCGTCGTGACGAGCATCCGCGCGGCCCGGCGCCGGCTGCGCTACGAGTCGTGGCACCTCCTGCACCTCTACGCCTACCTCGGCGTCGGACTCGCCATCCCGCACCAGCTGTGGACCGGCGCGGACTTCACGTCCTCGACCGGACGCCAGGTGTTCTGGTGGTCGGCGTGGGCTGGCGCCGCCGCCAGCGTGCTGGTGTGGCGGGTCGGGCTGCCGGTGTGGCGCAACCTGCGCCACGACCTCCGCGTGGCCGCCGTGGTCCCCGAGGGCCACGGGATCGTGTCGGTGCACCTGACCGGGCGCGACCTGCACCGGCTGCCCGTCGAGGCCGGTCAGTTCTTCACCTGGCGCTTCCACGGCCGACCCGGCTGGACCCGCGCCAACCCCTACTCCCTGTCCGCCGCCCCCGACGGCCGCTCCCTCCGGATCACGGTCCAGGACGTCGGCGACGGCAGCGGCGCGGCGGCGGGTCTGGCGGTCGGCTCGCGGGCCTGGATCGAGGGGCCCTACGGCCGGCTCAGCCCGCGCGCCCGTGGCCGGCACAAGGTCCTGATGATCGGCGCCGGCGTCGGCATCACCCCGCTGCGCGCGCTGGCCGAGGGCCTGGAGTACGCCCCCGGCGAGGCGGTGCTCCTCCATCGCACGTCGTCCGCCCCGCTCTTCGTCGACGAGCTGACCGCCCTCTCGCACGACCGTGGCCTCGTCGTCTGGGGCCTCCCCGGACGCCGCCGCGCACCGGACTCCTGGCTCGGAGACGGCGTACGCGCTGCCACCGACCTGGCCGCGCTGCGGTCCTGGGTCCCGGACGTCGCGGAGCGCGACGTCTACCTCTGCGGGCCCCGCGCCTGGACCGACCTCGTGCTGCGCGACCTCCGCGCGGCCGGCGTGCCCGAGCACCACATCCATCTCGAGAACTTCGGCTGGTGAGACCTGTGAAACGCATCGTCCTCTGGGTGCTGAGCACCCTGTCCACCGTGGTCGTCCTCTTCGGCTACCACACCTCCACCTCGTCGGTGATGGCCACGAGCACCGGGAGCACGTTCTCCGGCTCCAAGCAGGGTCAGTCCACCTCCGGCAGCACCTCCGGCAGCACCTCTGGCAGCTCCAACACCTCGGTGACGGGTCAGGTCGCACACACCCAGTGGGGCCCCATGCAGGTGCAGCTCGACGTGTCGGGCTCGACGATCACCCACGTCTCGATCCTGCAGTACCCCAACGGCAACGGCCGTGACGTCGAGATCGCCAACTACGCGCTGCCGCAGCTCATCCAGGACACCCTCGACTCCCAGGGCCACGACGTCTCGATGGTCAGCGGCGCCACCTACACCAGCCAGGGCTACCTGCAGTCGCTGCAGAGCGCCCTCGACCAGGCCGGGCTGTGAGCACCGTGACCGCACCCACGACCACCCGTCGTGTCGAGCACGTGATGGGCATGCCGATCAGCCTCGCCCTGCGCGGCCGCCATGCCGACGACGCCGCCGGCGAGGAGGCCTGGCAGGCGGCGCTGGCCGAGCTCCGCTGGGTCGACGCCGTGTTCAGCACGTGGCGCGCCGACAGCCAGGTCTCGCGCCTGGGCCGCGGCGAGCTCGCCCTCGAGGACTGCGACCCCGCCGTGGCCGAGGTGCTCCGCCTCGGGGACGACGCGCGGTTCGCCTCGGGAGGGGCGTTCGACGTGTGCCTGCCCGACACGGACGGCGTACGCCGGCTGGACCCCAGCGGTGTCGTCAAGGGGTGGGCCGTCGACCGGGCGGTCGCCCCGCTGCTCGAGCTGGCCGACACCGACGTGTGCCTCTCGGCCGGGGGAGACATGGTCTGCCACGTCGCCGACCCGGCCGGCGAGCCCTGGACGATCGGGATCGAGCACCCCCTCGACCCGACCCGCCTGGTGGCCACGGTGCCGGTGCGCCGCGGAGCCGTGGCCACGTCGGGCTCCGCCCATCGCGGCGCCCACGTCGTCGACGCGCGCACCGGACGGGCGCAGGACGTGCTCGCCTCGGTGACGGTCATCGGTGCTGACCTGACCAGCGTCGACATCGACGCCACGGCGGCGCTCGCGCTCGGCGTGGACGGGCCCACGTGGCTGCGCTCGCGGTGGCGCACCGGGCTGGTCGTGTGGGCGGACGGTCGGGTCGAACGGGTGTCCTGAGCGCCGTCCGAGGCGTACGGTCGACACGTGCTGTGGGTGACGGGGGTCCTCGGTGTGGCGCTGTTCGCCGCCTTCCTGCTCAGCGAGCGCCAGGCGCGCCGCGATCGTGAGGACCTCATGCGTCCCGGGCTCCCGGTGCTCCGCCCGTACCGGCGGCACGGTGTGGGGCACCTTGGTGAGGCGCCGGTGGGGACGCACCACCGCCTCGGTGGCCGGGGCCGCAGCTAGGGTCCGCGTCAGATCTCGTCGTCGACGTACGACGGCCGCGCGACGCGCAGCCCGGCGAGGGTCAGCGGCACGGAGGTCAGCATCAGCAGCACGATGACCAGCGACCAGCCGTCGGTGGCGTCGTGGAGCAGGCCGACGAGGAAGGGGCCGATCGCGGCGAGCGCGTAGCCGACCGGCTGCACGAACCCCGACAGCTGGGCGGTGACCGACGGGTGGCGGGTGCGGGCGGTGATCAACGAGATCGCCGTCGGGAAGGCGAGCCCCGAGAACCCCAGCAGCAGGGCCCACAGCCACGGGACCGTGGCCGGTGCGACCAGCAGGCCGGCGTACCCCAGGGCGAGCATGACGCCGAAGGACACCATCCACGCGTGCAGCCCGCTGGTGCGCGCGATGACGGTCGGCATCGCCAGCGCGCCGACGACGCCGACACCCGACAGCAGCGCCTGCATGGCCCCGGCGCTCGAGGCGGAGAGTCCGGCGTCGCGGAAGATCTGCGGGAGCCAGCCGAACTGGACGTAGGCGTGCATCGACTGCACGCCGAAGAGGACCGTGAGCGCGACCGCCGTCGGGGAGTGGACCATCCGTCCGCTCGGCGGTGGCTCGCCGGCGACGCTGTGCTCGGACGGAGCGCGTCGCTCGTGCAGCGCGAGCCACGCCCACAGGGGCAGCGCCAGCGCGACGAGCAGTCCCCACATGCCGAGGCCGTGCTGCCAGGAGCCCGTCGCCTCGGTGACGGGGGCCGTGACGAGGGGGCCGATCGACCCGCCCACCACCAGGCCGGTGCCGTAGATCGTCATCAGCACGACGGCGTGGCCGTGCGCCTTGATCCACGCCGGGACCAGCACGTTGCCGACGGCCATTCCGGCCAGGGCGACCACGGTGAGGACGAGGAACAGGGGCACGCTTCCAGTGGTGACTCGCAGCAGCAGGCCGGCGGCTGCGGCAGTGAGCCCGATGGTGATGCCGGCGGTCATCCCGACCTTGCGCGCGAAGCCGACGGCGAGGGCGCCGACGAGGCCGAAGCAGAGGCCGGGCAGGCCGGTCATCGCGCCGGCCACGCCGCCGCTCATGCCGAGGCCCCGGCGCACCTCCTCCAGCACCGGTCCGAGCGACGAGGCGCCGGGTCGCAGGTTGACCGAGACGAGGACGACGGCGGCGACGAGGATGCCGAACGGGATCGCAGCGGCGCGGGTGCTGCGGGGTGGAGCATCAGCGTCGGACACGTGCACCGACTCTAGGCAGCACCAGCACCGCGCCCAGGACGAGGGTCGCCACGACCACGAAGGCCGTCGCCGTGCCCTGGCCGCTCGCCTGGCGCAGGACCATCCCGCCGACCAGGGCGCCCAGCCACACCACCACGCCGGAGCTGACCGCGGCCGGCGGCCGGCGCGTCAGCGCGAGCACCGCCCACGCGAGCAGGGTGCCCACGAGGAAGGGCCACGCCGTGGTCCACCAGCCGCCCGCGGTCAGGGCCCCGTAGTGGCTCAGCCGGCCGACCACCGCGAAGACGCCGACGAGCAGGAGGTCCACCACGAGCCACATGCTCCCGACCCTAGGCGTGGTTAGAGTCGCGACATGAAGTCGACCGTCCACTGGGGCGTCGCGCACGGCCTGCCGACGCTGCTGCTGCGCCGGGCCGCCGACCGCGGTGACCTGCAGGCGCGGCTGATCCGGGTCGGGGCCCTCGGCACCGACGAGGTCTTCGAGCTGATCGAGGAGATCCGGTCCCGCGGCCCGCTCTACCGCTCGCGGATCGGCTACGTCGCCACCAGCCACGCCGCCGTACGCCAGCTGCTCACCAGCGACGACTTCCGCTCCGGCTTCCCCACCAACGAGGGGCCGCTCGGCCGGATCGCCCGCTGGTCGGCGCCGACGACCCTCCACCCGGTCGAGCCGCCGTCGCTGCTCGTGACCGAGCCCCCCGACCACACGCGCTACCGCAAGCTCGTCACCCGGGTCTTCACGATGCGGGCGGTCGAGAAGCTGCGTGAGCGCACCGAGGAGATCGCGGCCGACCTGCTCGACGAGCTGGAGCCGCGGGCCACGAGCACGGTCGACCTCGTCGAGACCTACTGCGCGCGGCTGCCGGTCACGGTGATCGCGGAGGTCCTCGGGGTGCCCGAGGAGGAGCGCGGCCGGGTGCTCGACTTCGGCTCGGCGGCGGCGCCCAGCCTCGACCTCGGCCTCGGTCTGCGGCGCTACCGCGCGGTGTCGCGGGCTCTCGCCCAGTTCGACACCTGGCTCGGGCAGCACCTCGACAACCTGCGCCGCGAGCCGGGCGACAACCTGCTCAGCCAGCTCGTCGCCGTCCGCGACGAGGGGCAGGGTCTCAGCGAGTCCGAGCTCAAGGCGACGGCCGGGCTGGTCCTCGCCGCCGGCTTCGAGACCACCGTCAACCTGCTCGGCAACGGCATCGCCCTCCTGCACGACCACCCCGACGAGCGGGCCCGCGTGGTGGCCGACCCCTCGCTGTGGACCAATGTCGTCGAGGAGGCGCTGCGGCTCGACCCACCGGTGCTGCTCACCGGCCGGATGGCGATCCGCGACACCGAGCTCGCCGGGCAGCCCGTGCAGGCCGGGTGGATGGTGACCGCGATCCTCGGCGGCGCCAACCGTGACCCGGAGGTCTTCCCCGACCCGCTGCGCTTCGACGTCGGCCGCGCCAACGCCCGCGACCACATCGCCTTCTCGGCCGGACGCCACCACTGCCTCGGGGCCCAGCTCGCGAGGATGGAGGGCGAGGTGGGGCTGCGCGCGATCTGGGACCGGTTCCCCGAGCTGCGCCTGCAGCCCGGCGCCCGCCGCCGCGAGACCCGCATCCTGCGCGGCTTCGAGACGCTCCCGGCCGTCCTGCGCCCCTGACGGTCCTCCAGCGGGTACGGTCCCCCGGTGCCGAACCGGGGAGCAGCGCGCCTGCTCGTGCTGCTGCTCGCGACCACCCTGCTGGCCGTGGCCGACCCTGCCACTGCGGACGACTCCGGGCCGCGACCGGTGCTCAACGTCGACTTCCCCGACCCGGCCGTCGTCGACACCCCCACCGGCCTGGTGGCCTACTCCACCGGTGACCGCGTCCCGCACGCGTGGTCGCGGAACCCCGACGGCCCGTGGCGACGGGGTGCCGGCCTGCTCACGCACCGCCCGTCGTGGTCGCGCGAGGGCGGGGTCTGGGCGGTCGACGTGGCGCGGGTGCGCGGTCGCTGGCTGCTCTACTACGCCACGCCCGTGCGCGGGATGGGCGAGCACGGGCGCTGCATCGGGGTCGCCCGGGCCGACGCGGCGCGCGGTCCCTTCCGCCCGGTGGGGCGCGCTCCGCTCGTCTGCCCGTCCTACGCCCGGACACCGGTGGCCCAGGACCCGCTGCTCCCGCGGGACCCGACCCTGCCGCGCGCCGGGGTGATCGACCCGACGTGGTTCCGCGACGCCGACGGGTCGTCGTACCTGCTCTACAAGACCGACCGCGTCCCCTCGACGATCCGGATCGTGCCCCTGGCGCCCGACGGCCAGGCGGTGCTGGGCGGCGCGACCAGCGTCGAGCTGGTGCGGTCGGCCGGCGTGCTGGAGAACCCGGTCCTCACGCAGCGTCCCGAGGGCTACGTGATGCTGGCCTCCGAGGGCGACTGGACGCGCTGCGGCTACCGCACCCGCTGGATGCGCTCGACGTCGCTGCTCGACTGGTCGGCCGCCGAGGTCGGGATGCTCCTGGACAAGGACAGGACCGGGGTGTGCGGCCCAGGAGGCGCGGACCTCGTCGAGGGACGCGACGGCCGGACCCTGGTCTTCCTCCACGGCTGGACCTGCCGCGGCACGACCGATCCCTGCGCCGGGACGGGCAAGTGGGACCACAAGCCGCGGCAGCGGGGGAGGCGGGCGTTGTACGCCGCCACGCTGGGCTGGGTCGGCGGGCTGCCGGCGGTCACGGGCTGGCTGCGGCCCCGGTGATCAGTCGAACCACGTCCGGTCCATCGACACGATCCACCGCCGGCGCGGGTGCTCGGTGAGCGACCAGATCCGGTCGGTGGAGGGCCAGTAGCTGAGGTCCTCCGGACCCATCGGCAGCGCCCACCTCTTCTCCCGCATCGCGCCCGGCTGGCCGGTGAAGACGGTGCCGGGCATCCACGGTCCGTGCGAGACCGTCACGTGGTAGCGCCCACCCGCGATGACAGCGCCCTGCATCTGCCGCACGCCGCCCTCGTCGATCGCGAGCGGCCGCGAGAAGCCGTCGTCGCCGGACGCGAGCTGCCAGGTCTGCGGGTCCAGCGGGTAGCGGGCCAGCCGGGTGGTCGCGTCGGGGTCGACGGCGTACTCCCCGGCGACCAGCGCCGGTGGGTCGGAGCGCCGGTCGAGGGACATGAAGGAGTAGCGCAGCTTCTCGTGGCCCTCGTCGGCGTGGGCCTGGTAGGTGAAGCGCACCGGCAGCACGTAGCGGTGGCCGAACGAGTAGAGCGTCGATCCCTCGAGGCCGAACCTCTCCGGGTGGTCGTCGTCGCCGGGGACCCGCATGATGTCGTCGACGCGGGCCGTCACGAAGCCGCGGCTGGTGGCCGCGATGTGGAGGTAGGGCCCCGCCCAGACGATGCCGCCGGCGTGGATGCTCATCGGCTTCAGCGTCAGGTTGCCGGCCTTGTCGAAGACCGGCGAGACGAGCAGGACGTGGCGGTACCTCCCCGAGTCGAGGTCGACGAAGCTCACCCGCGACCCGCGCTTGATGCCGTCCTTGCCCGTCGAGTACCAGGTCGTCACCACCACCCTGCGCCCGTCGCCGGCACGGGTGAGGAAGGCCTCGGTGTCGGAGGCGTCCGCGCTCGTGGAGATGCCCTGGGGGTACCAGAGCTCGTCGCGCTCGTCGTAGGCGTCCCATCGGTAGGCCTCGCGCACCGCGCGCCCGAGCAGCCGGGGCACCACCCGCGCCGGGCGCACGGCGTACTTCAGGTCGCCGAGGAGCCCGTCGAGCCCCGTCGGCTCTCCCAGCACCGCCGCCAGCGCGGCGATCTCGCGCACGTTCTCGTCCGTGCGCTGCAGGTGCACCCCCTCCACGTACGGCGACTCCGAGGCGGTGCTCATGCCAGCGACCATAGCCACACCGGCCAGGGGGCAGAATCACCCCCGTGAGGGCGATCTTCTTCGACGAGGACGACGCGCAGGCGGTCGTGGCGCGGTTGCGGGCCGACGGGTTCGAGGCGCGCGTCGAGCGGGAGCGGTTGTCGGGGGAGGACGACGACGAGGACCACCCGTGGGCGGTCGTGAGCGACGCGCCGGCCTTCATGCTGGAGGTGCTCGTCGACACCCATGACGGATGGCTCGACGAGGGGGAGGAGCAGCCCCCGCCGACGCCTCCGCTCGACCTGCCGACCGCACCCAGGCGGGTGAAGCGCCCCGATCTAGGCTGATCCCATGTCCGACCGCCGCATCCTGCTCGTGCACGCCCACCCCGACGACGAGTGCATCAACAACGGCGCCACCATGGCGCGCTACGTCGACGAGGGCGCGGCGGTCACGCTGGTCACCTGCACCGCCGGCGAGATGGGCGAGGTGCTCGTCCCCGACCTCGCCCACCTGGCGTACGACGAGAAGGGCGGGCTCGGCGAGCACCGCCGTGGCGAGCTGGTCGAGGCGATGCAGGTCCTCGGCGTCACCGACCACCGCTTCCTGGGCGGCTTCGGGCGCTTCCACGACTCCGGGATGGCCTGGCACGAGGAGGGCCACGCGATCCCGGCCGAGACGATCCCCGACAGCGCCTTCTGGCACGCCGACCTCAACGAGGCCGCCGACGAGCTGGTGAAGGTGATCCGCGAGGTCCGTCCGCAGGTGCTGGTCACCTACGACCAGTTCGGCGGCTACGGCCACCCCGACCACATCCAGGCGCACCGCGTGGCGATGTACGCCGCCCAGCTGGCGGCAGCGCCGTCGTACAAGCTCGACCTCGGCGAGCCGCACGACATCGCGAAGATCTACTGGACGGCGATGAGCGAGTCGCGGATGCGCGACAGCCTGCGCGCGCTGCGGGAGGCCGGCGACACCGAGACCTTCGCCGGGCTGGACCCCGACGGCAAGCTGCCGCCCTTCGTCACCCCGGACGAGCTGATCAGCGCCCGCGTCGACGGGACGGCCACGGTGCAGCGCAAGATGGACGCGCTGGCCAAGCACGAGACCCAGGTCAAGTCCGACGGTGACTTCTTCGTCGGCGCCGAGAGCGGGCACTCGTGGTGGGCCGAGGAGTTCTACCGCCTGGTCAAGGGCACCCCGGGGCCCGCGGACGCCGACGGGTTCGAGGACGACCTCTTCGCTGGCCTGTGAGGTCGCTCCCGGCGCTCGTCGTCGGAGTGGTGTCCGGGGCAGCCGGCACGGTGCTGCACCAGCAGTGGTGGGGGCTGGGGCTCGCCCTCGGCACCGCCCTGGTGGTGCTCGCCTGGCTGCCGCCGGGCCTCGTGCGGCTGGCCTTCGCGATCGGCTGGTGCGTGCCTGTCCTGCGCGGTGCGCTGGGGCGTCCGGCGGGCGGCTTCCTGATCTCCTCGGACGCGCCGGGGTGGTCGTTCATCGGCGGGTCGCTCGTCCTGCTGGTCGCCGCGCTGGCGACCGTTGCGTCGCGTCGGGGGCGCGCCGGGGATCAGGGAGTTCGGGGATCTCTTACCTAGACTCGCCGCGTGGCAAAGGACCCCAGCAGCACTGACGGACAGCCTCGCGAGAAGACGGGCGCCTCCGTCGTCGCGTGGTTGCTGGTCGGTCTCGTGGTGCTCTTCGGCGGGCTCTACGTCGCCGCGCACTACGTCGCCGGCGACAAGGTCCCGCGCAACACGACGGTCTCCGGCGTCCGCATCGGCGGGCACCCCCAGGGCGAGGCCGCGCAACGGCTCGAGGCCGGGCTCGCCGACAAGGTCGCGCGTGACATCGCCACCACCATCGACGGCACGCCGGTCGCGATCGACCCGGCCGAGATGGGCCTCCAGGTCGACTACGAGGCCTCGGTGGCCGAGGCCGGCGGCGAGGAGAGCTGGGACCCGGTGCGGCTCTGGAACTACTTCACCGGGGGCGACGCGCACGAGGCCGAGGTGACGGTCGACAGCGCCGTCTACAACGCCTACCTGACCGGGCTCGACGAGCAGCACGGCGCCGCGGCCCGCGACGGGGCGGTCGCGTTCGAGGGCGAGCAGATCGTCACGACGAAGGCGCGGACCGGCAGGGCCCTCGACCCGAGCGACACCCTCACCGCGCTGCGCGCCGCCTTCCTCGAGGACGCCCCTGCGGAGGTCGCGCTGACCACTGCGGACGTCGTGCCCGCCATCGACCAGGGTGACGTGCAGGAGGCGCTCGACTCCTTCGCCTCACCGGCCGTCGCGGCTCCCGTGACCCTCAGGTTCGAGGGTTCGGACGTCAAGGTCTTCCCGGCCGACTACACCGCGGCCCTCAGCCTCGTGCCCACCGACGGCGAGCTCGTGCCCACCCTCGACCCGGCGAAGCTGACCGAGGTCGTCGGTGCGCGGGTGACCCAGGGCGCCCCCGTCGACGCCACCGTCGCGCTCGTCGACGGCCGGCCGCAGGTCGTCCCGGCCAAGCCGGGCGTGACGTTCGACCCGGCCGAGCTCGAGGCGGGTTTCCTCGCCACGGTCGCCAAGCCTCAGGGCGAGCGGACGCTCGCGCTCTCCGCCAAGGTCGCCGAGCCCGAGTTCACCACCCAGGACGCCAAGGCCCTCCAGATCACCGAGCAGGTGTCGAGCTTCTCCACCTACTTCCCCTACGCGGAGTACCGCAACGTCAACCTCGGCCGCGCTGCGGAGATCATCGACGGCACCGTGCTCAAGCCGGGCGAGACCTTCTCCCTCAACGACATCGTCGGGGAGCGCACCGTGGAGAACGGCTTCACCAAGGGCTACATCATCAACGACGGCATCCTCGTCCAGGACCTCGGCGGCGGCGTCTCCCAGATGGCCACCACCTTGTTCAACGCGATGTTCTTCGCCGGGCTCGAGGACGTCGAGCACAAGCCGCACTCGTTCTACATCGACCGCTACCCGATCGGTCGCGAGGCGACGGTCGCGTGGGGCTCGGTCGACCTCCGCTTCCGCAACGACACCCCCTACGGCGTGCTGGTCGACACCATGGTCGTCCCCTCCACGCCGACGTCGTCGGGGCAGGTCACGGTGACCATGTACTCCACGAAGTACTGGGACATCACCACCACCACGGGCGAGCGCTACAACCTGACCAAGCACAAGACGCGGCGCATCGACTCCCTCAAGTGCCACGCCAACGAAGGCTTCGGCGGCTTCGACATCGACGTGGTCCGCTACTTCACCCCGGTCAACGGCAACGACGAGACCCGCGACGACGAGGTCTTCCACACGACCTACATCCCCAGCGACACCGTCATCTGCACCAACCCCGACGCCGTCGACGAGTAGCCCTACGGCGTGAGCCGGTGCAGGTCCCGCGGGAAGAGGGTGACCTCGCGGACGTTGGCCGCCTCGACCAGCCGGCCCACCCAGCGCTCCAGCCCGATGGCGAAGCCGCCGTGCGGCGGCATGCCGTGGCGGAAGGCCTGCAGGTAGGACTCGTACGCCGCCGGGTCCTCGCCGCGCGCGCGGATCGCGGCGTCGTACGCCGACGCACGGTGCAGGCGCTGCCCGCCCGTCACGAGCTCCATCCCGCGGAAAAGCAGGTCGAAGCTGTTGGACCAGCCCGACGAACCCGGTGGTCGAGGAGGCGCGCCAGCGCCGTCACGAGACCAGGCGTGCGTGTAGAAGGGTCGCTTGGCCATCGGGTAGCCCTCGACGGCGAGCAGGTCGGAGCCGTGCTCCGCCAGCGCCCACGCCCCGAGGGCGCGCTCGTGCTCGGGTGCGAGGTCGTGCTCGTCGGGCGGCGCGCCCACGAGGGCGAGCGCGTCGGCGAAGTGGATCACCGGGATCTCCTCCGGCACGACCGGCAGCCGCGCCCCGGTGCGCGCGACCGCGGTCTCGCAGGAGGCCACGGCGGCGACCATCCCGGCGAGCACCTCGCGCAGGACGGCCAGCACGTCGCGGTGGTCGCGGACGAAGCCGAGCTCGACGTCGAGCGAGCGGTACTCAGCGAGGTGCCGGACGGTGTCGTGGGGCTCGGCGCGGAAGACCGGGCCGACCTCGTAGACCCGCTCGAGGACGCCGACCAGCTGCTGCTTGTAGAACTGCGGGCTCTGGGCCAGGTAGGCCGGCCGGCCGAAGTAGTCGACCGCGAAGAGGTCGGCCCCCGACTCGGTCGCCGACTCCACGAGCTTCGGTGTCGCCACTTCGGTGAAGCCCAGCGCGTCGAGCGTGGTGCGGAAGCCGCGGAGCGAGGCGGCTGCGAGCTCCCACCGGGCCCGCTGGGCCGGGTGGCGCCACAGCACGGGCGCGTGGTCGAGCAGCGTCGGCAGCGAGACGTCCAGCCCCGGGCGCCACAGCTCGGCCGGTGGGGTGGCGGCGTCCTCGGTCAGCGCCTCGACGGTCGCGTCGGTCACCTCGACGCCACCCGGTGCCTGAGCGTTGGCGGTGGCCGTGCCGGTGACCCGCACGGTCGTCTCCTCGGGCGGCACCACAGTGCCGGCCGGCAGCACCACCTGGCCCAGCCCGCTGCGGTCGCGCAGCACGAGGAAGGTGACCCGGGACAGCTCGCGGCGCCGGTGCACCCAGCCCTCGAGCGTGACCTCGGTGCCGGGCGTCGTGGTGGTCAGGTCCGTGCAGAGCGTTCTCATGATGTCCTCCAGGTAGGGGGCCCTGGAGGTGTGGGCGGTGGGCTGGGTCGCGGTGCCACCACACCTTTGCCGAACGGAGTGGTCCGGCCTCTCGTCGGTGACGTCGTACGCACGGACGTCCGCTGCTCTGCCCCGCGCGGTGCGGGTGCAGGGGGTGTGTCAGGCCCCACGGTCGTCGGCACCCATCGTGGAGGGTCGCGGCTGCGCGGACAACCGAGTTTCGGGCCGTAGGCTCCGCCCATGCTCGTGCACCTGCGACTCACCGTCCCGACGGCGCTGAGCGAGGAGGTCGTGGCCCTGCTGGAGGACCACCAGCGGTCGGCCAACCTGACGGTCACCGTCGGCGCGTGCCGGTCGCCGGCGGGGGACCTGGTCGAGTGCGACGTGGCTCGCGAGCTGGTCGGCGAGCTGCTCGCCCGCCTCAAGGACCTGGGCCTCGACGAGGTGGGCGGCATCGTCGTCACGACACCCACCGCGACGCCGTTCGCCGCGGCCCGGCGCCTGGAGCGCTCCGCGCCGGGCGATCCCGACGACGCGGTGATCTGGGAGTCGGTGATCGAGCAGGGCTACGCCGCGAGCCGGCCCACGGTCTCCTTCCACGTCTTCCTGGTGCTCGCCACGCTGCTCGCTGCCATCGCGGTCGTCACCGACTCCTCGGTCCTGGTGATCGGGGCCATGGTGGTCGGGCCCGAGTTCACGACGGTGGCCGCCATCGCCACAGGTCTGGTGTTCGGGCACGCCGGGCTCACCGTGCGGGCGTTGCGCCTGCTCGTGCTCAGCTTCGTGCTCGCCATCGCGACGGTGGCCCTGCTCAGCCTGCTCGCCGCGGCGACCGGGCTGGTGACCACCGACATGGTGACGCGCCCGCGCCCCCAGACCGGGTTCATCTGGCACCCCGACCGCTGGTCGTTCATCGTGGCGCTGATCGCCGGTGCGGCCGGCGTCCTCGCCCTGACCACGGCCCGGGCCAACGCCATGGTGGGCGTGTTCATCTCGGTGACCACGGTCCCCGCGGCCGGCAACCTGGCCGTCGCGCTCGGCACCTGGGCGCCGTCGGAGGTCCGTGGGTCGTTGGCCCAGCTCGGCCTCAACGTCGCCGGGATGCTCGTCGCGGGCGTGGTCGTGCTTGTCCTGCAGCGCCTGCTGTGGAACCGCGTCCTGAAGGCGTCGCAGCGCCTCTTCAGTCGCCCCTGAAGGTGAGGTAGCGGTTGGTGTGGTGGGTCACGAAGCCGTGCTTCTCGTAGAGGGCGACCGCGCCTGCGTTGTCCGTCTCGACGTGCAGCAGCGCCGTGGTCGCGCCGCGCGACGCGCCCCAGTCGAGCACCTCCCCGAGCACGGCCGTGGCCAGCCCACGCCGCCGACGGGCCGGCTCGACGACGAGGCCCTCGACGAGCAGCCAGTCGCCGGAGAGCACGCCGCGCCCGGTCGCGGCGCCTGCATGGAGGCGCACGGTCACGGCGGTCGGCGACTCCTCGAGCTCGACGGGCGCGTCGGGGGCGGAGCGGCGTACGGACCGGAGCGCGCGGGCCACCGACGCCAGCTGCGCGTGGGCGTCGCCGTCCCCGCGCGAGGTGAAGCCCAGCGGCGCGAGCCTCTCCTCCACCTGCGACCCGCGCTGCACCTGGATGTACGCCGGCTGCTCGCGCGCGGCGTAGAACTCGCGCACCCGCCAGACGGCGTCGCCCCAGCCGATGCCCGGATCGTCCATCGCGAGCGCGGAGTTGCCTCGGCGCCGCAGCCGTCCTCCGTGCGGAGGGGAGGCGCGCAGCACCCAGTCGCCCAGTGGCTCGGTCTCGAGCGAGGTCCACAAGGCCCCGATGCGCAGCTCCACCTCGCGCGCGGGGACGCGCGCCCGCACGGACGCGCGCGGCGGCACCGGCTTGCCGGTCACCACGTCGGCCAGCGCGACCACGACGGGTCCGTGGCCGTCGCGATCGATGGTGAGCGAGTCCGCGCCCCACGCCGTACACGTGCCCAGGACGTCGCTCGCGCGGCCGTCGGGAAGCAGGTGCCGGACCACGATCCGCTGCCCGACCAGGTGGGGTCCGAGCGTGTGGCTGCCCACGGTGTGGGGTTCTGACGGATCAGGCACTCCCGGATACTAGAGTGAAGCGACACCTTCCCCCATCCGTGCCCCACCCGTGTTCAGGAGGACCTGGTGACCTACGTCATCGCCCAGCCGTGCGTCGACCTCAAGGACCGCGCGTGCGTCGACGAGTGCCCCGTCGACTGCATCTACGAGGGCAAGCGGATGCTCTACATCCACCCCGACGAGTGCGTCGACTGCGGTGCCTGCGAGCCGGTCTGCCCGGTCGAGGCGATCTTCTACGAGGACGACACCCCGGAGGAGTGGAAGGGCTACTACGACGCCAACGTCCACTTCTTCGACGACCTCGGCTCGCCGGGTGGCGCCGCCAAGATGGGTGTCATCGACAAGGACCACGAGCTCGTCGCAGCGCTGCCCCCGCAGGAGCACGACGAGTGATGCTGCAGCCGGTCTCCGGCCGGCTCCCGGACTTTCCCTGGGACAAGCTCACGACCCACGCCGCGACGGCGCGCGCGCACCCCGACGGGGTCTGCGACCTGTCGATCGGCACCCCGGTCGACCCGACGCCCGCCGTCGTGCAGGAGGCGCTGCGGGCCGCGGCCGACTCGCCGGGCTACCCGACGACGATCGGCCTCGAGGCCACCCGCCAGGCGGCGATCGACTGGCTGGCGCGCCGCCACGGCGTGACCGGCCTCGGCCTGGACGGCGTGCTGCCGGTCATCGGCTCCAAGGAGCTGATCGGCTCGATGGCCGTCCACCTCGGCATCGGCGCCGGTGACCTCATCGGCTACCCGGCCCTGGCCTACCCGACCTACGAGGTCGGCGCGGCGCTGGCCGGCGCGGAGAGCCTCGCCACCGACTCGCTGACCTCGTTCGGCCCCCGCACGCCCGAGCTGCTGTGGATCAACAGCCCGGCCAACCCCAGCGGCCGGGTGCTGCCGCTCGACCACCTGCGCAAGGTCGTCGACTGGTCACGCGAGCGCGGCACGATCCTGGTCTCCGACGAGTGCTACATCGAGTGCGCGTGGGAGGGTGAGCGGCCGCTGTCGATCCTCGACCCGCAGGTCAACGGCGGCTCCCTCGACGGCCTCCTCGCCGTCCACTCGCTCTCCAAGCGCTCCAACCTCGCCGGCTACCGCTGCGCCTTCGTGGCCGGCGACCCGGCCCTGGTGGGCGAGCTGCTGGCGGTCCGCAAGAACCTCGGCCTCCAGATGCCCGGCCCGCAGCAGCGCGCGATGATCGCGGCCCTCGACGACGACGCCCACGTGGACGCGCAGCACGCGCTCTACGCCGCGCGCCGGGCGAAGCTGAAGGAGGCCCTTCTGGTCGCCGGCTTCACCATCGACCACTCCGAGGCCTCGCTCTACCTCTGGGCGACGCGGGACGAGGACTGCTGGAGGACCGTCGGCGACCTCGCGGAGAAGGGCATCCTTGTCGCGCCGGGTGAGTTCTACGGCGTCGCCGGCCGGCAGCACGTGCGCGTGGCCTTCACTGCGACGGACGAGCGCATCGACGTCGCGGTCGCCCGCCTCGCGGGCTGAGACGACCCTCAGTCGAAGACGTCGACGTGGACGTGGTCGCGGTGCTCGAGGATCGCCCGGTCGCCGCGTGAGGACGACGGCACCCGGTAGTCGGTCCACCCGTCGTCCGAGCGGGAGCCCGCGTGCCAGATGCGGTCGTCGAAGATCAGCGTCTTGATGTCGAGGCGGTCGGCGTTGGCGACGAGGTAGGTGGCCAGCGCCCAGCCCCGCTGCGTGTTCTCCGCGCTGATCGGACGGAAGAAGACGTCGATCGCGCGCCCCTCGTAGTGAGCCGATCCCTCCATGTGCCCGCTCGAGACCCCCTGCGGCTCGAACCCGCCGAGCGACAGCGTGCCGAAGCGCTCCTCGAGGTCCCGGCGTACGACGGTGGCGCGCGCGACGAGGCCGGTCTCGTCGAGGTCGTCGGAGGCCTCGTCGGCGTCGCCCGGCACGTCGCACCACATCGCGCGCGCCGAGTTGCCGGTGAGGGCGGAGGCGAGGGCGCGGCCGTCCTCCTCGTGGTCGGCGTACGCCTCCGGGTAGGCCGAGCGCTGCACCGCCTGCGCGGCCTCGGTGATCTCCATCTCGCGGTAGCCGTCGATCCTGGCCAGGGCGTCGTAGAACGCGTTGGTGGCGTAGACCGGGTCGAGCAGCTGCTCGACGGTGCCCCAGCCCTGCGACGGGCGCTGCTGGAACAGGCCGACGGAGTCGCGGTCGCCGAACTCGATGTTGTAGAGCTTCGACTCCTGGAAGGCCGTGGCCAGGGCGATGCTCGCCGCGCGCGCCGGCATGCCGCGCTTGATCGAGACGGCCGCGATGAGGGCCGCGTTCTCGGCCTGCTCGAGGTCGATCTCGACGGTGTGGCCCCCGACCTCGGCGGTGCAGCCGCTGGTGTCGAGGATGGCGGGGACGCCGCCGCGGTCCACGAGCACGACAGCGGTGGCCACCGCGCCGATGGCCACCACGACTGCGACGGCGGCCGTCCTCAGGGACGGCATCGCTAGTTGGCGTGCAGGGCCGCGTTGAGGGCGATGCCCTCGCCCTTCCACGGCACGCCCTCGATGGCGCCGCTGACCGAGTTGCGGCGGAACAGCACGTTGTCGACCCCCGACAGGGTGGCGGCCTTCACCACCTGCGGCTTGCCGTCCATGTCCTTGACCGTCACCTTGGTGCCGGCCGTGACGTAGCACCCGGCCTCGACGACGCAGTCGTCGCCGAGCGAGATGCCGATGCCGGCGTTGGCGCCGATGAGGCAGCGCTCGCCGACCGAGATGGTCTCCTTGCCGCCGCCGGACAGGGTGCCCATGATCGAGGAGCCACCCCCGATGTCGGAGCCGTCGCCGACGACGACGCCGGCCGAGATCCGGCCCTCGACCATCGAGGCGCCGAGCGTGCCGGCGTTGAAGTTCACGAAGCCCTCGTGCATGACGGTCGTGCCCTCGGCCAGGTGGGCGCCGAGGCGGACGCGGTCGGCGTCGGCGATGCGTACGCCGGTGGGCAGGACGTAGTCGGTCATCCGCGGGAACTTGTCGACGCCGAAGACCTGCACGACGTGCCCGGGTACGACGGTGCGCAGCCTGGCGCGCACCTGCTCGAAGCCCTCGACGGCGCACGGGCCGGCGGAGGTCCACACGACGTTGGCGAGCAGGCCGAAGATGCCGTCGAGGTTGAGCCCGTGGGGCCGGACCAGGCGGTGCGAGAGCAGGTGGAGGCGCAGCCAGACGTCCTCGGTCGACGCCGGGGCGGCGTCGAGGTCGGCGATCTCGACCAGGCGGACCTCGCGGGTGACGCCGCGCAGGTCGTCGTGACCGCCGTCGAGGAAGGCGAGCTCCTCCGACGGGCCGCCCTCGGTCGCCCCGAGGACGGGGGAGGGGAACCAGGCGTCGAGGACGGTCTCGCCAGTGGGTCCCGAGTGGATGGTCAGCAGGCCGTAGCCGGAGGCAGCAGTCACCGGCACAGCCTACGGAAGCACCCCATCCGGCGGGGTGGTGGCCTACTGCCCGGTGCGGCCGTCCACGCACTCGCGGACGAGGTCGGCGTGCCCGCAGTGGCGGGCGTACTCCTCGATCATGTGGACGACGATGTCGCGCACCTCCGACGGCTCGCCGTGCACGTCCACGACGGTGTCGAGGTCGGTGCGCTCGAGCACGTCCCGCGCGTAGGCGATCTCGGACTGCCACAGCGCGTGGCTGGCCCGGACCAGGTCCTCGTCGGGCTCCGGGAAGTCGAAGCCGGCGTCCTCGTCCTGGAACAGCCGCGGGATGTCCATCCGGGCCTCGATCACCCGGCGGAACCAGCTCTGCTCCACCCGGGCCATGTGCCGCACCAGCCCGAGGAGGGAGATGTTGGACGGCGGCACCGCCTTGCTGCCCAGCTGCTCGGCCGACAGCCCGTCGCACTTCAGCGCCAGGGTCTGGCGGTAGTGCTCGAGGTAGCCGACCAGGCACTCCCGCTCACCCCGTGTCTGGCCCGTCTGCATCCGCGGGTCCTGGTCGTGGGGCAGCCACATGCCGTCGAAGTTCATGGTGGCCACCCAACCGCAGCCCGTCCTGCGTAGTCCACCGGGATATGGCTGCCAGATACCGCCAACGACGACCAGTTTCCGGTGGACTACCAGCCAGAAACCCGGTGGACTACCCAGGGAGGTCGAGCTTCCACTGGACTGCCCTGTGGATGACCTGCTGGAACGGCCCGCAGCGGGAATGTCCCGGTCATGTTCGAGCCCACGCCCCTTCACGTACGTCGATCGCGACTGGTGGCCCCGGTGCGCGTCGACCCCGACGGCCTGACGGGCCCGACGCGGGGGCAGGCGCGCGGGCCCGGGTGGCGGCGTACCAGCCAAGGGCTTCACGTCCCGTCCAGCGTCGAGCCGACGCCCGACCAGCGGATCGTCGAGGCAGCTGCCGTCCTCCGCAAGGATGAGGCGGTGACCGGCTGGGCCGCGCTGCGATGGCTCGGAGGCGCGTGGTTCGACGGCCTGGACGGGTACGCCGAGCTGCTCGACGTCCCACTGCTTGCGCGGCGAGATCGGGCCGCACCGCCGGGCGCCACGATCAGCCAGGAGTTCCTCCATCCCCACCAGATCGTGGTGGTCGACACCGTGCCGGTGACGCTCGAGGTCTGCTCGGTGGTCCGTGAGATGCGCTGTGCCGCCACTCTGGGCGACGCGGTGGCTGCGCTCGACATGGCCTGCTACTCCGACCTCGTCTCCATCGCCGAGGTCGCGGCACACGTCGCATCTCTCGGTCCGGTGACCGGGATCCAGCGAGCCCGCGACGCACTCCTGCTGGCGGACGAGAACTCGTGGTCGCCCCGCGAGACGAAGATGCGAGGCGTGTGGAGGAGAGCGGGGATCAGCCGACTGCTGTGCAACCGCCCGGTCTTCACGCTGGACGGGCGTCATGTCGGGACGCCTGACCTCATCCAACCCGATCTCGGCCTCATCGGGCAGTACAACGGGTCCGACCACATCACCCTCGTGGGCACGGCGACCGACGTGAAGAAGGACGCCGCGTTCCGTGATCACGGGCTCGAGACGGTCACGATGCTCGTCACCGACTGGAGCGACCTCGACGACTTCACGGCGCGTTTGTCGGCAGCTGCGGGTAGGGCCGCTCGCGCCTCAGTAGCACGTACGTGGACCCTCGAGCAGCCCGCATGGTGGAGTCCGACCCACACCGTCGAGCTGCGTCGCGCCTTGAACGACGACCAGCGGTCGCGGTTCCTGCGCTACCGCCGTACCGCGTGACCGGGGTGAGCGTTCTGTCGGCTGCCGGGGTACTCCACCGGGTTCTGGCTGCTGGATCGCCTCGCTGACGACCCTTTGCCGGTGGACTACCCGCACGAACCCGGTGGACTACCCCCGCCCCGGGGACGGGGCCCAGCCCCGGGGGAGCTCCGGCCCG
This sequence comes from Nocardioides sp. N13(2025), assembly GCF_051912545.1. Classification (GTDB taxonomy): domain Bacteria; phylum Actinomycetota; class Actinomycetes; order Propionibacteriales; family Nocardioidaceae; genus Nocardioides. The sequence continues at coordinate 2,624,014 of NZ_CP196809.1, read as the reverse complement.
TAACCGATTGGCGCGGCCTCGCGCGGGCGCCGTACGATCGCCACAGGCGTCTGAGCCGTCATCAGCGGCGAGCCTCGGGAAGAACAGGCGCGGCGACCCGGCCGCGGCCCCAGTAGAACCCGACGGGTACGGCCCGACACAGCCGCAACGAAGCGGGGATCCCCGGATCCCAAGCGAGGTGGTACCGCGGTCGCCCGATCGTCCTCGTGGATGGAAGCCACGAGTCGAGAGTCGAGCGAATCCCATGACGTACCCCAAGGTCAGCCACACCGACGCCACCACCGTCGCCAGCAGCCCACGCTTCCCGGCGATCGAGGAGGCGGTGCTCGCCTACTGGGAGTCCGACGACACCTTCCGGGCGAGCGTCGAGCAGCGCGAGGCCGGCGAGGACGGCGGCAACGAGTTCGTCTTCTACGACGGCCCGCCCTTCGCCAACGGCCTGCCGCACTACGGCCACCTGCTGACCGGATACGTCAAGGACCTCATCCCGCGCTACCAGACGATGCGCGGGCGCAAGGTCGAGCGCCGCTTCGGCTGGGACACCCACGGGCTGCCGGCCGAGCTCGAGGCGATGCGCCTCAACGGCATCAAGACGACCGACGAGATCGTCGAGCTCGGCATCGAGAAGTTCAACGAGGCCTGCCGCCAGTCGGTGCTGAAGTACACCGGCGAGTGGCGCGACTACGTCACCCGCCAGGCTCGCTGGGTCGACTTCGACAACGACTACCGCACCATGAACCCGGAGTTCATGGAGTCGGTCATCTGGGCCTTCAAGCAGCTGCACGAGAAGGGTCTGGTCTACGAGGGCTTCCGTGTGCTGCCCTACTGCTGGCAGGACGAGACGCCGCTGTCCAACCACGAGCTGCGCATGGACGACGACGTCTACCAGGTGCGGCAGGACCCGGCGGTCACCGTCGGCTTCCGGATGACCTCGGAGGGCGACGACGACGAGCTCGCCGGCACGCTGGTGCTCGTCTGGACCACGACTCCGTGGACCCTGCCGTCCAACCTCGCCGTGATGGTGGGCGAGGACATCGAGTACGTCGTCGTGGAGTCCGACGTGCCCACCGGCAAGCCCGAGCGCTACCTGCTCGCCGACGCCCGCGTGGCGTCGTACAAGCGCGAGCTCTACCCCGACGCCGACGAGCCCACGATCGTCTCCCGCCACAAGGGCGTCGACCTGGTCGGGCGCACCTACGCGCCCGCCTTCGACTACTACGCCGGCCACGACCGGGCCTTCCGCCTCGTCCCCGCCGAGTTCGTCACGACCACGGACGGTACCGGGCTGGTGCACACCGCCGGCGCCTTCGGTGAGGACGACAAGGTCGTCACCGACCGCGAGGGCATCGAGGCCGTCATGCCGGTCGGCAAGGACGGGCGCTTCACGTTCCCGGTCGCCGACTACGAGGGCATGCAGGTCTTCGACGCCAACCTCCAGATCATCGACCACCTCAAGGCCGCCACCAAGGGCGAGGCGGCCGGCTCCGTCACGCCCGGCACCGTGCTCGTGCGGCGCGAGACCTACGACCACTCCTACCCGCACTGCTGGCGCTGCCGGCAGCCGCTCATCTACAAGGGCGTCTCCTCGTGGTTCGTCGAGGTGACCAAGGTCAAGGAGCGCCTGATGGCGCTCAACCAGGAGATCCGCTGGGTCCCCGAGCACATCAAGGACGGCCAGTTCGGCAAGTGGCTGGAGAACGCCCGCGACTGGTCGATCACCCGCAACCGCTTCTGGGGCAGCCCGGTGCCGGTGTGGAAGTCCGACGACGAGCACCACCCCCGCGTCGACGTCTACGGCTCCTTCGAGGAGATCGAGCGCGACTTCGGCCGGCTGCCGCGCGACAAGGACGGCAACCCCGACCTGCACCGGCCCTTCGTCGACGAGCTGACCCGACCCAACCCCGACGACCCGACCGGCAAGTCCACCATGCGCCGCGTCACCGACGTCCTCGACGTGTGGTTCGACTCGGGCTCGATGAGCTTCGCCCAGGTGCACTACCCGTTCGAGAACAAGGACTGGTTCGAGCACCACTTCCCCGGTGACTTCATCGTGGAGTACATCGGCCAGACCCGCGGCTGGTTCTACACGATGCACGTCCTGGCCGGCGCGATCTTCGACCGGCCGTCGTTCTCCACGTGCCTGAGCCACGGCATCGTGCTCGGCAACGACGGCCAGAAGATGTCGAAGTCCCTGCGCAACTACCCCGACGTCCGCGAGGTCTTCGACCGCGACGGCGCCGACGCGATGCGCTGGTTCCTCATGTCGAGCCCGATCCTGCGCGGCGGCAACCTCGTCGTGACCGAGCAGGGCATCCGCGACTCGGTGCGGCAGGTGCTCATCCCGCTGTGGAACAGCTGGTCGTTCTTCAGCCTGTACGCCAACGCGGCGGGCGACGGCGCTGGACACGACGCCGTCTGGCGGACCGACAGCAGCCACCCGATGGACCGCTACATCCTGGCCAAGCTGCGTGACTACGTCGCCGCGATGACCGACCAGCTCGACAACTACGAGGTCGCCGCGGCGTGCGACTCGACGCGCAGCTTCCTCGACGTGCTGACCAACTGGTACATCCGTCGCTCGCGCGAGCGCTTCTGGGACGAGGACGCCGACGCGTTCGACACCCTCTACACGGTGCTCGAGGTGGTCTGCCGGCTCACCGCCCCGCTCATGCCCCTGACGACCGAGGAGGTGTGGCGCGGCCTCACCGGCGAGCGCTCGGTGCACCTGACCGACTGGCCGGACGCCGGTTCCCTGCCGCTCGACGAGGACCTCGTGGCGTCCATGGACACCGTCCGCGACGTCTGCTCGGCCGGCTCGGCGCTGCGCAAGGCGGCCAACCTCCGCAACCGCCTGCCGCTCTCGGGGCTCACGGTGGTCGCCGAGGGCGACCTCGCCGACTTCACCTCGCTCATCGCCGACGAGCTCAACCTGAAGGCCGTGACCGTGCTCGCGCCCGACGCGCCGGAAGCGACGTCGTACGGCGTCTCGCAGCGGCTCACGGTCAACGCCCGCGCCGCCGGTCCGCGACTGGGCAAGGACGTCCAGCTCGCCATCAAGGGCTCGAAGTCGGGCGACTGGTCGGTCGCCGAGGACGGGACGGTCACGGCGGGCGGGCTCGCGCTCGTCGAGGGGGAGTACACCCTCGAGACCGTCGCCGGGACCTCCGACGACGACACCGCGATCGGCATGCTGCCGCGCGGCGGGTTCGTCGTGCTCGACACCGCGGTGACGCCCGAGCTCGAGGCCGAGGGCACCGCCCGCGACCTGGTGCGCGCGGTGCAGCAGGCCCGCAAGGACGCCGGGCTGCAGGTGAGCGACCGGATCGCGCTGACGCTGTCCGCACCGGCCGCGACGCTCGACGCCGCGCGGACCCACGAGGCGCTGATCGCCGAGGAGACCCTCGCGACCTCGGTGACGTACGCCGAGGGCGCCGACGTCTCCGTCGACGTGGCGAAGGCCTGAGCCGACGCCTCAGCGCACGACCCGGAGGCGGAGCTTCTCCTTCGGGCTCGTGCCGACCTTGTTCCTGGCGGTGACGACGACCTTCCAGCGACCCGGTGCCAGCACCTTGCCGGCGCCGAGCCGGGCGCGGATCGCGACGACGTTGCGACCCGCGTCCAGCCGCCTCACCAGCCGGACCGGCCTGCTGCCGGCCTTCCGGAAGGTGAAGGTCACCCTGGCGTCGGTGTTCAGCGTCATGGTCGCCTTGGCCTTCTCGGCCACGCGCGCGTCCGAACCGACGGCGCGGATCCGATGGCGGTCGAGGGTGGCCCGGGTGATGGAGGGCGCGACCCGGGTGGTCGGCCTGCAGGCGAACGTGCCCGTGTAGGTGCAGGCGGTCGCGTTGCCGACGCTGTCGGTGAGCACCACGCGGACCGAGCCCGAGCGGTTGCCGGCCCAGGACACCGAGGCGCCGGTGGCAGTGGTGCCGTCAGGGAAGGTCCAGCGGGCGGAGGCGACCCGCGACCACACGTCATGGGCCTTCACCGAGTAGGCGCGAGCCCGCCCGGACGTGCGGGAGGTCGCGCCGGTGATCTCGGTGACGACCGGACCGGCTGCGTCGAGGCCGCGGGCCTGGACGATCCAGCTCCTCCCGTCGTTGCGCGACCACGCAGCGGTCGCGTTGCCGGCGGGGTCGATCGCGACCTGCGGGTGCCAGGCGTCGCCGCCGGCGGACAGGTCGGTGGGCTCGGACCACTCGCCACCGGCAGGACGCCGAGCGGCCTCGACGACACGACCGTCGTCGTCGGCGCGGGACCAGAGCGCGGTGGCGGTGCCGGAGGCGTCGACGCCGACCTGCGGGTCCCACGAGTCGCGCGCGGGCGTCGAGAGGGCGACCGGCGTGCTCCAGGCGCTCCCGGCCGCGCGGGTCGCGCTCGTGACGATCCAGCCCGAGGTGTCGTGCTGCTGCCAGACCGCGGTGGCGGTGCCCTGGCGGTCGACCGCGAGCGCCGGGGTGTCGAAGACCTCCCCGCGGGCCAGGTCGAGCGGAGCGGTCCACACGCCGCCGAGCGGACGGGACGCGGTCTGGACGCCGTAGGCGGTGCCCGCGAAGCTGCCCCAGATCGCCGTGGCGGTGCCGGCCGGGTCGACCACGACCCGTGGGTTCGCGCGCGGCCCGGCCGATCCGGAAAGCTCGACCGGAGCTGTCCAGGACCCTCCGACGGGTCGGCTGGCGGCCTGGACGGACGACCCGGAGACCCAGGTCGCGGTGGTGTTGCCGGCGGGGTCGACGGCGACGTCCGTCGTCCGCGCGGACGCGCCCGCGGTGGAGAGGTCGGCCGGGGCGGACCAGCTGCCCGCGGCCGTCCGCGTGGCTGACTGCACGACGTACGTGGTGGACTCACGGTGCGACCAGGTGGCGGTGACGGTGCCGGACGCGTCGACCGCGACCTGCGGGAAGTCGGGCAGCTGGGACGGGTCGACGACCGTGTCCACGGAGAGGTCGACCGGGGCGCTCCACGCTCCACCCGCCGGCCGCGAGACGGCCTGTACGACGCTGCGGTCCGCCTCCACGCGTCGCCACACGGCAGTCGCGTTGCCCGCCGCGTCGACGGCGAGCTGCGGGACGTGGAGCATCCGGCCGGCGGCGAGGTCCACCGGCGCGCTCCAGGTGCCGCCGACGGGCCGGGTCGACGCCTGCGCCACGACCTGGGTGCCGTTGTAGCGCGACCAGACCACGGTCGCGTTGCCCGCGGCGTCCACGGCGACCGCCGGCGTCTGTGCAGACCCGCCGGGCGACGAGAGGTCGGCGAAGAGGTTGGTCACCGGCCGCCACGTGGGTGCGGCGCCGGCAGGGGGCGCGACGAGGGCAGCGCCCACCAGCCCCGTCGCGAGCAAGAAGATGACGTGCCTGACGAGTCGCGTCATGTGGTTCCCCCGTGTCCTGGGCGCCGGGCCGTACCGGCGCAGTGGTGACCCTATGACGCGCGCGGAGCCCTACTGGTTGTATTGACGACATGAAGCTCGATCTCTCCGCCGACGGCGTCACCCTCACCGAGCAGCTCGTCGACATCTTCTCGGTCAGCCACCACGAGCAGGAGATCGCCGACGCGGTCGAGGCCGCCCTGGGCGGGCTGTCGCACCTCACGGTCACCCGACGCGGTCACACCGTGGTCGCCCGCACCGACTTGGGACGCGGCGAGCGGGTCGTGATCGCCGGCCACCTCGACACGGTGCCGCTCAACGACAACCTGCCCGCCCGTCGTGAGGACGGCGTCCTGCACGGCCTCGGCACGTGCGACATGAAGGGCGGCGACGCGGTGATGCTCAAGCTCGCCGCAGACCTGGCCGAGCCCAACCGCGACCTCACCTTCATCTTCTACGAGGCCGAGGAGGTCGACTCGGTCCACAACGGGCTGCGCAAGCTCACCGAGAGCGACCCCGACCTGCTCGAAGGAGACTTCGCGATCCTGATGGAGCCGAGCAACGCCGCGATCGAGGCCGGCTGCCAGGGCACGCTGCGCGTCGACGTACGCACCACCGGCGAGCGCTCGCACTCGGCCCGCAGCTGGATGGGCGTCAACGCGATCCACCGCGCCGCCCCGATCCTGGCCCGCCTCAACGACTACGAGGCCCGCCAGCCGGAGATCGACGGGCTGACCTACCACGAGGGGCTCAACGCCACCGGGATCCGCGGGGGCGTCGCCGGCAACGTGGTCCCCGACGAGTGCGTCGTGGAGGTCAACTTCCGCTTCGCCCCCGACCGCAGCGAGGCCGACGCCGAGGCGTTCGTCCGCGACTTCTTCGAGGGCTACGACGTCACCGTGACCGACATGGCCGCAGGCGCGCTGCCGGGTCTCGACCGCCCGGCCGCCAAGGCGTTCGTGGACGCCGTGGGCGGTGAGGCCAAGCCGAAGTTCGGCTGGACCGACGTCGCGCAGTTCACCAGGCTCGGTGTCCCGGCCGTGAACTTCGGCCCGGGGGACCCGATGTTCGCGCACAAGCAGGACGAGCACGTGCCGACCGAGCACATCGAGCGGTGCGAGCGCATCCTCAAGGACTGGCTGAGGGGAGACCTGGCGTGACGAACAACCGCGCGACCGACCGCATGAGGGGTCCGGTCATCGAGCGCCGTGGGCAGATCCACGACGGCAGCACGACCGACCAGCGCTTGCTCGACTCGAGGGGCTCCACTGACTGGTTGCACACCGATCCGTGGCGCGTGCTCCGGATCCAGGCTGAGTTCGTCGAGGGCTTCGGCGCGCTCGCCGAGCTCGGGCCGGCCATCGCCGTCTTCGGGTCGGCCCGCACGTCGGCCGACCACCCGCACTACGCGGTCGCGGAGGAGGCCGGGCGCAAGCTGGCCGAGGCGGGCTTCGCCGTGATCACCGGCGGCGGCCCGGGCGCCATGGAGGCCGCCAACAAGGGCGCCTGCCAGATCGGCGGCGTCAGCGTCGGGCTCGGCATCGAGCTGCCCTTCGAGTCGGGGCTCAACCAGTGGGTCGACAAGGGCATCAACTTCCGCTACTTCTTCGCCCGCAAGACCATGTTCGTCAAGTACTCCCAGGGCTTCGTGGTCCTCCCCGGCGGCCTGGGCACCCTCGACGAGCTCTTCGAGGCGCTCACCCTCGTGCAGACCCGCAAGGTCACGTCGTTCCCGATCGTGCTCATCGGCACGGACTACTGGAAGGGCATGTTCGACTGGCTGCGCGAGACGGTGCTGTCCGAGGGCAAGATCAACCCGGCCGACCTCGACATGATGGTGCTGACCGACGACGTCGACGAGGCGGTGAGCCTGATGGTCGCGGCCCGCGAGAACCGCTGGCCCACACCCTCTCCCGAGCGGCCCGAGTGAGCCGTCGATGATGTGGCTCTTCGCCGTCCTGATCGTCCTCGCCATGGCAGGCGTCGCGATGGTGGCCTCCGGGCGCGGCGGCTCGATGGCTCCGGCGTACGACGACCGTCCCGACCTCGCCCTGCCCGAGGGCCGGCCCCTTGCGGCTGAGGACCTGCGCACCGTGCGGTTCCCCCTGGCGCTGCGCGGCTACCGGATGTCCGACGTCGACGCCGTGCTGGCGCGGCTCGCCGCCGAGCTGGAGGACCGCGACGACTCGTCTGGCGGCGCCGGTCCCGCCTAGGGCAGACTCCTCCGACATGTCGTTCCCGATCGTCGTGTGGATCCTCACGGCCCTGGCCGCCGTGGCGATCGTGCTGACCCGTCTGCGCCTCCACGGCGAGGGCGCGGCCGGCCGCTTCTCCATCAGCCCCCGGGTCCCGGTCGTCCACTTCGTGGCCGGGATCGTCGCGCTCGTCCTGTGGCTCGGCGTCCTCGTCGCGCCGGAGGACTCCCTGGTCGGAGGACCTCTGGTCGGCATCCTGGCGATCGCGTCGTGGTGGGTGACGGCCATCTGCGGCGTGCTCATCCTCGCCCGCTGGCTGCCGGCGAAGGGCCGGCACGTGCCCGAGGCGGCGGGTGACGGCTGGAGCGACGGCCCGGGCCTGTCCCTCCTGGCCCACCTCGGCATGGTGGTGGGCGTCCTCGTCTTCACCTACGCCTACCTCACCGCCGCTGTCTGATGGGCCGCCTTCTCGGCACGTCGCTCGGCACGTCGCTCGTGACCGTCGCGCTGATGGCGTCCGGCCTCCTGGCGACGGCGCCGGCCCACTCCGTCGAGGCGGGCGCGGGCGATCGCCCCGCCGTGGTCGAGGCCCGCACCATCGGGCACTCCGTGAAGGGCCGCCCGATCCGAGCCTGGCGGCTGGGGGAGCCGGGCAAGCGGCGGATGGTGCTGATCTCCACGATGCACGGCAACGAGCCGCACACCCGCAGGATCCTGGAGACCCTCCGCGACGGCCGACCCGTGCGGGGGATCGACCTGTGGGTGGTCCCGACCTACAACCCCGACGGCCTGGCCCGGGGCTCGCGCCGCAACGCCCGCGGCGTCGACCTCAACCGCAACTTCCCCTACCGGTGGACCGACCTCGACGGCAGCCACGAGTCCGGTCCGCGACCGGCCAGCGAGCCCGAGACCCGCGCGGTGATGGCGTTCCTCGAGGAGATCGACCCGAAGCGGGTGATCAGCTTCCACCAGCCGCTCCACGGCGTGGACACCGACACCAAGGACCCGCGGTTCGCCCGTCGCCTGGCCCGCGCACTGCGCCTGCCGCGTACGTCGCTCGACTGCGGCGGCCGGTGCCACGGCACCATGACGATGTGGTTCAACCACCGGTTCCGCGGCTCCGCGCTCACCGTCGAGTACGGCAGCCGTCCGCCGCGGCACCGGATGGTCGTGCAGGCACCCCGCCAGGTGCTCGACGTGCTCGGCGCGCACCGCACCGCCCGGTGACGCGCTCCTAGCGACCCTGGAAGACCGGCTTCTCCTTGGCCACGAAGGCGTCCACCGCGGCGAGGTGGTCCTCGGTGCCGCCCGTGAGCGCCATCTTCTCGGCCTCGAAGGCGAGCGAGTCGTCCAGCGCGTGGGCCGCCGAGTGCGCGACCGCCTGCCGGATGGACCCGAACGCGACGGTCGGCCCGGCAGCGAGCCGGGCGGCGAGCTCGCCGACGGCGTTCGCGAAGTCGCCCGCCGTGACGACCTGCGTGGCCAGCCCGAGCTCGAGGGCCTCCTGGGCGGAGACGGTGCGAGGGAAGTAGAGCAGTTCCATCGCCTTGGCCGTCCCGACCAGGCGCGGCAGCGTCCAGCTCGAGCCGGTGTCGCACGACAGCGCGACCCCGGCGAAGGAGGTGTTGTAGCCGGCCGAGTCGACGAGGATGCGGAAGTCGGCCGCGAAGGCCAGGCTCGCCCCGGCCCCGGCGGCGACGCCGTTGACGGCGGCGATCACGGGCTTCGGCATGGTCGCGAGCGCCAGCACGATCGGGTTGTAGTGCTTCTCGACGGTGTCCGACAGCGGCACCTCCGTGTCGCCCTTCAACCCGGCCAGGTGCTCCTTGAGGTCCTGGCCCACGCAGAAGGCCCGGCCGCTGCCGGTGAGCACCACGCACCGCACCGTCGGGTCGGCGGCCACCTGCTGCACCGTCTCCAGCAGCAGGTCCTTGGTCGCGACGTCGAGACCGTTCATCGCCTCGGGCCGGTTGAGGGTGATCGTGGCCACCGAGTCGACGACGTCGAGAAGCACGGGGGCGGACTGCGCGGGGGGCGATGAGCTCGTCATGGGGGCAGTCTGCCCGACGCCCGCGGGGTGTCCGCGCGCCCTGTGGTGCCGATCACGTGGGTCATGAGGGATAATGAATCCTGTACGACGCCTATCGGGGCGGCAAGGCACGAGTCAGCCGCCTCGATTCGCATGTGAAGAGCCACCATCCACTCGAAGATGGCTGAACAGGAAGAGGTGCGCCGATGGCCGCCATGAAGCCCCGCACGGGCGACGGACCGCTCGAGGTCACCAAGGAAGGACGCGGCATCGTCATGCGCGTCCCGCTCGAGGGTGGTGGACGGCTGGTGGTCGAGCTGAACGCCGACGAGGCGACAGCTCTCGGTGACGCCCTCAAGGGTGTCGTCGGCTGATCGTGGCCACGACTGCGCAACTCCCTCCTCAGGTCTCACCGCCCGAGTTCGCCCTCAGCCCCGCGCTGCCGCACCAGATCGGCGGGGGCGAGGTGTGGGCCTTCCCGGTCCTCCCGGACCCGGACGGGGTGCTGCTCGGCCCCGGCGCCGACGAGGCGTCCGAGGTCCTCGGTGTCGACCTCCTGGCGGCCCTCGAGGCCGCCCGGGCCAGCGGGCGCGCGGGTGAGGTCACCGCGATCCCGGTGGCGCCGCTCGCCCCCTCCGACGACGTGGGCGAGGTGGGCCTCGTGCTCCTCGTCGGTGTCGGCGAGGGGTCGGTCGTGGACTTCCGCCGCGCCGGCGCCGCGGTGGCCCGCGCGACGAAGGACCGCGCCAGCGTGGTCACCTCGCTCGCGGCGATCGCCCCTGACGATGGCCTGGGCGCTCTCGTGGTCGGCGCGATGCTGGGCTCCTTCACCTTCCACTGGCGCTCCAACGGCCCGCAGGAGCGCCCGGTGGCGCGCATCGTGCTCGCCGGCGTGAGCGACGACGGCGCGGACGAGGAGCTCGCCCGGGCCATCGCGCTCGGCGGCGCCGGCTGGCGCTCGCGCACCCTGGCCACCGTCCCGGCCAACCTCAAGACCCCGGCGTGGCTGGCCGAGCAGGCCGTCGAGCTCGGTGGGGCCGCCGGCCTCGAGGTGACGATCTGGGACGAGGAGCGGCTCGCTGCCGAGGGCTTCGGCGGCATCCTCGCCGTGGGCGGCGGCTCCGCCAACCCGCCCCGGATGATCCGCATGGACTACATCCCTCGCGGGGCCACCAAGCGGATGCCCACCGTCGTGCTCGTCGGCAAGGGCATCACCTTCGACAGCGGCGGGCTCGACATCAAGCCCAGCGAGAGCATGCTCACCATGAAGCGCGACATGAGCGGCGGTGGCGCGGTGATCGCCGCGATGGCCGCGCTGCGCGACGTCGACTGCCCGGTCCGGGTGATCGGGCTGGTGCCGGCCGCGGAGAACGCCATCAGCGGTTCCGCGATGCGTCCCGGCGACGTGATCACGCACTTCGGGGGTCGCACCTCCGAGGTCAACAACACCGACGCCGAGGGTCGCCTCGTGCTGGCCGACGCGATGGCGTACGCCGTCTCCGAGCTCGCCCCGACCGTCCTGGTCGACATCGCCACCCTGACCGGTGCGATGAAGGTGGCACTGGGCCAGTGGACCGGCGGCTACTTCGCCAACCACGAGGTCCTGGCCGCGCACGTGGAGTCGGCCGCCGAGGCCTCCGGTGAGAACATCTGGCGGATGCCGCTGGTCGCGGACTACGAGGACCAGGTGACCTCCAAGATCGCCGACGGCGACAACGCCGCCGGTGGGGCGGGTGCGATCACGGCGGCGCTGTTCCTGCAGTACTTCGCCGGCGACGTGCCGTGGGCGCACCTCGACTTCGCCTCCGCCGCCGAGTCGCCGGCCGACCGGCACGAGTGGACGGCCGGGCCCAGCGGCTACGGGCCGCGCCTGCTGCTCGCCTGGCTCGGGTCCGACGACCCGCTGGAAGGGATCGCCTGATGCTCGGACTCACCGTCCGCTGGTCGCTCGCCGACGCACCCGAGGGTGTGGAGGAGCAGCTCGCCACCTACGTCGCGGAGTCCTCGCACGCCCGGTTCACCGGCATGGCCGGTCTCCGCTTCAAGACCTGGCGGATGCGCCGGGGGGAGTGGTTCGAGGGCTGCTACGTCTTCGCCACCGACGAGGCGCGCGAGGAGTTCCAGCGCACCTTCGCCGCGGGTGCCGCCGAGTCCCCGGGCTCGCAGATCATCGGGTCGGCGCCGGTCCTGATCGAGGAGTGCGACGTCGTGGCGGTCGCCGAGGGCTGGGACGGCTTCGTCGCCGCCCCTCGGACCTAGGCCTCCGGGGCCCACTCCTTCTTGGCGGCGAGCAGCCCGTCGCCCACGGGCAGCAGGACGGGCACGAGCGCCTCGTGCTCGGCGATCGTGCGACCCAGGTCGCGGATGGTCACCGTCTCCTCGTCGCGCTGCGCGGGGTCGGCGACGCGGTCGTGCCACAGGGCGTTGTCGAACGCCACGACCCCGCCGGGGCGCAGCAGCCGCAGCGCCTCCTTGAGGTAGGCGGCGTACTCGCGCTTGTCGCCGTCGCAGAACACCAGGTCGTAGTGCCCGTCGGTGAGGCGGGGGAGCACGTCGAGCCCGGCGCCGGCGATGGTGCGGGCGCGGTTGCCCGGGATGCCGGCCTCGGTGAAGGTCTCCTTGGCCAGGCGCTGGTGCTCGGCCTCGATGTCGACGGTCGTGAGCACGCCGTCGGAGCGCATGCCGCGCAGGAGCCACAGGCCCGAGACGCCGGTGCCCGTGCCGATCTCCACGACCGCGCGGGCGTCGAGGACGGAGGCGAGGAACCGCAGTGCGGCCCCGACGCCGGGGCCGACCGGCGCCACACCCACCTCCTCGGCACGGCTGCGGGCGGCGGCGAGGATGTCGTCCTCGGCCACGAACGTCTCGGCGTAGGACCAACTCGCGGGCTTGATCGGCGTGGGGTGGTGGGGCACGGGCTGACACTATCGCGGCGCCGGCTCGCGCACGTGTCCGGGAACACACGCGGCCCCTCGCTCGTTGGACGCTGTACGCCGCCGTGCCGGGCACGCCCCGGGCAGCGGGAAGTTCTTGGTCGGAGCGCACGAGGTTCACAGGGAACTCTCAGGCGGACTGCCTAGCGTCAGGAAGGACAGCAGACCGGTGCAGCTTCGGTCGAGGAAGACGACGAGCCAGGGGGCTCCCGTGGGCGAGCAGGTCGACACACCTCTGGTGACGGACGGGATCCCGACGTGGGACCAGGTCGTGGAGCAGCACTCCGACCGGGTGTTCCGCCTGGCCTATCGGCTCACGGGCAACCGTCCCGACGCGGAGGACCTGACGCAGGAGGTCTTCGTGCGCGTCTTCCGCTCGCTCGACACCTACACGCCCGGAACCTTCGAGGGCTGGCTGCACCGCATCACCACCAACCTGTTCCTCGACGGCGCCCGCCGCAAGCAGCGGATCCGCTTCGACACGCTCTCCGACGAGCGCGCCGCCAGGCTCACCAGCCCGGCGCCCGCCGCGGAGCTCGCCGTGTCCGAGCAGACCTTCGACGACGACATCGAGACCGCCCTGGCCACGCTGCCGCCCGACTTCCGTGCCGCCGTCGTGCTGTGTGACGTCGAGGGCCTCAGCTACGAGGAGGTCGCGGAGATCATGGACGCCAAGCTCGGCACCGTCCGCTCGCGCATCCACCGTGGCCGCAGCATGCTCCGCAAGGCCCTCGCACACCGCGAGCCGGCTGCCGGTCGTGAGCGCTACCGAGGGGCGGTGTCCTGATGACGCACCTCGGGTCCCGGGTCAGCGCCCTCGTCGACGGCCGCCTCGCGCCTGAGGAGGAGGAGCGCTGCTGGGCGCACGTCCACGCGTGCCACACCTGCCGCGACCTCGTCGAGCACGAGGGCTGGGTGAAGACGCAGCTGGCGCAGCTCTCCTTCGGGCCCTCGGAGCCCTCCCGCGACTTCAAGTCGTCCCTCGTCGGCCGCTGCTCCGCACTCGACCCCCGCGCGGCCTCCGCGCTCAGCGCCCCGCCGTTCCGGACCGCCGGGCACCGTCCCCGTCGCGGCCTGGTCGCCATCGGCGGCGGCGCCGCGAGCGCCTGCGTCGTCGGGGTGCTCGCGCTCGGGGTCGCCGGCGCCCCCCGGCTCGACCCGCGCCCGCCGGCCACCGACCTGAGCCGACCGGTCGTCCCCGCGACCCCGGTCACGAACGTCGACGACCGCACCGCCCGTGGGCCGGTCTCACCCTCCCGGACGCCCCTGGCCGAGCGCCTCGTGGCGATCCGGGAGAAGATTGCTCCGTGAGCGACGAGCACCAGCCCGAGGAGCCGACCTCCGACGAGCCGACGCAGCCCCTCGCCGGCTGGCGCGCGCCCGCGCCGCAGCCCCAGCCGCAGCCCCAGCCCCAACCCCAGGGCCAGGCCTACGGGCAGGAGCCCGGCATGCTCGCCGGCCCGCCGCCCGCCACGGTCCCGTTCGGTCCTCCCGGACCGCCGCGCCCCGATGTGGCGTACTTCGGTCCCGGTCCCGGTCCCGGCCCCTACCCGCCAGGCTACGGCCAGCCGGCCGACCCCGCTCGCGCCCGCAGGCTCCCGCTGTGGATGTGGCCCGCAGTGGCGGCCGTCGCCCTCGTCGTGGGCGTCCTCGGCGGACTGGCCGGGGGAGCGTTGCAGGACGAGCTGTCCTCCCAGCGCGGCACGATCGACAACGGCCTCGACGGGGTCCGGACCCAGACCGCCGCACCCCTCGACGCCGACAACGGATCGGTGCCGGCCGTCGCCCAGGCCCTGCTGCCGAGCACGGTGCAGATCGTCGCCGGGGCAGAGGGCCAGGGCGGTCGCGCGACCGGATCGGGCTTCGTGCTCGACCGGGAGGGGCACGTGGTGACCAACAACCACGTCGTCGCCTCCGCGGTCGAGAACGACGGCCCGCTCGTCGTCATCGACCACGAGGGTGAGCGGCACGAGGCCACCGTGGTGGGCCGGAGCTCGGTGTACGACCTCGCCGTGCTCGACGTCGACGGTGCCGAGTCCCTCGAGCCCGCGGCGCTCGGTGCCTCGCAGGTGCTCCACGTCGGCGACCCGGTGATCGCGTTCGGCGCGCCGCTGGGCCTGAGCCAGACCGTCACCTCCGGCATCGTGAGCGCCCTCAACCGCCCCGTCACCACCTCGGGCGAGTCCGACGACGACTCCTCCTACATCAACGCCGTGCAGACCGACGCCGCGATCAACCCCGGCAACTCCGGCGGGCCGCTCGTCAACCTCGCCGGCGAGGTGGTCGGGGTGAACTCGGCGATCGCCACCAACGGCGGTGTCGCCGGCGAAGCAGGCAACATCGGTGTCGGGTTCGCCATCCCGATCGAGCAGGTCCGCACGACGGTCGACCAGATCCTGCGCACGGGCGAGGCGGAGTATCCCGTCATCGGCGCCCAGGTGCGCACGGGCGGGGAGCCCGACTCCGAGGGCGCGACCATCACGGAGGTCATGCCCGACACCCCCGCCGAGCGGGCCGGGCTGAAGAAGGACGACGTGATCACGGCGGTGGGCGACCAGCCCGTCAGCGACGGCATCGCCCTCATCGTGGCGATCCGCACGCACCTGCCGGGCGAGACCGTGACGATGTCGGTGCTCCGCGGCGGTGAGGAGCAGACCGTGGAGGTCGAGCTCGACGGCAAGGTCGGATAGACCAACCCACGGTCAGTCGACGTCGGTCGAGGCCGCCTCGGCCTCGACGAACGGGTGCTCGTCGACGAAGGTCCGGGTCTGCGCGTACATCCGCTGGATGAACTCCTCGAGCTGCACCCGCTCGACGCGCCACTGCCCCCGCCCGCCGATCTTGATCGCCGGCAGCTCGCCGCGCCGGACCAGGGCATAGACCTGCGCCCCGGAGGTGTTCAGCACCTCGGCCACGTCGGCGAGCGTCAGGAAGCGGGGGTCCTCGGCCATGGGGTCATCGTGCCACCGAGTCGGTGAGGCACGACGTCGCCCGGCCGCTCCTGTGGAGAGACAGGTGTGAAGTGCGGCCCGGGCGGCAATGATGACCGCGTGTCTCGGAAACCGTCGCGTCCCACGCGCCCTGTCGACGTCCCTGCCGCGAGTCGTACGACGTCCCCGGGATGGCGCGACCCGCGCCTCTGGATCGGGGTCGCACTGGTCACCGGCTCCGTCGTGGCCGGGGCCCGCATCCTGGCCGGCGCCGACGACATGACGGCGGTCTGGTCGGCCTCGTCCGACCTGGTGGCCGGGCAGACGCTCACCGCCGACGACCTCGCCGTGACGCGGGTGCGCTTCGACGACGACGCCGACCAGGAGCGCTACCTCCCGGTCGACGACGAGCTGCCCGCGGCGCTCACCCTCACCCGCCCGCTGGCCACCGGGGAGCTGGTGCCCGCGGGCGCCCTCGGCGAGCAGCCCGACGACGACACCGTGGCGGTCTCCATCGCCGTGGCGGCCGAGCACGTGCCGACCGACCTCGTCCGCGGCTCGCGCGTCGACGTGTGGGTCATCGGTGAGGACCGGCGCTCGCGCGCGGCCGCCGAGCTGGTGCTCGGTGACGTGCTCATCCTCGACGCGCCCCTCGTCTCGGACTCGTTCGCCTCCGCGACGAGCCGCCAGCTCGTCCTGGCAGTGCCCCACGACGACGAGGAGTCGCTCGGACAGGTCCTCGCGGCCAGCGCCGACAACCGCGTGCGCGTCGTCGGCCGGGGCTGACGGCCGTGATCTGCGTGCTGCTCCTCGCAGCAGGGGAGGCGTGGGAGTCCCCGGCCCTGGCGGACCTGGAGGCCCACCCCGGGGTGGTGGTGCTCAAGCGCTGTGTCGACGTCGACGACCTCCTCGCGTCGGTCACCAGCGGGCAGTCCGACGTGGCCGTGGTCTCGCTCGACGCACCGGGCCTCGACCCGGCCAGCACCGCCCACCTCCGCCGCCACGCCGTGCGACCCGTCGCGGTGACGACCTCCCGCTCCGACGACCTCGACGTGCGCGAGCACGCGCAGCGGCTGGGCATCACGGCGGTGGTCGGAGCCGGTGAGCTGGCCTCCCTGGCGTCGGTGGTCGTCTCGGTCGAGGACGCGGCCGACACCCATGCGCGCGACGGCGCTGCGGTCGAGGTGCTCCCCGACGTCGTGCCGGCCGAGGACGGCGCGGACGGTGGTCGCGTCGTCGTGGTCTGGGGGCCGGGCGGCGCCCCGGGGCGTACGACGGTCGCGACCAACCTCGCCTGGGAGGTCGCGAGCCGCCGCACCGACGTCGTCCTGGCCGACCTCGACCCCTACGGCGGCGCCGTGGCCCAGCAGCTGGGCGTGCTCGACGAGGTCTCCGGACTGCTCTCGGCCTCGCGGCTCGCGGGGGCGGGCCAGCTCGACGACCGGTTCGCGTCGGTGTGCCGGGGGATCGGCGAGCACCTCGCCGTGGTGACCGGGCTGCCGCGGGCCGACCGCTGGCGTGAGGTGCGTGCCGCGCAGGTCGACCAGCTGCTCGAGCGGGCGCGCGCCTCGGCCCAGGTCGTCGTCGACACCGGGTTCTGCCTCGAGGAGGACGTGGGCTCGGACTTCGGCGGACGTCCCGGGCGCAACGCGCTCACCCTGGCCGCGCTCGAGCAGGCCGACGAGGTCGTGGTCGTCGGCGCGGCCGACCCGGTGGGCCTCACGCGCCTGGCGCGGGGGCTGGTGGACCTGCGCGAGCGTGCCGGCGGGATCCCGGTCCGGGTCGTGGTCAACCGCATGCGCAGCTCCATCGGCTGGTCGGAGAAGGAGATCGCCGGGATGGTCGAGGGGTTCAGCCGGGTCGCGGGCCTCCACTTCCTCCCGGAGGACCGTGCGGCCGTCGACAAGGCGCTCGTCTCGGGGCGCCCGTTGGCCGAGGTGGGCGACTCGCCCCTTGTGCAGGGCATCGCCGCGCTGGCCGACGCGCTGTTCCCCGTGAGCGTGCCGTCGGTCCCTGCGGGGCGGCGTCGGCGGGGACGTCGTCCACGCTGACAATCTGACGATCGTCAAGATTTGCCTTAGATTGGGTACTGCTTCGAAGGAATTCTTGGGGCATTCGAAGGAGAAGCCAGTGCTCAATCCGCATCGGGCGACCGGGATCGCCGTAGTCGCGCTCACCCTGACCGTCACCGCCACCGCGGCCTCCGCCGCGAAGATCTCGCCCGGCACCACGGGGAACGACGTGATCGTCGGCAACGCCAAGCCCAACCGGATCATGTCCCTCGGCGGACGTGACCGAATCACGGGCAGGGGCGGCGACGACACCGTCTACGCCGGCAAGGGCAACGACCGGGTCACCGGTGACGCCGGCAACGACTGGATCACCGCCCAGCCCGGGAGCGACTGGGTCGCGGGCGGCCTCGGCAACGACAAGATCGACGGCGGCCAGGGCGACGACGAGCTCTACGGCAGCGACGGCGACGACCTCCTCTCCGCCAGCATCGGCAACGACGTCGTCTTCGGCGAGGCGGGCAACGACGTGCTCAACGGCGGCCCCGGCACCGACCGCATCTACAGCGGCGACGGCGCGGACAAGAGCATCGGCGGCGACGCCGACGACTGGATCGACGCCGGCCCCGGCGACGACGGCGCCATCCAGGGCGGGCCGGGCAACGACGTCCTGATCGACGGCGACGGCGACGACGTGAAGCTCAAGGGCGACGAGGGCGACGACGTCGTCTTCCTGGGCCCGGGTGCCGACAAGGTCTTCACCGAGCAGGGCAACGACGTCATCTACGTGCTCCCGGACGGGTTCGAGGACAAGATCCACTGCGACGACCCGACCCAGAGCGACGCCGGCAGCGCCGACCAGGTGCTGTTCGTCGGTCGCCGCGACCCGCAAGACGTCGTCGACTACCGCGGCTCCTGCGAGATCGTCAAGGTGGTGCAGGACCTGCCCGCAGGGTGGCCCTACGGCCCGGTCACGCAGCGAACAGCAGGTACAGACCTCCCACGGTGAAGCCCACCATGGCGAAGAGCAGCGGCAGCTGACCGGTCAGCTGGTGCCGCGGCGGCAGCAGCTTGACCGCCCGGTCGTGCGCGGCCACGACGCCGACGACGTGGCCGAGCGTCACGGCCAGGACCTTGGTCACGGCCAGGAACGTCGGGTGCGCGGAGAGCCAGTAGTTCACCTGCAGGTCGCCCGTGCCGAGGTAGTTGTCGCCCCGGCTGAACGGGTCGCTCAGCTGGATCAGCGTCGTCTGCCCGTACTCCACGAAGTAGGTCAGGTAGTGGGCCACGATGTAGCCCACGATGATCGGCACCACCGAGTGGGCGAACAGGTCGGGCAGCGCTCGCCGCGGCGTGTCACCGCTGACGCCGGTGGCCATCGTGGCGACGGTGAGGACCAGCGCCACGCCGGCCGAGAACGCGACCAGCGCGACGGTGTCCGGCGCGACGCGTGAGGTCTCGAGCGACTGGACGAGCGTGAGCCAGGGCGTCGACTCGCGGAAGGAGTCGAACGCGGTGCTGCCGAACAGCACCCCGACCACGGCGACGAGCCCGGGCCGCGGCACCAGCGTGTCGAGGTTGGCCAGCGGGCTGCGCAGCACCAGCGCCCCGTCGCGGCGACCCCAGATCGAGAGCTTGGCGACCAGTGACGAGTAGACCTCGAAGGGGTCGGCGCGCTCGAGGAACGTCGTACCCCACACGGCGGAGCCGATCAGCATGATGCCGAGGTAGGCGGCGCACCACAGCCGCACGGGGCCGAGGTCGGTGGAGCCGGGGTAGACGAGCTCGAGCCAGACGAAGGAGAAGAGCCCGAGCGCGGCGGGCCAGTAGCCGAGCCGGGCCGGGTAGGGGTGCAGCCCTTCGCCCTCGGGCACGCCCGACACCTTGGCGAACAGCATGCTCACCGTGCGGGCCGGGCTGATCGCCCTGAAGACCGGGCCGAGCAGCAGCGAGGCCGGCACGATCCCGACCCACAGCAGGACGTAGAAGGTCCCCAGGAACGGGTTGACCAGGGTGTCCTTGCCGAGGACGGCGGCGGCCGCGACGTAGAGGAAGAACGCCATGCCCAGCACGCGGGCGGTGACGGCCAGCGCGCGGGAGGACACGAGGCGGTCGAGCCAGGCGGGGGCCGGACGCCCGCTGGTCGCGGGGTCGTAGCGCGGCTCACGCCACGCCACGGCCAGGACCGTGAAGGAGATGACCAGCGCCGCGACCGCGCCGGCGATGGCCAGCTCGGAGGGGATCGGCAGGTCCTTGGCGCCGCCGAGCCCGTGCGCCGAGATCGAGGCCATGGGTCAGCCGACCCTTCTCAACGCACTTCGAGCTGGAGCACGACCGTGTCGGGCTCGTGGCTCTCCACCTCGACCACGCCCGGGCGGTCGATCGTGATCTCGTGCTCGCTGGTGCCCGCCTCGTAGGCGATCTCCTTCTCGGGGGTGGAGTGCACGTGCATCTCGCCGGGCTCGTCGGCGGTGACGGTGAGGACCAGGGTCTGGCCGACCGCCAGCTCGACGCGCTCGCCGTTGGGGGTGAAGGAGTCGCCCTCGCGGGTCACTGTGACCGCGACCGAGTCTCCCTCGTTGGACGAGCCCTGGGTCACGGGCGGGTCGTCGTCGTCACTGCCGCTGCAGGCGGTCAGGCCCAGGGAGAGCACCAGGGCGAGGGGGGCGGCGAGAGGGGCAAGGCGCGCGAGGCCGCGACCGGACACGAATTTCTCCTTCAGCTGTTTTCCGCACGAGACGGTGGTCACGACACGCAGTCGGCCACCGCCTCTGCCAGAATCCCATGCGGGACAAGCGTTGCCGACGAGAGGGCAGGACATGACGGAGCGGCTCCGGCCGCGGGACCTGGCCATCCTGGCCGCAGAGTCCCCCACGACGCCCATGCACAACGCCACCCTCGAGATCTTCGACCCCGGTGACTCCGGCTTCGACCACGACCGCCTGGTCGAGCTCATCGCCGACAGGATCGCCTTCGTGCCGCGCTACCGGCAGCGGCTGCAGACGGTGCCGGGCCGCCTGGCCAACCCGGCGTGGGTGGACGACGAGAACTTCGACCTCGGCTACCACGTACGCCGTTCCGCGCTGCCGCGTCCGGGGACCATGGACCAGCTCCGCGAGCTCGTCGCCCGCATCGCCTCCCGCCCGCTGGACCGCAGTCGTCCCCTGTGGGAGGTCTACTTCGTCGAGGGGCTCGCCGACGGTCGGATCGCGCTGCTCACCAAGAGCCACCAGATCCTGGTCGACGGTCGCGAGACCGTCGACATCGGACAGGTGCTGCTCGACACCTCCCCGGACCGCTCGCCCCTCGGCCATGACGACGACTGGCGACCGCGACGCGCGTCCGGGCCGGTGGCCGCTGCGGTCAATGCCCTCACCGACAGCCTCGAGAGCCCCCGCACGCTCTGGTCGACCACGCGGGCCAACGCCGAGCTCCTCGGACGGCAGGCCTCGGCGACGGGCGCCCGGGTCGCCGAGGTGGCCCATGCCCTCGCCGGCCGCGGGCCGGTGCACTCCACGCCGGTCCACCGGCGGTTGTCCCAGCAGCGGCGCTTCGTGGCCGTGCGCACCGAGCTCGCCGACTACCGCGCCATCCGCGAGGTCCACGGCGGCACCGTCAACGACGTCATCCTCGCCACGGTGGCAGGCGGCCTCCGCGGCTGGCTGATGACGCGCGCGGAGTCGATGGGCGGGCTGCGGACGATCAAGGCGATCGTGCCGATGTCGGTCATCGACGACGAGCTCGAGGCCACCTCGCTCGGCAGCCAGGTCACCGGGCACCTGGTGAACCTGCCGATCAGCGAGGCCAGCCCGGTCGTACGCCTCCACCAGGTCAGCTACGACCTCAAGGCCCACCGCGACAACGGCCGCAACGTCTCGGCCCGCCGGTTGTCCGGGATCGCCGGCTTCGCGCCGACGACGTTCCACGCCCTCGGCGCGCGGCTCGCCACCGCCGAGCTGCGCCGCGGGTTCCACCTGTCGATCACCAACGTGCCCGGCCCGCAGTTCCCGCTCTACGCCGACGGCGCGCGGATGCTGGAGTCCTACCCCGTCCACCCCTTGCTGCCCGACCACCCGCTGGCCATCGGGGTCACGTCCTACGACGGCGGCGTGTTCTACGGCATCACCGCCGACCGCGACGCCGTGCCGGACGCGGACGTCCTCGGCCAGTGCGTGCTGGAGTCGCTCGAGGAGCTGAAGGACTCGGCCTCCGACTCGCGGCCGCGGGCCCCGCGCGGGCGGAAGAAGTGACCCGCCGCTACCTCCCGACCACGCTGCCGCGGCTCGCGGAGCAGTGGGACGGCGAGGGTCCGGAGCTGCGCGACCCCGTCCTGGCCGAGGACGACGCCGAGGAGACGGAGTACGCCGCCCTGATGACCGCTGCCGACGCGTCGGCCGAGCTGCTGGCGGGCCTGCCCGACGGCCGTCGGCGCCGGGTCGTGGTGGTGGTCGAGACCGCCTCGGCCGAGGCCCCGGTGACGTGGCGCGACGTCGTCGCCGTCCACGTGGACGACCGCGACGACGCGGACCCCGACGACGACCTCGCCTGGTGGGCGACCCAGGAGATCGACGACCTTTTGAGGCTCGGGTGACTCTCTGACACGATCAGCGTCATGGACGCGATCACCTTTCCTCCGGCTCCCACCAACGAGCCGAACCTGACCTACGCCCCCGGCAGCGCGGAGCGGGAGACCCTCGTCGCGGAGCTGGCGCGGCTGGAGAAGAAGCAGCAGTCGTTCCGCGCGGTGATCGGCGGGCGGCGCCGCAACGGTGGCGGCGCGGAGATGAAGGTCGTCCAGCCGCACGACCACGCCCACGTGCTGGGCACGTTGAAGAACTCCACGACCAAGGACGCCGAGGCCGCGATCAAGGCCGCCGCCGACGCCGCGCCGGCCTGGCGCGCGATGCCGTTCGACGAGCGCTGCGCGATCATCCTCAAGGCCGCCGACCTGCTGGCCGGCCCGTGGCGCCAGACGCTCAACGCCGCCACGATGCTGGGGCAGTCGAAGACGGCGTTCCAGGCCGAGATCGACGCCGCGTGCGAGCTGATCGACTTCTGGCGCTTCAACGTCCACTACGCCAAGCAGATCCTCACCGACCAGCCGATCGCCAACAGCCCCGGCATCTGGAACCGCACCGACCACCGCCCGCTCGAGGGCTTCGTCTACGCGATCACGCCCTTCAATTTCACCGCGATCGCGGGCAACCTGCCCACCGCCCCGGCGCTGATGGGCAACACGGTCATCTGGAAGCCCTCGCCGACCCAGCAGCTCGCCGCGTCGCTGACGATGGAGCTGCTCGAGGAGGCCGGCATGCCGCCGGGCGTGATCAACATGCTCCCCGGTGACGGCCTCGAGGTGTCGAAGGTGGCGCTGGCGCACCGCGACCTCGCCGGCATCCACTTCACCGGCTCCACCCCGACCTTCCAGCACCTGTGGCGCACGGTCGGGGAGAACATCACCGGCTACCGCTCCTACCCGCGCATCGTGGGGGAGACCGGCGGCAAGGACTTCATCGTCGCCCACCCGTCCGCCGACCCCGACGTGCTGCGGGTCGCGATGATCCGGGGCGCGTTCGAGTTCCAGGGCCAGAAGTGCTCGGCGGCCTCGCGCGCCTACGTCCCGAAGTCGGTGTGGGCGAAGATCAAGGACCAGCTGATCGCCGACACAGAGGCGCTCGCGATGGGTGACGTCACCGACTTCACCAACTTCATGGGTGCGGTGATCGACGACCGCGCGTTCGCCAAGCACAAGGCGGCGATCGCGCGCGCCAAGCGGCAGAAGCACCTCACGATCCTGGCCGGCGGCCAGGTCGACGACTCGGTCGGCTGGTTCGTGCGACCGACCATCGTGGAGTCGACCGACCCGACCGACCAGATGTTCTCGGACGAGTACTTCGGCCCGATCCTCGCGGTCCACGTCTACGACGACGCCCGGTTCGAGCAGGTCGTGGAGCAGATGGAGTCGTTCGCCCCGTACGCCCTGACCGGCGCGATCATCGCCCAGGACCGCGCGGCCATCGCGTGGGCCCGCAAGACGCTGCGGTTCGCGGCCGGCAACTTCTACATCAACGACAAGCCGACCGGCGCGGTCGTGGGCCAGCAGCCGTTCGGCGGCGGTCGCGCGTCGGGCACCAACGACAAGGCCGGCGCCGCGGTCAACCTGCTGCGCTGGACCTCGCCGCGCTCCATCAAGGAGACCTTCGTGCCGCCGAAGGACCACCACTACCCGCACCAGGGCTGAGGCGTGCTCCGTCCTCTGTGGCACATGGGCGCCCTGCACCCGGTCGAGCAGGGGCTCACGCTCCTGCTCGCCGTCGGGCCCTTCGTCGTGCTCGGGATCGTGGTCCTGCTGCGGCGCAGGGAGGACGGGGCCGACCAGCGGCTGAGCCACTCCACGCCGACCTCGTGCTCCTTGTCGAGCGCCTCGCTGAAGAGCCCGGCGATGAGCGACTCGATCTTGCCGCCGACGAGCGGGATGCGGACGGACAGGTCGAGGTCGATCGACTCGGTCGTCGTCGCGCCGGACTCGGTGAGCACCAGCGTGCCGACCGCCTCGCCCGGCTTGCCGGGGATGAGGAGGTGGACGTCCGCCGACGTGGGGGAGGTCCAGGTCTCCTTCTGCACGATGAGGATCTCGTCGCCGACGAACTTGCGGGCGAACGACGGGAGGTCGTCGCCGGAGCGGACCTGCTCGATCGTCACCAGGTCGCCGGCCACGACGGCCGAGCCGCGCACGACCTTCTGCCGCTCGAGCACGGCCTCGCGGAACGCCTGGTCGTCGAGCATCGCGGCCACGGCCTCCGCCGGGGCGTCGTACGTCAGCTGCTTGGTGAGCTTCGTGCTCATCGGGGAACCACCGCATCCTGTGTCGTCGTGGGAGCCGGAATCTGCGGCCCATCATGGCCCAGGGAGCGAAGTGACGCGCCGGTAGGGACCCGTGTTGTGAGGGTCACACGGCGGGTTCTATGGTCGGGTCGTGGCGACGCCCGAGGAGACCAAGGACCAGCAGCTCGACGCGGCGACGGAGGGACGACCGGACTGGGTGGACCTGGTCCGCGCGTACTACCGGCACGTGGCTCCGGAGGAGGTCGTCGAGCGGTCGCCGGAGGACCTGTTCGGTGCGGTCGCGTCCCACCGCGAGCTCGCCTCGTCACGTCCGCAGGGCACCGCCGCCGTCCGGGTCGTCACCCCCACGAGCGCTGAGTCCGGATGGTCGGCGGCCGGCCGGTCGGTGGTCGAGGTCGTCACCGACGACATGCCCTTCCTGGTCGACTCGGTCACGATGGAGCTCGCCCGCCTCGGGCACAACGTGCACTCCGTGATCCACCCGCAGCTCACCGTCGAGCGCACCATCACCGGCGAGCTCCAGCACGTCGCCTCGCCGGCCGAGCAGCCGCACGGCGACACGGCCGCCTCAGGTGCCGAGTCGTGGATGCACGTCGAGATCGACCGCACCGACGAGGCCGAGGCCGCCGAGATCACCGAGGGCGTCCAGCGCGTCCTGCGTGACGTGCGGGAGTCGGTCGAGGACTGGGCCAAGATGCACGCCCAGGTGCTGACCGTGGTGTCCGAGCTCGACGACAACCCGCCCCCGCTGTCGCCGGCCGAGATCGAGCAGGGCCGCAACTTCCTGACCTGGCTGGCCGACGACCACTTCACGTTCCTCGGCTACCGCGAGTACCAGCTCGAGGCCGAGGAGGGCGCCCCTGAGGAGTGCGGCCTGCGCGCCCTGCCCGGCACCGGCCTCGGCATCCTGCGCCACGACCAGGACCTGTCCGCCTCGTTCGCCAAGCTGCCGCCGATCGCGAAGGCCAAGGCCCGCGAGAAGACGCTGCTGGTGCTGGCCAAGGCCAACTCGCGTGCCACGGTGCACCGCCCGGCCTACCTCGACTACGTCGGGGTCAAGACGTTCGGTCCGGACGGCGAGGTCGTCGGCGAGCGCCGCTTCCTCGGCCTCTTCTCCAGCGCCGCCTACACCGAGTCGGTCACCCGCATCCCGGTGCTGCGCGAGAAGGCCAAGGAGGTCATGCGCCGCGCCGGCTTCGACCCGCGGAGCCACGCGGGCAAGGCGTTGATGGACACCCTCGAGAACTACCCTCGCGACGAGCTGTTCCACACCTCGCCGGCCGAGCTGGCCCCCGTGGCGCAGGACGTGATGTTCGCGCGCGAGAGGCGCCAGCTGCGGGCGTTCGTGCGCCGCGACACCTACGGCCGCTACGTCTCGGTGCTCGTCTACCTCCCGCGCGACCGCTACAGCACCGCCGTGCGCGAGCGGTTCGCCGAGATCCTGCGCGAGGAGCTCGGCGGCGAGCACGTCGAGTTCACCGCGCGCGTCAACGAGTCGACCACCGCGCGCGTGCACTTCGTGGTCCACCCGCCCAAGGGCCACCACATCCCGGAGATCGACGTCCCCGACCTCGAGCGCCGCCTGACCGAGGCCTCGCGCTCGTGGCGCGACGACTTCATGGCCGCGGTCGTCAACGACTACGGCGAGGCCGAGGGCTCGCAGCTGGCGCGCGCCTGGGCCGGCGCCTACCCGGAGGCCTACAAGGAGGACTACACCCCGCAGCGCGGCTCCGCCGACCTGGGCCGCATCGAGGCGATCAAGGGCGACGAGGGCATCGACCTCGCACTCTTCGACACCGACGAGAAGGGCGGCGGCTACCGTCGCGGCGAGTCGCGGCTGAAGGTCTTCCGCGTCGGCGAGCCGCTCTCGCTGAGCTCGGTCCTCCCGATGCTCACCTCGATGGGCGTCGAGGTCGTCGACGAGCGGCCGTACGAGCTCGAGGGCCTGTCGCGACCGTCGTACATCTACGAGTTCGGGATCCGTCACGGCCGGGTGCTCCCGCCCCACGAGCGGACGCTGTTCGCGGAGGCGCTGCGTGCCGTCTGGGACGGCTACAACGAGATCGACGGGTTCAACCAGCTCGTCCTCGCGGCCGGCCTGACCTGGCGCCAGGCCACCGTGCTCCGGGCCTACGCGAAGTACCTCAAGCAGGGCAACTCACCCTTCGCCCTTGACTACATCGAGGAGGCGCTGCGCAGCAACGTCGACATCACCCGGCTCCTCGTCGAGCTGTTCGAGTCGCGCTTCGACCCGGGCCGCGGTGACCGCGCGCTCGACGCCGGTGCCGAGGCCCGCACGGCGAAGATGGAGGCGATCGAGGAGCGCCTCGCCAAGGCGCTCGACGACGTGGTCAGCCTCGACCACGACCGCATCCTACGCTCCTACCGGACCCTGGTCCGCGCCACCTTGCGCACCAACTTCTTCCAGCGCACGGACGCCGGCGAGGTCCACCAGTACATCTCCTTCAAGCTCGAGCCGTCGGCGATCCCCGACCTGCCCGAGCCCCGCCCGCGCTACGAGATCTTCGTCTACAGCCCCCGGGTCGAGGGCTCGCACCTGCGCTTCGGCGCCGTCGCCCGCGGTGGCCTGCGCTGGTCGGACCGTCGCGACGACTTCCGCACGGAGGTGCTGGGGCTGGTCAAGGCGCAGATGGTCAAGAACACCGTGATCGTGCCGGTCGGCGCGAAGGGCGCGTTCTTCTGCAAGCAGCTGCCCGACGCCTCCGACCGCGACGCGTGGATGGCCGAGGGAGTGGCCTGCTACAAGACGTTCATCTCCGGCCTGCTCGACATCACCGACAACCTGGTCGACGGCAAGACCGTGCCGCCGCGCGAGGTCGTGCGCCACGACGGAGACGACTCCTACCTCGTGGTGGCGGCCGACAAGGGCACGGCGACGTTCTCCGACATCGCCAACGGTGTGGCCAAGGACTACGGGTTCTGGCTGGGCGACGCCTTCGCCTCCGGTGGCTCGGTCGGCTACGACCACAAGGCGATGGGCATCACCGCCAGGGGCGCGTGGGTCTCGGTGCAGCGGCACTTCCGCGAGCGCGGCATCGACTGCCAGACCGAGGACTTCACCGCCGTCGGCATCGGCGACATGTCCGGCGACGTCTTCGGCAACGGCATGCTCTGCTCCGAGCACACCCGCCTCGTCGCCGCCTTCGACCACCGCGACATCTTCATCGACCCCGACCCCGACGCGGCGGCGTCCTTCGCCGAGCGGAAGCGCCTCTTCGAGCTCCCGCGGTCGAGCTGGAAGGACTACGACGCCTCCCTGATCTCCGAGGGCGGCGGCGTGTGGCCGCGCTCGGCGAAGTCGATCCCGGTCTCGGCGCAGGCGCGCCAGGTGCTGGGCCTGTCCTCCGACGTCACGGCGCTGACGCCCGCCGAGCTGATGAAGGCGATCCTGCTCGCGCCGGTGGACCTGCTCTGGAACGGCGGCATCGGCACCTACGTCAAGTCGTCCGAGGAGACCAACGCCGACGCGGGCGACAAGGCCAACGACGCGATCCGCGTCAACGGCGAGGACCTCCGCGCGCAGTGCATCGGTGAGGGCGGCAACCTCGGCTTCACCCAGCTCGGCCGGGTGGAGTACGCCCGCTACGGGGTGGGCGGCAACGGCGGTCGGATGAACACCGACTTCATCGACAACTCCGCCGGCGTGGACACCTCCGACCACGAGGTCAACATCAAGATCCTGCTCGACAAGGTCGTGCGGGCCGGTGAGATGGACGAGACCGCCCGCAACACGCTGCTCGCGGAGATGACCGACGAGGTCGCCGCGCTGGTGCTGCGCGACAACTACGAGCAGAACCTCGCCCTGGCCAACGCGGAGGCGCACGCCCCGTCGCTGCTGCACGTCCACGAGGACTGGATGCGCGCCCTCGAGCGCCGCGGGGTGCTCAACCGCGACCTGGAGGGACTGCCGAGCACGCGGCAGGTGCGACGTCGCCTCGACCGCAAGCAGGCGCTGTCGTCGCCGGAGCTCTCGGTGCTGCTCGCCTGGACCAAGATCGTCCTGGCCGAGGAGCTCATCGACTCCGACCTGCCCGACGACCCCTACCTGCGCGAGGACCTGATCGCCTACTTCCCGAGCCGGATGAAGCCCGAGCTCGAGGCGGCCATGGAGGACCACCCGCTGCGTCGCGAGATCATCGTGACCCAGGTCGTCAACGACCTGGTCAACGGTGCGGGCATGACGTTCTGGCCGCGCCTGCAGGGGGAGACCGGGGCCACCGCGGCCGACCTGACCCGGGCCAACTTCGTGGCGCGCGAGATCTTCGGCTCGTTGCAGCTGCGCCACGACATCGCCGCGCTGGACAACCAGGTCCCGGCCGAGCGCCAGACCCGCATGCGGATCGAGATGCGTACGCTCGTCGAGCGCGCGTCGCGGTGGCTGGTGACCAACCGGCGCCCGCCCCTCGACTCCCGCGCGACGGTGGAGTTCTTCCGCGGTCGCGTGCAGGCGGTGATGGCCGAGCTGCCGGGCATCATGAGCGGCCACGAGCTCGACGACTACGTCGCGCGCGAGAAGCGCCTGAGCGACAACGGCGTACCCGCGGAGCTGGCATCCCGCGTCGCGGTCCTGGCCCCGGCCTACAGCCTGCTCGGCATCGTCGAGACCGCAGACCGGCTCGACCTCGACCCGACCGAGGTGGCACGCGTCCACTTCGCCCTCGGCGAGCGGCTCGGCCTCCCGGCACTGGTCGAGCGGATCTTCGCGCTGCCGCGCGACGACCGCTGGCAGACCATGGCCCGGGCCGCGGTGCGCGACGACCTCTACGGCGTGCACCAGCAGCTGACGGCCCAGGTGCTGGAGTCCACCAGCGCGGACGACCCGGCACCGGCCCGGGTGGCCGCGTGGGAGAACGCCGACGAGGAGCTGATCGAACGCGCCGCCGCGACGCTCGAGGAGATCTGCCGCGAGGAGACCGCGGAGCTGGCCCGCCTCTCGGTCGGCCTGCGGGTCGTGCGCGGCCTGCTGTCCTGATCGGTCCTGGCTGATGGGTCTGCTCTGGGTCACGCCCCGGGCCCGCCTGCGCAGGCTGGCGTCCCGTGGCGGGCCCAGCCCGCTGGCCGGGCGCACGGTGCTCGTCACGGGCGCCAGCTCGGGCATCGGGGAGGCCACCGCGCTGGCGGTGGCCGAGCGGGGCGCCCGCGTCGTGCTCGTCGCCCGGCGGGAGGCGGAGCTCGAGCGGGTCCGCAGCACGATCGAGGCCCGCGGCGGCACCGCGACGTCGTACGCCACCGACCTCAGCGACCTCGACGCGATCGACGCGCTGGTCGAGCGGGTGCTGGCCGAGGTCGGCACCGTCGACTACCTCGTCAACAACGCCGGGCGCTCGATCCGCCGCTCCCTGGCGCTGTCCCACGACCGCTTCCACGACTTCGAGCGCACCATGGCGATCAACTACTTCGCCCCGGTGCGCCTCACGATGGGGCTGCTGCCCGCCATGCGCGCGCAGGGCTTCGGCCACGTGGTCAACATCGTCACGTGGGGCGTGCAGATGAAGGCGCCGAAGTTCGCCGCCTACATCGCCTCCAAGACCGCGCTCGACACGTGGTCGCGCATCGCCGGGCGCGAGACCTACGCCGACGGCGTCACCTTCACCAACATGCGGTTCGCGCTGGTGCGGACCGCGATGGTCGCGCCCACCGACGCGTACGACGACCGCGCGAGCATGACTCCGGAGCAGGCGGCCGCCAAGGTCGTGCGCGCGCTGGAGGAGCGCCCGGTCACGTGGGACACCGCCGCCGGCCGGGTCGGCGGGGTGGTCAACGTCGTCGCGCCACGTCTCAGCGACGCCCTCATGTCGCGCTTCCACCGCAGGATGCCGGACTCGGCGGCTGCGCGCGGCCTCTCAGAACAGCAGTAGCGCGGCCACCACGCCGGCGGCCACGACCGCCCAGCGGAAGACCGCGTCCGGCAGCTTGCGGCCGATGCGCGCGCCGACGTAGCCACCCACCAGCGAGCCGGCCGCCAGCAGGACTGCCACGTCCCAGCGCGGGTCGGCGACGAACACGAAGACGAGGCCCGCCACGATGTTGCCGACCATCAGCGACAGCGTCTTCAGGCCGTTGACGATGCGCAGCTCGAGGTCGGTGCCGATGCCGAGGACGGCGACCATCATCACGCCCGCGCCGGCGCCGAAGTAGCCGCCGTAGGCCCCCGTGACCGTCGCGAAGAGCGTCGTCGCGGGGGACATGTGCCGGCGCTCGGCGAGGCGTTCGCCGTGACGCTCCTCGTGCCGCGCCCGCAGCCACCGCGCGATGCGCGGCTGGACGCCGACGAGCAGGCAGGTGAAGAGGATCAGGTAGGGCACGATCGCCTCGAACACGCCCGGCGGCAGGCCGAGGAGGAGGGCCGCGCCGATCACGGCGCCGATCGCGCAGACGACCACGATCACCTGGGCGATCGGCCCCGCCTCGCGGACCTCCCGGCGGTAGCCGACGACGCCGCCCATGCCGCCGGGGATGAGGCCGAGGGTGTTGGACACGTTGGCCACGACCGGCGGGAGCCCGAGGCCGACGAGGACCGGGAAGCTCAGGAGGGACGCGACCCCGACCGTCGAGGAGAGCACGCCGGCGCCCAGCCCGGTCGCGAGGACCAGGAGCACCTCGGCAGGTGTCACGGCTGCTCGCGCAGGAGCGCCACGTCGCTGACCATCTCGACGTGGGCGTGCATGGCGTCGGCCGCGGCGGCCGGGTCCCCGGCACGGATCGCCTCGGCGATCGCCCGGTGCCCGGCGAGGGAGTCCTGCGGGCGCCCGGGCTGGCCGAGCGACTCGAGGCGGGTCTCCTTGATGAGGTCGCCGATCTCGTCCATCAGGCG
Source organism: Nocardioides sp. N13(2025) (assembly GCF_051912545.1). Lineage (GTDB taxonomy): Bacteria > Actinomycetota > Actinomycetes > Propionibacteriales > Nocardioidaceae > Nocardioides. The sequence goes on along the minus strand of NZ_CP196809.1, from coordinate 2,592,869 downwards.
CGCGAGCAGCAGCGAGTGGGACGCCGCGGTCACGGCGCCGTGGAAGCGCTCGTCGCCCTCGACGCCCCGGCCGCCGGCCTCGATGTCGGCCTCCATGGAGGCCAGGGCGTCGTCGATGCGGGCGAGGTCGTCGTCGGTGCGACGGACGGCGGCCAGCGCGGCGATCTTGGTCTCGAGGGCGTCGCGCGTCTCGATCACCTCGGGCAGCCGGTCGGCGTGGCTGCGGATCGCCTCGACGATGCGGGTGGTCTGGCGGTGGCCGGCGGTGACGACGGTGCCGTCGCCGTGTCGTACCTCCACGACGCCGATCACCTCGAGCGCCACGAGCGCCTGGCTGAGCGTGGCGCGACTGACGCCGAGGCGCTGCGCGAGCTCGCGCTCAGGGGGGAGGCGGTCGCCGGCGCTGAGCCCGTTGTCGCCGATCCACGACGAGATCTGGCCGGCCACCTGCTCGTAGAGGCGGGTGCGGAGCAACCGGGGCGGGAACGAGGGGTCGGACATGCGGACACCCTATTGACCAGCGGCCCATTGTCCTATTGGCTAGGCCACTGTGCCACGCACGTGATGAGGGTCACCCCCGTCCCTCCGTGCCGGCGCCATCTACTCGGAGGTGTGGACCATGGGTCCCGAATGGATTGCGATCCTCGCGCTGATCGCCCTGTTCCTGGTGGGCACGCTGCTGCCCATCAACATGGGCGCGCTGGCGTACGTCGCCGCATGGCTGGTCGGGATGTACTCCCTCGGCCTGGACGAGAAGGAGATCCTCGCCGGCATCAGTGCCGACCTGGTCCTCACCCTGATCGGCGTCACCTACCTGTTCGCCATCGCACGGCAGAACGGCACGGTCGACCTCATCGTGAGGACTGCGGTGTCCTCGGTGGGCGGCCGCGTGGCGCTGATCCCGTGGGTGATGTTCGCCGTCACCGCGGTGATCACCGCGATCGGTGCCGCCAGCCCGGCGGCCTGCGCGATCATCGGCCCGATCGCGCTCGGCTTCGCCGGCCGCTACGGCATCAGCCCGCTGATGATGGGCATGTTCGTGGTGCACGGAGCCCAGGCCGGTGGCTTCTCGCCGATCTCGATCTACGGCACGATCACCAACTCCGTGATGGAGGACGCCGGGCTCGGTGCCTCGCACCTGACCATCTTCTTCTCCAGCCTCGCGGTGAACACCGTGATGGCCGCGATCCTCTTCGTCGTCCTCGGCGGCCGCAAGCTCATGTCGGTGCGGATGGACCCTGACGGAGAGCTCGTGCACGCTGGCGGCGGCACGGTCGCCGACGAGCGTGGCGCCATCGGCGGACGCGTGCACCCGGACCGCTCCGACCGCAAGTCGGCCACCGGCGCGACCCCGACCACCGGCACCCCGCCGTCGACGGACCCCGAGCAGACCGGCAGCACCAAGGAGCACGTCTTGACCCTGTTCGCGTTCCTGGCCGTCGCCGTCGTGGCCCTGGCCTTCGACAAGAACATCGGTTTCGCGGCCATCACCGCCGCGGTCCTGCTCTCGGTGCTGACCCCGAAGGCCTACAAGGACACCGTCAAGCAGATCGCCTGGCCGACCGTGCTCCTCGTCGCGGGCGTCAGCACCTACGCGACGATCCTCACCACCGCCGGCTCGCCCGAGTTCGTCGGGAAGTGGGCCGCCGGCCTCGGCGCCGTGGCCATCGGCGCGCTGATCCTCTGCTACGTCGGTGGTGTGGTCTCGGCGTTCGCGTCCTCCACGGCGCTGCTGCCGGTGATCATCCCGATCGCGATCCCGCTCATCGCCGAGGGTGGTCTGTCGGCCGGCTTCTTCGTGGCGGCGCTCGCGGTCTCCTCGACGATCGTCGACGTCAGCCCGTTCTCCACCAACGGTGCCCTGATGCTGGCCAACAAGCCCGACACCATCGACGAGAGCACCTACTACAAGCAGATCCTCACCTACGCCACGATCGTCACCCTCGTCGGCCCCGCGCTCGTCTGGGCTGCCCTCGTCCTCCCCGGATGGAGCTGACCATGACCGGACCCCTGGCCGACCTGCTCGTCGTCGACCTGACCCGGGCGCTCGCCGGGCCGCACGCCACCCAGATGCTGGGCGACCTCGGTGCCCGCGTGGTGAAGGTCGAGGCTCCGGGCACCGGCGACGACACGCGCGGGTGGGGGCCGCCGTTCGTCGGCGAGCCCGACGACCGCCAGTCGACGTACTTCCTCTGCACCAACCGCAACAAGGAGTCGATCGCCCTCGACCTCAAGGACGCGGGCGACAAGGACGTGCTGCTCGGCCTCGTCGAGCGTGCGGACGTGCTGGTGGAGAACTTCCGGACCGGGGTCCTGGAGCGCCTCGGTCTCGGGATCGAGGAGCTGATGCGGCTCAACCCGCGCCTGGTGGTCCTCTCGATCACCGGTTTCGGCCACGACGGGCCCGAGGGCGGTCGCGCCGGCTACGACCAGATCGCCCAGGGCGAGGCCGGCCTGATGTCGCTGACGGGCTCGGGCCCCGACGACCCGCAGCGCGTCGGCGTGCCGATCGCCGACCTGCTGTCGGGGATGTACGGCGCCTATGGCGTGCTCGCCGCGCTGCACGAGCGCGAGCGCACCGGCAAGGGCACCGTCGTGCGCACCTCGTTGCTCGCCTCGGTCGTCGGCGTGCACGCCTTCCAGGGCACGCGGTGGACGGTCGCCGGCGAGGTCGGCCGCGCCCAGGGCAACCACCACCCCTCGATCGCGCCCTACGGCCTGTTCCACTGCCGCGACGGCGCGGTCCAGATCGCGCTGGGCAGCGAGGGGCTGTGGAAGAAGTTCTGCGCCGGCTTCGGCCTCGACCCCGACGCCGAGGGGCTCGCCACCAACGGCGAGCGCGTCGCCCGGCGCGCGCAGGTCATCGAGGTCGTCGAGCAGGCGTTCGCGGACTGGGACGCCGAGCCTCTGCTCGCCCGGCTCGCGGAGATCGGCATCCCGGCCGGCAAGGTCCGCACCCTGGACGAGGTCTACGGGTGGGACCAGGTCGCCAGCCAGGGGCTGCTCGTCGACGTCGAGCACGCGACCCTCGGGCACCTGACCCTGCCCGGCCCGCCGCTGCGGTTCTTCGACGCCGCCGGGGCCGAGGTCACCCGCCGGGACCACACGGCACCCCCGCTGCTCGACCAGCACTCCGACGAGATCCGCGCCTGGGTCGGGGGTGGCGGAGCGTGACAGAGGCGAGGCGCTGGACCGCCCCTGAGCTCCTCGACCTGGTGCTCGACGAGGGCACCTTCACCTCGTGGGACGCCCCGGTCGACCTGTCCGGGGTCGACGACGACTACCGCGCGGTCCTCGAGGCGGCTGCCGCGAAGGCCGGCACCGACGAGTCGGTGCTCACGGGCCGCGGTGAGGTCCGGGGTCGCCCGGTGGCCGTGGTCGTCAACGAGTTCCGCTTCCTCGCCGGCTCGATCGGCCGCGCCGCCGCGGACCGCATCACCGCCGCCGTACGCCGTGCCACGGCCGAGGGCCTGCCCCTGCTGGCCAGCACCGCGTCGGGCGGCACCCGCATGCAGGAGGGCACACCCGCCTTCGTGCGGATGGTCGAGATCTCGCGGGCCCTCATGGACCACCGCGCGGCCGGCCTGCCCTACCTCGTCCACCTGCGGCACCCCACCACCGGTGGCGTCTACGCCTCCTGGGGCTCGCTCGGCCACGTCACCGTGGCCGAGCCGGGCGCGCTCGTCGGCTTCCTCGGGCCCAAGGTCTACGAGGGTCTCAACGGCCGGCCGTTCCGCCCCGGCGTCCAGGTGGCCGAGAACCTCGCGGCCAACGGCGTCATCGACGGCGTCGTCGGTGCCGAGGACCTCCCGGCGATGGTCGACGCGGCCCTCGCCGTCCTCGTCGACGCCCCCGGCCCCGGCCGGCTGCCCACCCGCGCCTCACGCCCGCTCGGCGACCACACCGCGTGGGACAGCGTCGCGCGCACCCGACGTACGGACCGGGCGGGCGTGCGCGACCTGCTCGCCCACGGCGCGAGCGGCACGCTCCAGCTCCGCGGCACCGACGAGGGCGAGCGCGACTCGAGCGTCCTCGTCGCACTGACCCGCCTCGACGACCAGCCGTGCGTCGTCATCGGGCAGGACCGCTCCCGCCAGACGCCCGGCCACGCCATGGGACCGGGGGCGCTGCGCGAGGCACGCCGCGGGATGCGGCTGGCCCAGGAGCTCGGGCTGCCGCTGGTGAGCGTCATCGACACCCCCGGCGCCGAGCTGTCGCCCGAGGCCGAGGAGCGCGCCATCGCCGGCGAGATCGCCCGCTGCATCGCCACCTTGACCACGATGACGGTGCCCACCATCTCGGTGATCCTCGGCCAGGGCTGCGGGGGAGGGGCGCTCGCTTTCCTCCCGGCCCGGACCGTGGTCGCGACCGAGCACGCCTGGTTGTCGCCGCTCCCGCCGGAGGGTGCCAGCATGATCGTGCACGGCGACCTGACCCACGCCCCCGAGATGGCGGCCCGGCAGCGCATCCGCGCGGCCGACCTGCTCGCCGACGGCGTCGTCCAGCACCTCGTGCCGGAGGTGGAGGGGGGGTCCCCCCGCGACCTCGCCGTCGCCGTCGCGGCCGAGGTCGGGACGCGGTTGCGCGAGCTGAGCGGGCGTACGCCGATGGCCCACGCCTCCTGAGCTGTCGAGGGCCCGGTCAGCTGGCCTTCTTGGCCGCTGTCTTCTTGGCGGGAGCCTTCTTCGCGGCCGACTTCTTGGCGGCGGTCTTCTTCGCTGGGGCCTTCTTGGCCGGCGTCTTCTTCGCGGCGGGCTTCTTGGCGGCGGACTTCGTCGCGGGCTTCGCGTCGGCCTCGTCGACCTGCTCGCCGCGCGCGGACTTGGCCGCGGCCACCGACTTCTGGAGGGCCGCGAGCAGGTCGACGACCTCGCCGGAGGTCTTGGTCGAGGTCTCGGTGCGCTTGATCTCGCCGCCCTCGATCTTCGACTTCACCAGGGCCTCGACGGCACCGGCGTAGTCGTCCTCGAACTCGCTGGCGTCGAAGTCGCCTGCCAGCGTCTCGACGAGCATGTGGGCCATCTTGACCTCGGAGTCCTTGACGTCACCGGTCTCGACGGAGAAGTCGGGCGTGCGGATCTCGTCGGGCCACATCATCGTCTGGAGCACGATCACGTCGTCCTTGACGCGCAGCACCGCGATGCTGGTGCGCTGGCGCAGCGCGACGGTCACCACGGCCATCCGGTCGGCGTCGAGCAGCGCCTGGCGGAGCAGGGCGTAGGGCTTGGCGCCGGCGCCCTCGGGCTCGAGGTAGTAGGACTTCTCGAAGAGCAGCGGGTCGATCTGCTCGCGGGGCACGAACTTCTCCACGGCGATCTCGCGCGACGAGGCCGACGGCAGCTCGGCCATGTCGTCGTCGGTGAGGATGACCATCTCGCCGTCCTCGGTCTCGTAGCCCTTGGCGATGTCGGCGTAGGCGACCTCCTCGCCGTCGAGGGAGCAGACCCGCTGGTACTTGATCCGGCCGCCGTCCTTGGCGTGCACCTGGCGGAAGGACACGTCGTGGCTCTCCGTCGCGGCGTAGAGCTTCACGGGGACACTGACCAGGCCGAAGGAGACGGCACCCTTCCAGATCGCTCGCATGCGACGACGATAGCCGTCACATCAGACACACGTCTCCCTCCAGATGGGGGACGCAGGGATGCCAGACTGGCCCGCGTGCGCCCCATGCTCGCCAGCAAGACCGACCGCGTGCCGACCGGCGCGCAATGGCTGCACGAGGTCAAGTGGGACGGCGTGCGCGTGCTGGTCGACGTCCGCGACGGGGTCGTGCGGATGACCAGCCGCAACGACAACAACGTCACCGCGGCGTGGCCCGAGCTCAGCGTCGCGCCGCTGGGGACCCGTGACCTGATGGTCGACGGCGAGGTGATCGCCCTCAACGACCGTGGCGTGCCCGACTTCCGGGTACTCCAGCACCGGATGCACCTGCGCAACGCCAAGGAGGTCGCGCGGCTGGTGAGGTCCGTGCCGGCGACGCTGATGGTCTTCGACCTGCTCCGCCTCGACGGCGAGGACCTCACCTCGCGCCCGCTGGAGGAGCGACGTGCCCTGCTCGAGGAGCTGCCCCTTGCCGACTCGACGTGGCAGGTCCCACCGGCGTACGACGACGGCGAGATGCTGTTCGCCGCCACCCTGCAGCAGGGGCTGGAGGGCGTGGTGAGCAAGCGGCGGACCTCGCGCTACCGCTTCGACCAACGCAGCGAGGACTGGCGCAAGCTCGCCCACCGCCACCGCGGGTCCTTCGTGGTCGGGGGCTGGCGCCCCCAGGTCGGTACGACGAACCGGCTGGCCGCGCTGCTCGTCGGTGAGCAGACGCCTGAGGGCCTGCTCTACCGCGGCCGGGTCGGCAGCGGCATCGCCGGCGCCACGAGCGCCCGCCTCGCCGAGCTCCTGGCGCCGCTGACCAGACCCGCCAGCCCCTTCGCCGACGAGGTGCCGCGCGTCGACGCCGAGGGCACCTTCTGGGTCGAGCCGCGGGTCGTCGTCGACATCGACACGCACGGCCTCGGCTACGAGCGCCTGCGCCAGCCGTCCTTCCAGGGCGTGCGCACCGACCTGACCCCCGAGGACCTCGCATGAAGTGGCTCCTGGCAACCCTGCTCGTGGCCGCGACGACGCTCGCGGCGCCGGCGAGCGCGCAGTCCGACGTCGTCAGCCTCGGCGGCGTACGCGTGGAGCTGCGCGAGGGCACCACCCAGGTCGTCACCGTCAACCACGCCCGCGGCACCCGCGCCCGGGTCTCGCTGTGGCGGCTGACGAGCGAGGGCTGGAAGCGGCAGCTCACCACGGCGGGCGGTCGCACCGGCTACGGCGGCCTCGTCGACGGCCACCGTCGCCGTCAGGGGAGCGGCACCACGCCGCTCGGCACCTACGGGCTGCCGTCGACGTTCGGCACCCACGCCGCCGACCCGCGCGCGGCCCTGCCCCACCACCGCATCCGCCGTGGCGACCACTGGGTGCAGGACAACGCGTCCCGCTTCTACAACCGGCTGCGCAACCAGCGGCAGGGCGGCTTCCGGTGGTGGCTGCCGCCGTCGGACCCCGACTCCTCGGAGCGGCTGACCGACTACCGCCGCGAGTACGAGTGGTCGGTCGTCACCGACTTCAACGTCGAGCAGGTGCGCCACCGTGGCTCCGGCATCTTCCTCCACGTCAACGGCCGCGGGCCCACGGCCGGGTGCGTCAGTGCGCCGCGCCGCTTCGTCCGCGCCGTCGTGCGACTCCTCGACCCGGCACGGGTCCCCGTCATCGGGATCGGCCGATGAGCGAGCTCCAGGTCGACGTCGAGGGACGCACCCTCACCATCAGCAACCTCGACAAGGTGCTCTACCCGCGCACCGGCACCACCAAGGGCGAGGTGCTCAACTACTACGCCCAGGTCTCGCCGGTGCTGCTGCCGCACCTGGCCGACCGGGCCGTCACCCGGATCCGCTGGCCGCACGGGGTGGAGAAGGCGAGCTTCTTCGAGAAGAACGTGCCGGCCGGCACCCCCTCGTGGGTGCGTACGGCCGAGGTGCCCACCACCGGCTCGCGCTCGGGCAAGGGCGACGGCACGATCCGCTTCCCGATCTGCGACGACCTCGCCACCCTCACGTGGCTCGCCAACCTCGCCGCGCTGGAGCTGCACGTCCACCAGTGGACCGTCGAGGCGGACGGCACCCCGCGCCACCCCGACCGTCTCGTCATCGACCTCGACCCGGGCGAGCCGGCAGGGCTGCACGAGTGCGCGCAGGTGGCGCTGATGGTGCGCGACGCCCTGGCCGAGCGCGACCTGGGCTGTACGCCGGTCACGAGCGGCAGCAAGGGCCTCCATCTGTATGCACCCATGGACGGCGCTCTCGACAGCGACGGCACCACGGCGCTGGCCAAGGAGGTGGCCGAGGCGCTGCAGAAGGAGCACCCCGACCTCGTCACGAGCGTGATGACGAAGGCCAAGCGCCCGGGCAAGGTGTTCCTCGACTGGTCGCAGAACTCCGGCTCCAAGACCACGATCTCGCCCTACTCGCTGCGTGGCCGGGAGCGACCCACCGTTGCCGCACCCCTCACCTGGGAGGAGGTCGAGGCCGGCGCGGAGGACGAGCTGGCGCTCGAGCAGCTCACGATGGACCAGGTGCTGGAGCGGGTGGCCGAGCTGGGCGACGTCTTCGAGGCCTGAGCAAACGCCTCCCAACCGCCGAACGTCCATCTATGCTCCTTGGCATGGTGCACGACGTGCTGGTCGTAGAGGACGAGGAGGACATCGCCGTCCCGTTGATGCGCACCCTCGAGCGCGAGGGCTACGACGTCAGCCGGGTCTCGGTGGGTTCCGAGGCGGTGTCCTTCGTCGTGGAGGAGGGGCCAGCGGTGGTCATCCTCGACCTCGGCCTGCCCGACATGGACGGCATCGACGTGTGCCGCCAGATGCGTTCCGGCGGCTATACCGGCGGGATCATCATGGTGACGGCGCGCGCCGGCGAGCTCGACCGCGTGGTCGGCCTCGACGTGGGTGCCGACGACTACCTCGCCAAGCCCTTCGGCCTCGCCGAGCTCCTGGCCCGCGTGCGCGCCCTGCTGCGCCGCAGCGCCTCGAGCGCGCCCGATGACACGAGCGTCACCACGTCGTCGGGCCTCAGGATCGACGCCGGCTCACGCCGCGTGCACCTCGGGGACCGCGAGATCGCGCTCACGGCCAAGGAGTTCGACGTGCTGGCCGTCCTGGCCAACAGCCACGACAAGGTCGTGCCGCGCGAGACCCTGATGAACCAGGTCTGGGACCAGAACTGGTACGGCTCGACGAAGACGCTCGACGTCACCATCGGGCGCCTCCGCAGCAAGCTCGAGGCCGCCGACGCCGGCGAGAAGGTCGTGGCCATCCGGGGCGTCGGGTTCCGCCTCGAGACCGGCACCTGACCGGTCTGCACCAGACCGCGGCGGGCAGCCCGCGCCCCTACCATGGGAGCCGGGAGAGTGCCCATGGGTCGTCGAGCAGTGCTGGTGGCCACCACCATCCTCATCCTGGGAGTCACGAGCTCGGTCAGCGCCGCGGCCCCCTGGACGGACCGCGGGTGGGGACGCCTGTCCGCGAAGGCCTACCAGCGCTCTGACCTGTGCGCGAACCTGCCGGGTGTCCAGCGGACGGTCCCGCCCGGCTACACCAAGGACGCGAGCGGCGCCTGCCTCCCGCCCCCCATGCCGACCCCGACGCCGACCGCGCGGCCGCCGAACGCCGTCCCCGATCCGCAGCCCGGCTTCACGCGGGTCTTCACCGACCAGTTCGACGGGACGGCGCTCGACCCGGCGAAGTGGCTCTCCTACACCGGGACCTTCACGTCGTCGGAGGGGTGCAACGAGCCGGACAACCTCACGGTCGGCGGCGGCGTGCTGACCCAGGTCTTCGCCTACCAGGGCAGCGGCGTGTGCGGCGCCGGGTGGTACCACGGCTCGATGGTGGTGGACCGCGCCTACGGCGGGAACAACCAGTCGGTCACGGTCCGCTTCCGGGTCCTCAACGACGACCCCGCCACCACCGAGGCGTACCGCATCATCCCGATGCGCTGGCCCAGCCCGATCGACGACGGACCGGTGCCGCCGTGGTACCTCGGCGAGGCCGACTACTGCGAGGGCTCGAGCCTGGACGGGTGCTCGACCTTCCTGCACTACCGGGACGTGGACACCCAGGTCGTGCGGCGGCACACCTTCGACCTCACCCGGTGGCACACCCTCCGGGCCACGCAGCGGCCCGGCAACGACGTCGAGATCTACCTCGACGACATGGCCGTGCCCGTGTGGTCGTACGACGGCAACGCCACCACCGTGCCCGACGTGTTCCGGCGGACGGTGCTGCAGCAGGAGTGCGCGGGCACGTGCCCGACCACCCGGACCGGCTCGGAGCGCATCGAGGTCGACTTCGTGACCATCGACGACCACCGCTGAGGTGACGGGTCGCTGGGCCCGGCCGGTTGTCCACAACCTTTACCTTCGCCCTGTTTCCGCACCCCGAGTGCTGGGTAGCGTGACGGTGCACCTTCTCGGGGAAGCGGGGCACCATGACGGCGGAGCGTCTGGCGGTGGATCGGCCACTGGTCGAGCGCCTCGACGAGCAGGTGCGGGAGCGGGTGCGGCGCGAGGGTGTCGACCCGCAGCGCGAGGCCCTCGTCGTACGCCGCATCGCCGAGGACGTGGTCTCCGAGCACGACCAGCTCAGCCTGACCGGGAAGGTCGCGCCGATCGCGGACGACGGCGCCATGGTCGGCGAGCTCGTCGCCCGGGTCTCCGGCTTCGGCCCGCTGCAGCCCTTCCTCGACGACCCCGAGGTGGAGGAGGTGTGGATCAACGACCCCAGCCGGGTCTTCATCGCCCGCCGCGGCCGGCACGAGCTGACCAACCTGCGCCTCGACGCCGCCCAGGTCGACGAGCTGGTCGAGCGGATGCTCAAGTCGAGCGGACGGCGCATCGACATCAGCACGCCCTTCGTCGACGCGATGCTGCCCGAGGGCCACCGCCTCCACGTCGTGCTCGAGGGCATCACGCGCGGGTTCACCGCGGTCAACATCCGCAAGTTCCTGCTCCGCGCCCACCGCCTCGCCGACCTCGTCGCGCTCGGCAGCCTCACCCCGCAGGCGGCCCGCTTCCTCGAGGCGTCGGTGCGCGCCGGGCTCAACATCCTCGTCGCCGGCGGCACGCAGGCCGGCAAGACCACCATGCTCAACTGCCTGGCCGCCGCCGTGCCGGGCGGGGAGCGCGTCGTCAGCGCGGAGGAGGTCTTCGAGCTGAGGTTCAGCCACCCGGACTGGGTGGCCATGCAGACCCGTCAGGCCGGGCTCGAGCAGACCGGCGAGATCGTGCTGCGCGACCTCGTCAAGGAGGCGCTGCGGATGCGGCCGAGCCGCATCCTCGTCGGGGAGGTGCGCGCGGCCGAGTGCCTCGACCTCCTGCTGGCGCTCAACTCAGGGCTGCCCGGGATGTGCACGCTCCATGCCAACTCCGCGCGTGAGGCACTCGTGAAGATGTGCACCCTGCCGCTCCTCGCCGGCGACAACATCTCGGCGCGGTTCGTGGTGCCCACGGTGGCGACCTCGGTGGACCTCGTCGTCCACCTCGGGATGGGCGCGGACGGCCGGCGGCGCGTCAACGAGATCGTCTCGGTCCCGGGCCGGGTGGAGGCCGACGTGATCGAGGTCGAGCCGATCTTCGTGCGCACGGGTGCCGACCTCCGGCGCACCGGTGGCGTCCCCGCGCGCGTCGAGCGCTACGAGCGCGTCGGCATCGACGTGCACGCGCTGCTGGCCCCCGACCAGGAGGGCGAGCGGTGATGGGTGCGCTGCTCGGTCTGGGCGTCGGCGTGGGCCTGCTCCTCGTCTGGTCGGCCTTTGCCCTCCCGCGCACGCCTCGGCCGACCACGCCCACCACGTCCTCGCTGGGCCGCCTGCTCGGCCGTGCCGGGCTGGCGGACGTCACCGCGGCGAGCGTCGTCTCGCTGTGCGCCGTGCTCTTCGCCGTGGCCTTCGCCCTCGTGCAGGCCGTCTCGCGGACGATGCCGGTGGCGTTCGTGTTCGCGGCGATGGCGGCCTACGTGCCGATCGCCGTCCTGCGGCAGCGGGCGGCGCGGCGGCTGCGCGAGTTCGCCGAGGTCTGGCCCGAGGCGGTCGACAACCTCGCCAGCGCCGTACGAGCCGGGCTGTCGCTGCCCGACGCCGTCGCGGCCCTCGGCGCCACCGGTCCCGAGCCGCTGCGCCACGACTTCTCCCAGTTCGCGCTCGACTACCAGGTGACCGGGCGGTTCGGGGAGTGCCTCGACCGCCTCAAGGACCGCCTCGCGGACCCGGTGGGCGACCGCGTGATCGAGGGTCTCCGCCTGGCCCGCGAGGTCGGTGGCGGCGACCTCGGCCGCCTGCTGCGCAACCTGTCCGGCTTCCTGCGCGACGACGCGCGGACCCGCTCCGAGCTCGAGTCGCGCCAGGCCTGGACCGTCAACGGGGCCCGGCTCGCCGTGTCGGCGCCGTGGATCGTGCTGCTGCTCATGTCGTTCCAGACGACCGCGATCCGCCACTACGCCTCACCCGGCGGCGTGCTGGTGCTGGGGATCGGCTTCGGGGTCTGCGTCCTGGCCTACTCCGCGATGATGCGGATCGGCCGGCTGCCCGTCGAGAAGCGGATCCTGTCGTGAGCACGCTGGTCTGGGGCGCGCTGCTGGGAGGGGTCGCCGGCGCCGGGCTGCTGCTGGTCGGACTGCGGGTCAGCGTGCTGCGCCGACCCCGGCTGGCCGACCGGGTGCTGCCCTACGTCCGTGACCTGCCGGTGCGTGACCACGCAGCGGTCCTGCGCCCGGCCTCGTCGTCACCCACCACGGCGGCCGCCGGCATCTTCGGCCCGGTCCTGCGCTCGGTCGCCGACCTGGTCGAGCGGGTGATGGGCGGCAGCTCCTCCGTACGGCGCCGGCTGCAGCGCGCCGGCCTCGACCGCACCGTCCAGGACTTCCGCGTCGAGCAGGCCGTCTGGGGGCTGGTCGGGTTCGGCGCGGCCGCGGGGCTCAGCCTGCTGCGAGCGCTCGGAGGAGTGGGTGGCGTCGGCTCGGCAGTGGTGTTCTGCGCCCTCGGGTTCGTCTGCGGTGTCTTCCTCCGCGACAACCGGCTCAGCACGCAGGTGAAGAACCGCGAACGCCAGGTGCTCACCGAGTTCCCGACCATCGCCGAGCTGCTCGCGCTCTCCGTGGCCGCCGGCGAGAGTCCCGTCTCGGCGCTCGACCGCGTCGTCACGCGCAGCCACGGAGCGCTCTCCGAGGACCTCGCCCAGGTGCTGGCGCGCATCCGCACAGGCGAACCGGTCGGCCCCGCCTTCGAGTCCCTCGCCGCGAGCACCGGCCTGCCCATCGTCGCGCGCTTCGCCACCGGCATCACCGTCGCCATGGAACGCGGCACCCCGCTGGCCGACGTGCTGCACGCCCAGGCCGCCGACGTACGCGAAGCCGGACGACGGCTGCTCATCGAGACCGCGGCCCGCAAGGAGATCGCGATGATGGCGCCCGTCGTGTTCTTCGTCCTGCCCGTCACGATCCTCTTCGCCTTCTATCCCGGCGTGCTGGGCCTCCGACTCACCACGCCCTGACGACCTGCACCACTCGAAAGGACACGACCATGCACCCGTCGATCTCGGGACTCCTGTTCCACCTCAGCCAGCTGGCGGCGCCCGACCTCCGCCGTGACGAGCGCGGCGACGTGCCGGGCTGGGTGATGGTCACCCTGATGACCGCCATCGTCATCGCCGCGTTGACACCGTTCGTCGGCGACGAGCTGCGAGGCCTGCTCGAGCAGGCCTTCGCGATGGTGAGCAGCTAGGTCGCACCCGTGACACCACGCGCGCGCACCAGCGAGCGCGGCGCAGCGGTCGTCGACTTCGTCCTCGTGCTGCTGGTCCTGCTGCCGCTGGTGCTCGGCATCCTCCAGCTCGCGCTCGTCCTGCACGTGCGCAACACCCTCGCCTCCGCGGCGGCCGAGGGGGCCCGGCACGCGGCCGTCGCCGGGTCCTCCGGGACGGCCGGCGAGGCCAAGGTGCAGGAGCTCGTCGACGGCGCCCTCTCGCAGGAGTTCGTCCGGTCGGTCACCGTACGGCCGGCCTCCGTCGGCGGGGTCCCGGGCTTCGAGGCAGTGGTCGAGGCCGACGTCTCGGTCCTGGGCCTGGGCGGGCCCGGCGTGCACGTGCGGGTCGCCGGGCATGCGGTGGCCGAGCAGCAGGCGGTGACGCGGTGAGGCGCCGCGACGAGACCGGCTCGGCGCTCGTCGAGCTCAGCTGGCTCGCGATCATCCTGCTGGTCCCGCTGATCTGGATCGTGATCGCGGTCTTCGAGGTGCAGCAGGGCGCGTTCGCGACGAGCGCCGCTGCGCGTGCCGCGGGGCGGGCGTACGCCCTGGCCCCCGACGACGCGACGGGGGACGCGCGTGCCCGGGCAGTGGCCGAGCAGGTGCTCGCCGACCAGGGCACCCCTGGGCAGCGCGCACGCGTCAGCGTGCGCTGCGAGGCGCCCGGCGACAACTGCCACGTCGGGACGTCGGTGATCACCGTCCGCGTCGTCTCGGGCGTGGACCTGCCGTTCTTCCCCGCGATCCTCGGCAGGGGCGCGGCCAGCTTCTCGCTCGACGCGACGCACACGGTGCCGATCGGGCAGTACGTCGAGAGCGCGCCCGAGGAGGGGGAGTGAGGCGCGACGAGCAGGGCCAGGTCACCCTTCTGATCATCGGCTTCGCGAGCATCCTGCTGATGGCCGTCGTGGTCGTCATCGACGCGTCGGCGGCGTACCTCCAGCGGCAGGGCCTCGACAACCTCGCCGACGGCGCTGCGCTCCACGGCGCGGACCTCGGCTCGGCCGGCATCTACACCGAGGGGCTCGGTGACGACCGGCTGATCCAGCAGGAAGCCGCCGTCGAGGCCGCGGTCCGCGACTACCTCGCCCGTGCCGAGGCGGGGCGGAGGTATCCGGGCATCGACGTCGGCGTGCGCGTCGACACCGTCAACCGTTCGGTCACGGTCAGGCTGGAGGCGCCGCTCGAGCTGCCGCTGACGATTCCCGGCTCACCCGCCGCTCCGACCGTCGGCGCGAGCAGCACCGCCGCGGTCACGCTCGTGACCGACTGACGTCCAGCCCGATCCGTCATCCGGATTCGTACGCATACGGTCGGGTTCGTATGACGGATCGAGGAGAGCTCAGGACGGTCGGCCGCGCGTAACGGTCGTCACGCGAACCACCCCGCTGGATGGTCAGGAAAGGGGTAATCGGCCGGTCGCCGGTAGCGTCGTGCCGGTGACTGAGACCTGGCCGGGCACGGCCTACCCCCTGGGCGCCACCTTCGACGGCAGCGGCACCAACTTCGCACTCTTCAGCGAGGTGGCCGAGCGTGTCGAGCTGTGCCTCTTCGATCCCGACCCCAAGGGTCCCGGCGGCTTCCGCGAGACGCGCGTCGAGGTGACCGAGGTCGACGCCTACGTGTGGCACTGCTACCTCCCGACGATCCAGCCGGGCCAGCGCTACGGCTACCGCGTCCACGGGCCGTGGGACCCGACGAAGGGCCTGCGCTGCAACCCGAACAAGCTCCTGCTCGACCCCTACGCCAAGGCCACGGCAGGCGAGATCGACTGGGACCAGTCGCTCTTCGGCTACGACTTCGGTGACGAGGACAGCAAGAACGACGACGACTCCGCGGCGCACATGACGCACGGCGTGGTCATCAACCCGTTCTTCGACTGGGAGGGCGACCGCCGCCTCGCGATCCCGTACAACGAGTCCTTCATCTACGAGGCGCACGTCAAGGGCCTGACCCAGCTGCACCCCGACGTCCCGGAGGAGCAGCGCGGGACCTACGCCGGGCTCGCCCACCCGTCGATCACCGCCCACCTGCAGAAGCTCGGCGTCACCGCGATCGAGCTGATGCCGGTCCACCAGTTCGTCCAGGACTCGACCCTGCTCGACCAGGGCCTGCGCAACTACTGGGGCTACAACACCCTCGGCTTCTTCGCCCCGCACGCCGACTACGCCTCCAGCACCCAGGGCCAGCAGGTCCAGGAGTTCAAGGCGATGGTCAAGGCGATGCACGTCGCCGGCATCGAGGTCATCCTCGACGTCGTCTACAACCACACCGCCGAGGGCAACCACCTCGGCCCGACGCTGAGCTTCAAGGGCATCGACAACGCGGCCTACTACCGCCTCGTCGAGGACGACCAGCGCTACTACATGGACTACACCGGCACCGGCAACACCCTCAACGTGCGCCACCCCCACTCGGTGCAGCTGATCATGGACTCGCTGCGCTACTGGGTGACCGAGATGCACGTCGACGGCTTCCGCTTCGACCTCGCCGCCACCCTGGCCCGCGAGTTCTACGACGTCGACAAGCTCTCCACCTTCTTCGAGATGGTGCAGCAGGACCCGGTGGTGAGCCAGGTGAAGCTGATCGCGGAGCCGTGGGACATCGGTCCCGGCGGCTACCAGGTCGGCGGCTTCCCGCCCCAGTGGACCGAGTGGAACGGCGCCTACCGCGACACGGTGCGCGACTTCTGGCGCGGCGAGCCGTCGCTGGGCGAGTTCGCCTCGCGGCTGTCGGGCTCGTCCGACCTCTACGAGCACTCCGGCCGCCGGCCGTTCGCCAGCATCAACTTCGTCACCGCGCACGACGGCTTCACCCTGCGCGACCTGGTGTCCTACAACGAGAAGCACAACGAGGCCAACGGCGAGGACAACAACGACGGCGAGAGCCACAACCGCTCGTGGAACCACGGCGTGGAGGGGCCGACCGAGGACCCCGAGGTCCTCGAGGCGCGGGCCCGCGAGCAGCGCAACTTCATCGCCACGCTGCTGCTCAGCCAGGGCGTGCCGATGCTGCTGCACGGCGACGAGCTGAGCCGTACCCAGGACGGCAACAACAACACCTACGCCCAGGACAGCGAGATCAGCTGGGTGGACTGGAGCCGGGCCGACAAGCCGCTGATCGAGTTCACCGCCGCGGTGGCCAAGCTCCGCGCCGAGCACCCGACGTTCCACCGCAAGCGCTTCTTCACCGGCAACACCGTGCGCACCGGCGACGGCGAGCGCCTCAACGACATCGTCTGGCTGGACCTCGACGGCCAGCCGATGGACGACGGTGACTGGGCGGAGGGCAAGGCGATCGGGATGTACCTCAACGGCAACGGGATCGCCGGCAAGGACGCCCGCGGCGCCACGATCACCGACGACCACTTCCTGCTCTACTTCAACGCCGACGGTCCGACGCAGGTGACCCTGCCCCCGGAGGAGTACGCCGCCGCGTGGGACGTCGTCATCGACACCGGCGGC
Source organism: Nocardioides sp. N13(2025) (assembly GCF_051912545.1). GTDB lineage: Bacteria > Actinomycetota > Actinomycetes > Propionibacteriales > Nocardioidaceae > Nocardioides. The sequence goes on along the minus strand of NZ_CP196809.1, from coordinate 2,576,068 downwards.
AGCGCCGACGCCGAGCCGACGTACGACTCCGGAGCCGTGTTCGACCTCGGCACGCACAGCCTCGTGGTGCTGCGCGAGCACGCGGAGCCGGAGGCGAGCCCCGACCACTCCGTCGCGGCATCGTTGGCGGCCCGAACGGGTACCGACGCGCCGTGAAGCACCGAGCGCCCGGGCCCCGCACGCCCCACAGCACCTACCGGCTGCAGGTCAGCCCCGACTTCGACCTGTACGCCGCGGCGCGCGTGCTGCCCTACCTCCACGACCTCGGCGTGGACTGGGTCTACCTCTCGCCGCTGCTGGCGTCGGAGCCGGGCAGCACCCACGGCTACGACGTGGTCGCCTTCGACCACGTCGACCCCGAGCGCGGTGGTGAGGAGGGGCTCGCCGCCCTGTCCGCCGAGGCGCGCCGTCTCGGCATGGGCGTCCTCGTGGACATCGTGCCCAACCACGTCGGGGTGGCCACGCCGGCGGAGGACCCGTGGTGGTGGGACGTGCTCAAGCTCGGCCGCGAGTCCGAGCACGCGAGCGCCTTCGACGTCGACTGGGCCGCCGGTGACGGCCGCATCCTCATCCCCGTCGTCGGTGACGACGACGAGGACGCCATCACGATCGAGCAGGGCGAGGTCCGCTACCACGACCAGCGCTTCCCGCTGGCGCCCGGCACGACGACCCTCGACGAGCAGCACTACGAGCTCGTGAGCTGGCGCGCGGCCGACGAGGACCTCAACTACCGCCGGTTCTTCGCCGTCAACACCCTCGCCGCCGTGCGCGTGGAGGACCCCGAGGTCTTCGCCGAGACGCACGTCGAGATCAAGCGGTGGTTCGACGAGGGGCTGGTCGACGGCCTGCGCGTCGACCACCCCGACGGCCTGCGCGACCCCAAGCGCTACCTCGACGACCTCGCCGCCCTCACCGGCGGTGCCTACGTCCTGGTCGAGAAGATCCTCGAGCCGGGCGAGGAGCTGCCGCGCGACTGGGCGACCGCGGGCACCACCGGCTACGACGCCCTGGCGCTGGTCGACCGGGTGCTCACGGACCCGGCTGGCGAGGCACCGCTCACCGCGCTCGAGGACCGGCTGCGCGGGACGTCCGTCGACTGGGGTCGGATGGTCCACGACAACAAGCGCGCCGTCGCCGACGGCATCCTGCACTCCGAGGTCCTGCGCATCACCCGCGAGGTCACCCGCGTGGTCGAGGGGGCCGACGAGGACGCCGTCGCCGACGCCGTCGCCGAGCTGCTCGCCTGCTTCCCGGTCTACCGCTCCTACCTGCCCGAGGGCCGCCACCACCTCGACGAGGCGTTCGCCGCGGCGCGCAGCGAGCGGCCCGACCTCGCGGCGACGTACGACGTGCTCGAGCCCGTCCTGCACGACGAGTGGGGCCAGCCGGCCAGGCGCTTCCAGCAGACGTCGGGGATGGTGATGGCCAAGGGCGTGGAGGACTGCTCCTTCTACCGCTGGTCGCGACTGACCTCCCTCAACGAGGTGGGCGGCGACCCGTCGGTCTTCGCCATCGGCGTCGACGACTTCCACGCCGCGATGGCTGCCCGCCAGGACGAGTGGCCGGACTCGATGACGACCCTGTCGACCCACGACACCAAGCGCGGCGAGGACGTCCGCGCCCGCATCACCGTGCTGGCGGAGGAGCCCGGCCACTGGGAGCGCGCGCTCGACGAGCTGCTGCGGCTCGCGCCCGTGCCCGACCCGGCCTTCGGCTCCCTGCTGTGGCAGGCCGTGCTCGGGGCCTGGACCCCGGACCACCTGCCCGACCTGCGCGAGCGGCTGCACGGCTATGCCGAGAAGGCGATGCGCGAGGCGGGCGACCGCACCACGTGGACCGAGCCCGACGAGGCCTACGAGTCGCAGGTGCACGCCGCCGTCGACTCGGTCTTCGACTCCGAGGAGGTGCGCGGGGTGCTGGTCGACCTCGCCGCCCGGATCGAGGAGGCGGCCCAGGCCAACTCGCTGGCCGCGAAGCTGCTGGCGCTGACGATCCCCGGCGTGCCCGACGTCTACCAGGGCAGCGAGCTGTGGGAGACCTCCCTCGTCGACCCCGACAACCGCCGCCCCGTGGACTTCGACCACCGCGCCGCGGTGCTGGCCGGCACGGCCGAGGACGACGCCGCGGCCAAGCTGCACGTCACCTGCTCGGCGCTGACGCTGCGTCGCGAGCGGCCCGAGCTGTTCACCTCCTACGCGCCGGTCGCCGCCTCCGGGTCCGCGGCCGGGCACGTCGTGGCGTACGACCGGGGCGGCGCGATCTCCGTCGTCACCCGGCTCCCGGTCGGGCTCGCCGCCGCGGGTGGCTGGGGCGACACGACGCTGGACCTCCCGGAGGGCCGCTGGCACGACGTGCTGACCGGCCTCGACACCGACGGCCGGCTCGCCGGCCCGCTCGGCACCCACCCCGTCGCGCTGCTGGTGCGGGCCCAGGACTGATGGGAGCGGTGATGCGCGGGCCGTACGACGTCTGGGCACCCCGCCCGCGGCGGGTGCGCCTGGTCTGCGGCGACAACGCCGGCGGTGCGCTCGTGGAGATGGAGCGGGGCGACGACGGCTGGTGGACCCCGGCCGAGCCGCTGCCGGCCATGGCCGAGGGACCCTCGTACGTCGACTACGGCTACCTCCTCGACGACGACCCCGACCCGCGTCCCGACCCGCGCTCGCGTCGGCAGCCCGGCGGCGTGCACGAGCTCTCGCGACGCGACCTCACGACCTACGAGTGGCAGGACTCCGCCTGGACCGGCCGTCAGCTGGCCGGGTCGGTGATCTACGAGCTGCACGTCGGCACGTTCACGCCCGACGGCACGCTCGACTCCGCGATCGAACGGCTCGACCACCTCCTCGACCTCGGCGTCGACCTCGTCGAGGTGATGCCCGTCAACGCCTTCAACGGCACGCACAACTGGGGCTACGACGGCGTGGGCTGGTTCGCCGTGCACGAGCAGTACGGCGGCCCGGACGCCTACCGCCGGTTCGTCGACGCCTGCCACGCGCGTGGCCTCGGCGTGGTGCAGGACGTCGTCCACAACCACCTCGGCCCCTCGGGCAACTACCTTCCCCTGTTCGGCCCCTACCTCAAGGAGGGCCGCAACACCTGGGGCGACCTGGTCAACCTCGACGGCGAGGGCTCGGGCGAGGTGCGGCGCTACATCCTCGACAACGTGCGGATGTGGTTCGAGGACTTCCACGTCGACGCGCTGCGCCTCGACGCGGTGCACGCGCTGAGCGACACCTTCGAGGTCCACCTCCTCGAGGAGATGGCGGTCGAGACCGCCGCGCTGTCGGCGCACCTGCGCCGTCCGCTGACGCTGATCGCCGAGTCCGACCTCAACGACACCCGCCTGGTCACCCCGCGCGAAGCCGGCGGCTACGGCCTCGACGCCCAGTGGAGCGACGACTTCCACCACGCCGTGCACGTCGCGCTGAGCGGCGAGGTCGCGGGCTACTACGCCGACTTCGAGCCGCTCGAGGCGCTGGCCAAGGTCTGCGAGAAGGGCTTCTTCCACGACGGCACGTTCTCGTCGTTCCGTGGGCGCGACCACGGCGTGCCCATCGACACCGAGAAGATGCCGACGTGGCGGCTGGTGGTGGCCAACCAGAACCACGACCAGATCGGCAACCGTGCCCGCGGCGACCGGCTCGCCGAGCACCTCGACGACGACCAGCTGGCCTGCGCCGCCCTGCTCACGCTGGCCGGACCCTTCACGCCGATGCTGTTCATGGGGGAGGAGTGGGCGGCCTCGACGCCGTTCGCCTTCTTCACCTCGCACCCCGAGGCCGACCTCGGTCGCGCCACGGCGGAGGGACGGATCGCCGAGTTCGAGCGGATGGGCTGGGACCCCGACGAGGTGCCGGACCCGCAGGACCCCGAGACGTTCCGGCGCTCGCGCCTGGACTGGGACGAGCTGTCGCAGGGCCGCCACGCGGTCGTGCTCGACTGCTACCGCCGGCTCGGCCGGCTGCGCCGGCAGCTGCCGCAGCTGACCGACCCGGCCTTCGGGTCGGTGTCGTGCTCGGTCGAGGGCAGGCTGTTCACCATGCGCCGCGACGACCTGCTGGTGGTGGTCAACGCGGGTGAGGTCGAGGTCACCGTCGAGGTCGGGACGGAGCTCGGGATGGAGGTCGGGGACCCCTGCGAGGTGCTCTTCGAGACCCCCAGCGGGGTCGTGCTCGACGAGGGACTGCTGACGGTTCCGGCACATGTCGGCGCGCTCGTGGCGCCTTCCCACAACTTTTCGTGAGGTCTGGCAGTCTCCTTCGTGACCGGGCCTTCCTGGCCGACACACGTCACACCACTGGGGAACTCTCATGAACCGCTTCACTGCCCTCGTCGCGACCGCGACGCTCGCGGCCAGCACGCTCGCCCTCGCGGCCCCGACCACCGCCGCGCCGGCCAAGGCCACGGCGTACAAGGTCACCGCCAAGATCAACAACACCGTCGCCATCGGCAAGGAGACCAAGCTCAAGGTGAGGGGCAAGGTCACCCCGAAGGCGGCCGGCCAGAAGGTCACCCTGCAGCAGCGCGTCGGCAAGAAGAAGTCGTGGAAGGCCACCGGCACCGCCAAGATCAAGGCCAACGGCACGTACGTCCTCAAGGACACCCCGTCGACGCCGGGCCCGCGCGAGTACCGCGTCGTCAAGCCCGCCTCCAACGGCTTCGCCAAGGGCATCAGCAAGGCCCTGGCCGTCGAGGTCTACTCCTGGTCCAAGCTCGGCTACCGCGCGTCGGGCCCGATGACGAACCTCAACGTCACCGGCGCGACCATCGCCACCGACTACTACACGGCCAGCCTGGTGAGCAACGTGTCCGGGACGGCGTCCTCGATCGAGTACACCCTCGGCCGCAAGTGCCTGTCGCTGCGCGCGTCGTACGCCCTGACCGACCAGTCCGCGAGCGGCTCGACCGGTGCCGTGGTGGTCTCCACCGACGGTGAGGTCCGCGCCAACCACGCGCTGACCGTCGGCGCCGTCGTGGCCGACGAGGTCATCGACCTGACCGACACGTTCCGCCTCAAGTTCGACCTCACCTCGTCCGCGACCCCGGCAGCCGTGACCGCCGTGGCCACCCCCGAGGTGCTCTGCACGCGCTGACGCGCACCTGATCCGCAGCGGCGGGCACGACCGGACTCACAGGCCCGGGAGTGTCCGCCGCTGCTTCGTTCGTACGCCTCTCGGCCGCGCCGATCGACCCTCGCGGACAGGGCCAACGCCCCTGCCCGAGCACGCGTGGTCCCGACACGATGTGAGGAGGGGGAACAACCATCGAACAAGGGGGTTCGTGCCATGCAACGCTCCATGGTTGCCGCTGCCGCGCTCGTCGCGCTCGCTCCGGTCGCCGCACTCACCACCATCACCACGACGGGAGGCCCGGCGTCGGCCGGTCCCGTCACCTCTGTCGCCGATCGGGCTCCGAGCTACTCCGTCACCGCGAGGATCGACAAGTCCGAGGTGATCTCTGACGAGGCCGCAGTCCGCATCACCGGGAGTGTCAGGCCCCGTGCCGTCGGCCAGGTCGTGCTCCTGCAGCAGCGCCTCGACGGCAGGAACCGCTGGAAGAAGTCCGGTCAGGCCCGGGTCAAGGCCAGTGGCCGGTTCGTCCTGAAGGACTCTCCCACGGTGGCCGGGGTCCGCTTCTACCGCGTGGTGAAGCCCGCGTCCGATGGCCTGAAGGCCGGCACGAGCCGGGAGCTGCGGCTCGAGGTGTGGCGTTGGCAGCCGCTCATCGAGCGTGCGTACGGCGCCAACAGCGGGGTCGCCTACGGCTACCCGCAGTTCGGCACCGTCAGCTACTACGGCAGCATCGTGAACACTGTCGCGGGCAAGCCCGGGCACATCGAGTACACCCTCGGTCGCAAGGCGCGCAGCCTCCGGGCGTCGTTCGCCCTGACCGACACCTCCGCCACTGGGGCCACGGGCAGAGTCGCCGTCACCGTGGACGGCGCGCCGGCCTGGTCGGTGGACCTGGGGACCGGCTCGATCGACCGAGACCGGGTCATCGACGTGACCAACGCCTTCCGGATCCGTTTCGACCTCAGCTCGAGCGGCACCCCAGCGGGCTATGTCGCGGTCGGGTCGCCGGAGGTGCTCACCCTCGAGTGACGCCGGGTGGGACCGGGTGAGATCGGATCGGCCGCTCCATGCCGACGGGCGTGGAGCGGCCGATCGGGCGTCACGGGAGTGGTGCCCGTAGGCTTGGCTCTCGTGGCAGCTATCGACTTCGACGCAGAGATCAAGCAGCTCCGGGCGACCATGAAGACCATCGGTCAGGTCCTCGACCTGGACAAGATGCGCGGCGAGGTCGCCGACCTCGGTGAGCAGGTCGCTGCTCCCGACCTCTGGGACGACGTGGAGAGCGCGACGCGCATCACCGGCCGCTTGTCCGCGCTCCAGGGTGAGCTCGATCGCTTCACCGGTCTGGAGGCCCGCATCGAGGACCTCGGCCTGATGGTCGAGATGGCCCAGGAGGAGGGCGACGCCGACACGCTGGCCGAGTCCGAGGCCGAGCTGGGGCGGATCAAGAAGTCCGTCGAGTCGCTCGAGATCCGCACCCTGCTGTCGGGGGAGTACGACGAGCGCGAGGCGATCGTCACCATCCGCTCCGGCGCCGGTGGCGTCGACGCCGCCGACTTCGCCGAGATGCTCATGCGGATGTACACGCGCTGGGCCGAGCAGCACAAGTACGGCGTCGAGGTCTACGACGTCTCCTACGCCGAGGAGGCGGGCATCAAGTCCGCCGAGTTCGCCATCCACGCGCCCTACGCCTACGGCACCCTCTCCGTGGAGGCCGGCACGCACCGCCTCGTGCGGATCAGTCCGTTCGACAACCAGGGCCGCCGCCAGACCTCGTTCGCCGCGGTCGAGGTCGTGCCCGTCCTGGAGCAGACCGACGAGATCGAGGTCGACGAGAACGACATCCGCACCGACGTCTTCCGCTCCGGCGGCCCCGGCGGCCAGTCGGTCAACACCACCGACTCCGCCGTGCGCCTGACGCACATCCCCACCGGGATCGTGGTGTCGTGCCAGAACGAGAAGTCGCAGCTGCAGAACAAGGCGTCCGCGATGGTCGTGCTCAAGGCCAAGCTCCTCGCGAAGAAGAAGGCCGAGGAAGCCGCGCTCAAGAAGGACCTCAAGGGCGACGTGGCCGCCAGCTGGGGCGACCAGATGCGCAACTACGTCCTCAACCCCTACCAGATCGTCAAGGACCTGCGGACCGGCCACGAGTCCGGCAACCCGTCCTCGGTCTTCGACGGCGACCTCGACGACTTCATGGAGGCCGGCATCCGCTGGCGCCGCGGCGCTGAGAAGGTCGACGCCTGAGCGGGGCGCGCGGGCTTTCGGCTTCCCTCCCACCCCTCACGTAGCCTCGACGCCGTGATTCGCTTCGAGAAGGTCACCAAGACCTATCCCGGCCACCCCCACCCCGCGCTCGACAACATCTCGGTCGACGTGGAGAAGGGGGAGTTCGTCTTCCTCGTGGGCTCCTCGGGATCCGGCAAGTCGACCTTCCTGCGGCTGGTGCTCCGGGAGTACCGCCCCACCACGGGTCGGGTCTACGTCGCCGGCAAGGAGATCAACCGGCTCGCGAGCTGGAAGGTCCCGCGGCTGCGCCGCGACATCGGGACCGTCTTCCAGGACTTCCGGCTGCTGCCCAACAAGACCGTGACGGAGAACGTCGCCTTCGCTCTCCAGGTGATCGGCAAGTCGCGCAAGGAGATCAAGGACGTCGTCCCGGAGACGCTGGAGCTGGTCGGCCTCAGCGGCAAGGGCGACCGGATGCCCGACGAGCTGTCCGGTGGCGAGCAGCAGCGCGTCGCCGTGGCGCGCGCGTTCGTCAACCGGCCGATGATCCTCATCGCCGACGAGCCGACCGGAAACCTCGATCCGACCACCTCGGTCGGCATCATGAAGCTGCTCGACCGGATCAACCGCACCGGTACGACAGTGGTGATGGCCACGCACGACTCGAGCATCGTGGACCAGATGCGCAAGCGCGTCATCGAGCTCGAGAACGGCCACGTCGTGCGCGACCAGGCGCAGGGCGTCTACGGCCACCAGAACTGACCACCCCCGGATCTCCCCGACAGATCGAGAGCCTCCCCTCCATGCAGCTTCGCTACGTCTACTCCGAGCTCGGTCAGGGACTGCGGCGCAACCTGTCCATGCACCTCGCGGTGGTGCTGACCCTGTTCGTCTCCCTGACGCTGGTCGGCATCGGCGTGCTGTTCAACCAGCAGGCCGCCAAGGCAGCCGACCACTGGGGCAACCAGCTCCAGATCACCGTCTACCTGTGCCGGGCCAACGACAGCAGCGCGGTGTGCCCCAACGCGGTCACCGACGCGCAGAAGACCGAGATCTCCGCGGTGGTGGAGGACAACCCCGAGGTCGCGGACTTCCACTTCGAGTCCAGCGAGCAGGCCCTCGACAAGGCGCGCGAGCTCTACGGCGACGAGCTGTTCTCGGGGGACAACCCTGCGATCACCGCCGAGGACATGCCGCAGACGATCTGGATCACGCTGCAGGACCCGGAGAAGTACGAAGGCATCACCAGCGCCGTCCAAGGCCTCGACGGGGTGTCCAAGGTGCGCGACATGCGCGAGCAGGTGGCGCCCATCCTCGAGTCCATCAACATGCTGCAGTGGGTCGCGCTCGGCACGGCGGCGTTCCTCGTGTTCGCGGCGCTGCTGCTGGTGGCCAACACGATCCGCCTGGCCGCGTTCGCGCGCCGCAAGGAGATCGGCATCATGCGGCTCGTCGGCGCCTCGACGCTCTACATCGCGCTGCCCTTCCTCCTCGAGGCGCTGGTCACCGCGCTCATCGGTGTGGCGCTGGCCGGCGCGGCCCTGTGGGGCTTCATGTACTTCGGCATCGACGAGATCAGCCAGAACCGGTTGAAGTTCGTCCCGTGGATCGGTTGGGACGAGTTCTGGCTCGCTGCGGCGTCCGTCGCGATCCTGGGTCCGCTGCTGACGTTGCTCCCGACACTCGTGCTGACGCGGAAATACCTCAAAGTCTGACCCGCGGGGGTTAGCGTCTAGGCGTCTGCCCGGGTCTCGGCCCGGGAGGGCAAACCCTTCCCCGCTTCCCCAACGCAAAGGCTTCCCCCGGTGCGTACCTTCCCCCGTACCGCTCATCGCCGCATGGCCGCGCTCGCCGTGGTCATGGCCCTGGGCGTCTCCACGGTCCCCTCGGCGCAGGCCGACGACCTCAAGGACAAGAAGCACCAAGTCGAGCGCCAGCTGAAGGGTGCGACCAAGGACCTCGGCGAGTCGAGCGCCGCGCTCACGAAGGCCGCCGCCCGGCTCGCTGCCGCCCAGGACCAGCTGTCGGTCGCCAAGACCCGGCTCGCGACCGCGCGCGGCAGGGTGGCGGTCGCCCAGGAGCGCGACGCCGAGATGCAGGCTGAGCTCGCCGCCGCCGAGGCCGAGCTCGCGACCGCCGAGGCCGCGCTGGCCCAGGGCAAGATCGACCGGGAGACCCAGCGCCAGAAGGTCGCCAGCACCGTCGCCGACATGTACGCCGAGGGCGACCCCGAGCTGATCGCCTTCTCGTCGCTGCTTGATGCCGACAGCACCGAGGAGCTCACCCGCCGCGACGGCGTGCGCGACGTCATCGTGGGCCAGGAGGGCCGGGCGTACGACGAGCTGAAGGCCGCCGAGGTGCTCCTCGAGGTGCAGGAGCGGCAGGTCTCCGACGCTCGCGACGACGTCGCCGCCAAGCGGGAGGCCGCCGCCGACCACCTCGCCCTGATGCAAGAGCTCGAGACCGAGCAGCAGGCCGCCAAGGACTCGGTCGTGTCCCTGGTCGTCGAGCGCCGTGACGCCCGCGTCGACGCACGCGCGGCCCGGGCCAAGGACGTCGCCAAGCTCCGCAAGCTCAAGAAGGAGCAGGACCGGATCGAGGAGATGCTGCGCAAGCGGGCCCTGGCCGCGTTGCGCCGCGCCCGGGCACAGGCCCGGGCCCACGCCCGGTCCCAGACCGGCGGGCCGACGTCGGGCCTGCTGGCCCACCCGGTCGACGGCTACGTCACCTCGCCCTTCGGCTACCGCATCCACCCGATCTACCACTACTGGGGCCTGCACGACGGTGTCGACTTCGGCGGCGGCTGCGGCACTCCGCTGCGCGCCGCGGCGCCCGGCCGGGTCGTGTCGTCGTACTTCAGCGGCGTCTACGGCAACCGCCTCATCATCGACCACGGCGCCCTGGCCGGTCGCGGCGTCGCCACGATCTACAACCACGCCACCAGCTACAACGTCGGCGTGGGCGACCAGGTCTCCGAGGGCCAGGTCATCGGCTACGAGGGCAGCACCGGCTGGTCGACCGGCTGCCACCTGCACTTCACCGTGATGGTCAACGGCCAGGCCGTCGACCCGATGAATTGGTTTTAGTCCCGCTGGCTCCGCCTGAGAGGATGTCTCCATGGCGAAGGAGCAGGGCCAGAAGATGGTCGCGCAGAACAAGAAGGCCCGCCACGACTACCACATCGAGGACACCTGGGAGGCCGGGCTCGTCCTCATGGGCACCGAGGTGAAGTCGTTGCGGCAGGGCCGCGCCTCCCTCGTCGACGGCTTCGCCGAGATCGAGAACGGCGAGGCGTGGCTGCTCGGGGTGCACATCCCGGAGTACAGCCAGGGCACGTGGACCAACCACGCCGCCCGCCGCCGCCGCAAGCTGCTGCTCAACCGCTCCGAGATCGACAAGATCGAGCGCAAGATCACCGACAAGGGCTACACGATCGTGCCGCTCTCGCTCTACTTCAAGGACGGCCGCGCCAAGGTCGAGATCGCCCTCGCCAAGGGCAAGAAGTCCTACGACAAGCGGCACACGCTCGCCGAGCGCACGGCCAACCGCGAGAAGGTGGAGGCGGTCCAGCGCCGGCTCAAGGGTCACCGCGACTGATGGTCGATCCGAGGTCGTTCGCCGAGGGGCTCGGCCTTCCCGGCCTGATGGACCTGCACACCCACTTCCTGCCGCCGCGCGTGATGGCCAAGGTGCGCGCGCAGTTCGACGGCGCCGGGCCGCTCATCGGTCGGGCGTGGCCGCTGCACTACCGCGACGAGGACGACGCCCTGGTCGAGACGCTGCGCTCCTTCTGCGTACGCCGCTTCACCGCGCTGCCCTACGCCCACAAGCCCGCCATGGCCGAGTTCCTCAACGACTGGGCCGCCGGCTTCGCAGAGCGGGTGCCCGAGGCGGCGGTGTGCGGCACCTTCTTCCCCGAGCCCGGCGTGACGGCGTACGTCGCCTCCCGCTCGGAGAGCGTCGAGGTGTGGAAGGTGCACGTGCAGGTCGGCTCGTTCACCGTCACCGACCCGCTGCTCGACGAGGCATGGGGCCTCGTCGCCGAGACGGGGACGCCGGTCGTGCTGCACGCGGGCAGCGGACCCGTGCCCACCGAGCACACGGGCCCCGGTCCCGTCGCCGCGCTGCTGGCGAGGCACCCGCGGCTGCGGCTGGTGATCGCGCACGCGGGTGCGCCGGAGTACGCCGACTTCCTGCGCCTCGCCGAGACCCACGAGCGGGTCGCGCTCGACACGACGATGGCCTTCACGCCGTTCTTCGAGGAGATGGGCGGCGCCTATCCGCCCGAGCTGCTGCCGCGGCTGCGCGACCTGGGACTGGCCGGCAAGGTGCACCTGGGCAGCGACTTCCCCAACATCCCCTACCCCTACGGCGACCAGCTCGACGCGCTCGCGCGGCTGGACCTGGGGGAGGAGTGGCTGCGGGCGGTGTGCTGGGACAGCACGGCTGCCCTGCTGGGGGACCGCTCGCTACGGTGACGGCGTGCCATCCGGAACCTGGATCGACGTCCTGCTCGTCCTCGCCTTCATCCTGGCAGGCGGCGTCTTCGCCGCGACCGAGCTGGCCCTCGTCTCGCTGCGCGCCGCCCAGGTCGACAAGCTGGAGAGCCAGGGTGGACGCGGGCACGCGGTAGCCGCTCTCGCCCGCGACCCCAACCGGTTCCTCTCCGCGGTGCAGATCGGGGTCACCGTGGCGGGGTTCTTCTCCGCCGCGTTCGGCGCCTCCACGCTCGCGCCGTCGTTCGCGCCGGCCTTCGAGAGCCTGGGTGTGCCGGCCCCGGACACCGTCTCCCTGGTCGTCACCACCCTCGTCGTGTCCTACCTGTCGCTGGTGCTCGGCGAGCTCGTGCCCAAGCGCCTCGCCCTGCAGCGGTCGGTGGGCGTGGCCCGCCTCTTCGCGCCCCCGCTGGGCCACTTCGCGACCGTGATGACGCCGGTGATCTGGCTGCTCTCGATCTCGACCGACGCGCTGGTGCGCCTGCTCGGCGGCAACCCGCACGCGGCCGGCGACGACGTCGACGAGGAAGAGCTGCGGATGATGATCTCGGGCCACGAGGACATCCCCGAGGGCGAGCGCAAGATCGTCGACGACGTCTTCGAGGCCGGCGACCGCTCGTTGAGCGAGGTGATGAAGCCGCGCGGCGACGTGGTCTTCCTCAAGGGCAGCCTCAGCCTGGCCGAGGCGGTGGCCGTCATCGTCGAGCAGCCCTACACCCGCTACCCGGTCACCGGCACGTCGTTCGACGAGGTCCTCGGCTACCTCCACCTGCGCGACGTCCTCGGGCGCGCCGACGACCACACCACCACCGTCGCCGAGCTCGCCCGCGACCTGCCGGTGCTGCCGCGCACCAACCGCGTGCTGCCGTCGATCGACCAGCTGCGCAGCCTCGGCGCGCACATCGCGCTCGTGGTCGACGAGTACGGCGGCACCGACGGCATCGTCACCCTCGAGGACCTCATGGAGGAGCTGGTCGGCGAGATCGAGGACGAGTACGACCGTGACGCCCAGGTCGCCGCGTCCGTCGACCCGGCGACGATCGACGCCGGCCTGACCATCGAGGAGTTCCGCGAGCGCACCGGCGTCGAGCTGGCGGACGGCCCCTACGAGACCGTCGCCGGCTTCGTGCTGCACCGCCTCGCCCGGATGGCCGACGTGGGGGACCGGGTGGAGGTCGAGGAGCACGTGCTGGAGGTGGCCGAGGTCGACGGGCACCGCATCACGCGCGTACGCCTGCACGCGCCGGCCGCGGGCGCGCCCCCGGAGGGCGGTTCCCCGGCAGGGTCGGGAACGACCGCGCAGCAGGATGCCTTCGCCGCCTACTTCTCGCGCTGGGGCCTGTTCCTGCCGGACGACGCCGTGGCTGCGCGACGGGCGGGCCACCTGTGGGGCCACGGCTGGTCGGTGCGCTTCCGCTGGCGCAAGGACGGCACCCTGCTCGTCCGGGCGGGCCACCGGGCGACCAACGAGCGCGTGTTCGCCATCTCGCCCGACGGTTCGGTGGACCCGGCGGAGCCGTCGGCACCGGCGGAGGCCATGGTCTTCCCTCCGGACGCGACCGCGGAGCAGAGAGCGGAGATCGAGCGTGAGTACCGCTCCGCCTGGAGCCGGCACACCAAGGCCGTCGCCGCGGCCGGCCTGGACTACGACCGCTCCACCCCGCCGTCCGACGTACCGACCGGCGCCGATCGCCAGCTCTGGCACCTCGACGACGGTGCCTGGCACTCCGCACCGCTGCGCGTGAGGGAATAGCGTTCGCGGGATGTCGGTTGATCCCACTAGACTGGAGTCGCAGGCTCGGGTCTGCTTGACAACACAAGAGGGGCTGATCGGTTTCGACTTGGGACGTTAGTTCCAGGGGAAGCGGGTCGAGAAGCCAGCGTCATCTCGTAAACGTCCGCTGGAAACCTATAGTTGCCAACTCTGAGCGCAACGACTTCGCTCTCGCTGCCTGAGCAGTGATCGAAGGGTCTGACCGGGCATCCGTCTCCGTCCCGGACCCAGGCCTCATCTAGGAGACTTGCTGATCACTCTCTGTCAGGAGGGGTGATCGGGACTCAATCCTGACTGGGCCTGTCGGCGACGTGTCTGTGCGAGCGCCGGGGCCGAGAAAAGCGACAGCACTGACTGCACCCGGAGAAGACCTGGATCGACGCTCGAGGACCGGGGTTCGATTCCCCGCAGCTCCACGCACGCACGCGCCCTCTTGAACGAGAGCCGCTCCGACACCCGTCGGGGCGGCTCTCGTGCGATTGCATCGGGGCCCGACCACCTCGTCGGTAGCGTCGGGGGAGGCGCCGTACGGCGTCCGCGCCCCGAACTCGAGGAGTCCCCCCGTGCCGAAGATCTTGTTCGTCCTGACCGGTTCCGACCACTGGACCCTCACCGACGGGACCAAGCACCCGACCGGCTTCTGGGCCGAGGAGCTGCTGTCCCCGTTGCAGGTGTTCGCCGACGCCGGGATCGACGTCGACCTCGCCAGCCCCGACGGCAGGACCCCCGTCGTGGACGAGGGCAGCCTGGCCCCGGACACGATCGGCGAGGAGGAGTCGGCGAAGCAGCGCAAGGCCCTCGACGAGCTCGCGCCCCGGCTCGAGTCGACCCTGGTCCTCGCCGACGTGGACCTCGACTCCTATGACGCCGTTTTCGTGCCGGGCGGCCACGGCCCGATGGAGGACCTCGCCGTCGACGACGACCTCGGCCGCATCCTCGTGACGATGCTCGACGGCGGCAAGGTCGTCTCCTCGGTCTGCCACGGCCCGGCAGGTCTCCTGCCGGCCAAGCGCGCCGACGGCTCCTGGCTCTTCGCCGGGCGCAACCTGACCGCCTTCACCGACGCGGAGGAGGAACAGGCCGGGCTCGCCGACAAGGCTCCCTGGCTGTTGGAGTCCCGACTGCGCGAGGCCGGCGCCACCTTCTCCTCGGGCGAGCCGTGGGCACCCTTCGTGGTCGTCGACGACAAGCTGGTGACCGGTCAGAACCCGGCGTCGAGCGCCGAGGCTGCGCAGAAGGTCGTCGGACTGCTGTAGACCAGCGCCGGGCTGCGTTGCGGCGTCAAACGTCGCGTCACACGCAGCGGGTGTTGCCTGAGGCCACCCGACCGACGACCGCGTCGGCCGACAACCGATGGAGAGCAGAGATGGCACTGTTCATGGACACCCACACCCTCGAAGGCGGAGTCTCCGCCGCAGACGTCGCCGCGGCGCACCAGGCCGACCTCGCGACGCAGGCGGCCTACGGGGTCGACTACCTGCGCTACTGGGTCGACGAGGAGGCGGGCAAGATCTTCTGCCTCGTCGAGGCCCCCGACGCGGAGGCGGCCCACACGGTGCACCGCGAGGCGCACGGCCTCGTCGCCGACGAGATCTACGCCGTCAGCGAGCACTCGTGACGCTGTCTGGCGCCGCACCTCCTGTGCGACCCTGACCTCATGGCCGAGCAGGAGCACGGGGCGCCGAGCATCCGGCTCCTCGGTCGGCCGAGCATCGAGAGGTCGGACGGGGCGGCGTACCGCCTGCGCAGCCGGAAGAGCTGGGCCCTGCTCGCCTATCTGCTGCTCAGCGACGTCGCCCCCACCAGGGGGCAGCTGGTGGGCCTGCTGTTCAGTGAGGCGGACGACCCGCTGCGGGCGCTGCGGTGGAGCCTCGCCGAGATCCGTCGCGGTCTCGGCGGGGCCGCCTCGCTCGGCGGGGACCCGGTGGTGCTCCAGCTCCCGGACGGATCCGCCGTGGACGTCCTCACGCTCACCCGCTCGCCCTGGGCAAAGGCGGTCGAGGTGGCCGGTCTGGACGCCGAGCTGCTCGACGGTGTCGCGCCGCGGGGCACGATGGCCTTCGAGTCCTGGCTGCTCTCCGAGCGCCGTCGTCTCGCCGCGGCCGCGGAGAGCGTGCTGCACGAGGCAGCGGTGGGCCTCGTGGCCCGAGGGGCGCTCGACCGCGCGCGGGGGTTCGCCGTACGAGCGGCTGCGATGAGCCCCCTCGACGAGAACCACCAGGCACTGCTCATCCGGCTGTACCGGTTGGCTGGCGACGACGCGGCGGCCGAGGAGCAGTACGCCGCGTGGGCCGACCTGCTCGACGCCGAGCTGGGCATCGCGCCGGGCAGCGCCGTCGCGGCCGCGATGCGCGAGCGGCGCCGCGAACGGACGGGGGTGCCGACCGACGCCTCCATCGAGGCCGCCGTCGAGGCGGGCATGGCCGCGATCGCCGCCGGGGCAACCGAACCCGGCATCGCCTCGCTGCGAAGCGCGGTCCGGCTCGCCGACGCCGGTCGCACGGTACGGCTCCGGGTGAGGTCGCGCGAGGTGCTGGCGGAGGCACTGATCCACTCCCTGAGGGGCCTGGACGAGGAGGGGTTGGCCCACCTCCACGAGGCCGACCGGCTCGCGCTCGAGGAGGGCGACACGGTCGGATCTGCCCAGGCGCGTGCGGAGCTCGGCTACGTCGACTTCCTGCGGGGCCGCTACGACCGGGCCGAGCTGTGGCTGACCGAGAGCCTCGCCCTCGCCGAGGGGCAGCCGGCGGTGCAGGCGAAGGCCAGCACCTACCTGGGTTCCGTGCACAGCGACCGCGGCAGCTATCCGCAGGCCCTCGTCCTGCTCCACGACGCGCTCGGGCTGTCCCGCGAGGCCGGCGAGCCCCGGCGAGAGGCGTACACGCTCGCCATGCTGGGCCGGCTCCACCTGGTGCGGGGGGAGGTCGACCGAGCGGACGAGCTCCTGACGGAGGCCGTGCTCCTCGCGCAGCGCCAGCACTGGCTGTCGTTCCTCCCGTGGCCGCAGGCGCTCCAGGGGGAGGTCCAGCTCGCGCGCGAGGACCCGGCGCAGGCAGGGGAGACGCTCGAGCAGGCCTTCGCCCGAGCCTGCCAGCTCGGCGACCCATGCTGGGAGGGCATGGCCGAGCGTGGCCTCGCGCTCGTGGCCGAGGCAGGCGGCGACAGCAAGCGGGCCTTCACGACCCTGCTCGACGCACGCGCCCGTGCCAGCCGCCTGGCCGATCCCTACGTCTGGCTCGAGGCGCACATCCTCGACGCGTTGTGCGAGCTCGGTCGACGCCACGCCCACCCCGGCACCCGGGCCTGGATCGAGGACATGTCCGCCCTCACGTCACGGACCGGGATGCGCGAGCTGACCGTCCGGGCCATGGTGCACTCCGCCGCCCTGGGCAACACCGGCGACGCGTCGGCGGCAGCGCTGCTCGCTGCAGACATCGACAACCCGGTGCTGCAGCGACTGGTGCAGCCGGACCCAACTGTCCTGCCTCAGGTGAAGTAGAGGTCGACTCCGGGTGGTGCGTCGTAGATCTGTTGGGCCTGGTCGGGGTGGATGGGGTGGGTGCCGAGGTGGTCGACGAGGAAGGCGAGGCCGTGGGGGGTGAGCCAGACGTAGCGTGCGTCGCCGCACTGGCGGGATCTGTGGCCGGCGTGGGTCTTCCAGCGGTGGTGTCGTCGGCCGAGGGGGCCGGAGTTGTGGGACCCGGTCTGCGGGTGCTGGGGGTCGGGTGGGCCGGTGTCGTCGTAGGGGGTGGGGTGGTCGTAGTCGACGCGGCGGCTGGTGGAGGTGGCGTAGGGCCAGTAGTCGCCGGCGGTGCGGAGGTAGGTCTGTTCCTTGAGGGCTTCGGGGTGCTCGTAGGCGGTCGACCTGACGCGTGAGGAGAGGTCGCGGACCGGGCGGACGGTGAGCCGGGTGCGGCCGAGCAGCGAGCAGAGTGCTGACAGCGCGACGGGGCCGAGGTCCTCGGCCCGGGCGACGGCATCCGCGCCGGTGAGGGCGGCCTCGTGGAGGTGGACGTAGAGCACGGCCTGGGGTGCCAGCGGCGTGAGGTCGACGGACCGCAGGGCGTCGAGGAGGTCGGCGGGGAAGGCGGTCGCCCGGCTCGCGACCTCGGTCTCCTCCTCGTCAACCGCTGCCTCATCGGCAGGCAGGTCGAGGTCGAGGTCGGGATCGGCCGGCTCGGGGTGCTCGGTGTGTTCGAGGAGGAGCCTGGAGGAGCTCGGCGGGGCGGGCGAGGTAGCCGAACGCGATCGCTCGGAGCGCGTCGGGTCCGGTGTCGGGGTGGGTGGGGGCGAGGATCTCCGCGACCCGGGCGATGGTGGCCTCGACCCAGACCGCGTCGCCGGCCTCGACGCGGGCGATGACGGTGCGCAGGCCGAACTCGTCGGTGCGGCTGGAGGTGACGTAGCGCCGTGCCTTCTCGGCCTCGACGCGCTCGTCGTGCAGGGCGGGGTCGGCCTCGATGATCTTCGCCTCCGCGACGGCCAGCACCCGCCCGCCGGCCTCGTGGGCGATGACCCGGGCGACGGCGGTGTCGACCACCCCGATCCGGTCGGCCGGGAGGTGTCGGGACAGGCCTTGGCGATGCGGCGGGCGATGTAGACCTCGGCCTGCCCGGAGCAGAGCACGGTCCAGGTGCGGGGGAGTCGGTGCTGCAGGTCGAGCACGTCGGCCAGCGCGTTGTGGGTCGCGGTGACCCCGGTGCCGCGGGCCAGGGCGATCTCGCCGAGGCAGAAGTCCTGCACGCCCGGGGTGCCCTGCCCGCCGGGGTGGACCAGCACGTCACCGATCCGTCGGGCGTGGGCCGCGTCGGGCCCTTCGGTCGGGTCGGTGGAGTGCACGGCCGCCCACTGGGCGAGGACCTCGAGGTCACGGACCTCGGCGAGTCGACGCTCCCGCACCGCGGCGCCCGCCGCGGCCAGCAGGCCGGCTGCGTCGAGGTCGGGGAGGAGGGCGGTGCTCATACGGACAACGCTAGACCACACCACCGACACTCTGACCTGCCCAGACGCATCTGTGGAGAACTATTTTCGAACGTAAGAGCGACCAATGCCGAGGCGTCCTGCGTCAGGCTTCTTGCGGCGCCCCAGCGATCTGGCGAGAGGATGATCCGATGGACGAACGACCACCCCTTCCGCCCTTCACCGCGGAGACCGCTGCCCAGAAGGCACGTGCTGCCGAGGATGCGTGGAACACGTGCGACCCCGAGCGGGTCGCGTTGGCGTACACACCCGACAGCCGATGGCGCAACCGGGACACCTTCGTGCAGGGCCGCGAGGAGATCGTTGCGTTCCTGCAGCAGAAGTGGGTCCGCGAGCTCGACTACCGGCTGATCAAGGAGGTCTGGGCCCACACCGACAACCGGATCGCCGTCCGGTTCGTCTACGAGTCGCACGACGAGGGTGGTCAGTGGTTCCGGTCGCACGGCAATGAGAACTGGGAGTTCGACGAGCACGGGCTGATGAGGCTACGGCACGCCAGCATCAACGACGTCGCGATCAGCGACGCCGACCGGCTGTTCCACTGGGATCGGCCAGGGCCCCGACCCGCGGACCACCCCGGCCTCACCGAGCTCGGTCTCTGAGCTCGGTTCTCCAGCCTGGCGGGGGTGGGACGCTACCTCCATGGACACCCAAGCCCAGCCCGACTGCGTCTTCTGCCGGATCATCGCCGGCGTGGTCGACGGGCACGTCGTGCTCGAGACCGACGACCTGGTGGCCTTCCTGGACGCGAGGCCGGTGTTCAAGGGCCACGTCCTGCTGGTACCGCGGGTCCACGTCGACACGCTCCCCGACCTGCCGGCCGAGCTGCGCGACGCGTTCCTGGCGGCCGCGCAGCAGCTGGCGACAGCCGTCAAGCAGGGCCTCGGCGCGCAGGGCTCCTTCGTGGCGGTCAACAACACGGTGAGCCAGTCGGTGCCGCACCTCCACCTCCACGTCGTGCCGCGCACCAAGGGCGACGGGCTGCGGGGCTTCTTCTGGCCACGCACGAAGTACGCCGACGGCGAGGCGGCGGCGTACGCCGAGAAGCTGCGCGCCGCGCTCGACGGGGCGTAGGAGCAACCAAGCCCGCCCCCGAAGCGTCTCCACTGGCAGACAGGGGGACTCATGACCACTCGCCGGAGCATCTTCTCGGGCCTTGCCACCGCACTGCTCACCACCGGACTCGCAGTCACGCCGCCCGCCGCGGCACAGACGGAGCACCGCGTCACGCCGCCGGTGCCCACGACCGCGACCGTCACCGTCGACCAGCTCGGCGCGGACTCCACGATCGCCGTGGTCACGCGCGGCCGCTTCGAGGAGCGCGACGCGACCGGGTTGGCCCGCTCGCTGGAGGTGATCACGCCCGACGGCGTGCGCCACCCCGTGTACTCCGTGCAGGTCAGGGAGTCGCGGCGGGGCTGGTACCTCGGCGACTTCCTCATCGCCGACTGGCGCCCTGAGATGCACACCGCGCTGCTGCGGGTCTCGCTCGGCCGGGACGGCGACCAGCTCGTGGCGTACGACGTCACCACCGGCGAGACGCACGAGATGCCGGCGCCGAGGCGCGGCAGCACCTTCGCCCTCGCGCCCGACGGCTCCGGGGTGCTGATGACGACCTACGGCACCGAGCACCGCTCCGGCCGGGTCGCGACCGTCACCTGGGACGGCGTACGCACGTCGCTCCCGGCGCGCGGCGACGGGACCGCGCTCACCTCGATCGACGGCACCACCCTCGTCACCGGCGACCGGGACCGGTGGCGGGTCACCGACCTGGCCGCCCGCACCAGCACCGTCGTCGACACGCCCGGCTCCTGCATTCCCCGCCGGTGGTCCGACGCCGACTCGGTCGTGGCGACCTGCGGCACGCGCCGCGGCTCGCAGCTGCGCCTGGTCGACCTCGACGGGACCTCGTCGCCGCTGGGGATCCGCCACTCCCTCAGGCCGCGCGACGGGGTCTTCGACGACGGTGACGTGCGCGTCGTGCAGGGACGCTCGTGGTTCGAGTCCTACGACGGCTGCGGCGGCGCCTTCCTCACCCGGCAGACGGCTGCGGGCAAGGTCCGCAGGGTGCCGGTGCCCGGCCTCGAGGGACCGCTGACCCTGGTCGCTACCCGGGGCGACGACCTGGTGCTCACCCACGAGAAGCCCGAGTGCGACTCCACCCGGCAGCGGGCGGCGCTGACGCTGTTCGACCCCGTCGCGCGGGTCGAGACGGTCCTGACCCGGCTGGGTCGTGACGAGGCCTGGCGCGAGGCGCTCGCCGCGACCGAGGTGCGGTCCTGGATCTGGTGAGCGTCAGCGGTGACCGCTGAGCCGGTCGGCCCCGGCGGGCGCCGGCACGTCGAGGGCCGCCCGGAAGGTCCACGGCTCCGCGCGCCGTCGCAACGGGTTGCCCGTCGCCCTCGCGGCCAGCACGAAGGCCGCCGCACCGACTCCGAAGCCCGCGACGACGTCGACGTAGAAGTGCCACCCCAGGTAGATGGTGGCCACGCACGTCAGCGCCAGGAACGTCCAGCTCGCCACCCGGATCGTCAGCGGCAGCCGCATGGCGGTCACGGTGAGGCAGATGGTCATCATCACGGCCACGTGCAGGGACGCGAAGGCCGCGATCGTCTGCACGGCACTGGTGTCCCACGGTCCCGAGAGGACCTTGATGCGGTCCGAGAGCAGCAGGTCGCGCACCGCGCTGTTGGGGGTGCGCGGCAGGGAGGAGAACCACTCGGGGGAGGAGTAGGTGGGGCCCAACGACGGGACGATGTAGTAGAGGATCACACCCAGGCACCAGTCGACGGAGACCGCGGTGACGTACCACGCGCCGTACGACGACCGGCGCGTCCACACCAGCGCGATCGCCAGGCTCGCGGGCACCAGGCCGATCCAGATCAGGTAGACCGCGGCCATCGCCCAGTTGGCCCACGTCGTGCCGAGCACGTCGTGCAGCAGGACGGCCGGGTCGTGGCCGAGCCACAGGATCCGGTCCAGCTTGGCGAGCTCGCCGTCGGCGATGCGGTCGGTGACGAAGGGGACGTAGCTCTTGAGGTTGCGGAAGGCGACATAGGCGACGTACCAGGTGACGAGCCCGCTGACGGTGAACCAGATCTGCTCGCGGTTCCACCGCTCGACCAGCACCGACCGGAGGGCCGTACGCCCGGCCCAGCCGCCGGCGCGGACCAGCACCGCCCAGCGGGCGAGGATGTCGAGCGCGACCGCCGACGCGACGATCACCGGCAGCCGGAACCACGTCGGCAGCGACGCCCCGTCGGGGTCGCGGAGCGGCAGGTGCTGCGTCCACGCGACCAGGGCAGCGGCCATGGCCATCCCGACCGCCACGACCGCGGCGGCCCTGAAATCCCTCCGGCCCATCCCCCCACCGTATCCAGCCTGACGGCTGGGTAGCCTGCGAGGCGCAGATCCTTCACCGATTTTCACTTCGAGCGCCAGGAGTTCCCATGGGCCGTTTCGACCGCCGTGTCGCCGTCATCACCGGAGCAGCCCGAGGCATCGGGTTCGGCATCGCCCAGCGCTTCGCCGCCGAGGGTGCCTCGATCGCGATCCTCGACCTCGACGAGTCCGCCGCCCAGGACGCGGCCGGTCGTCTCGAGCTCACCGAGGGTGCGAAGGCCGTCGGCATCGGCTGCGACGTCGTGGACTCGGCCGCGGCGGAGGCTGCCGTGCAGCGCGTGGTCGACGAGCTGGGCGGGATCCACATCCTCGTCAACAACGCCGGCGTCACCCGCGACAACCTGCTCTTCAAGATGACCGAGGACGACTGGGACGTCGTGATGGGCGTGCACCTCAAGGGCGTCTTCAACATGACCAAGGCCGCGCAGTCGCGGTTCGTGGAGCAGAAGTACGGCAAGATCCTCAACCTCTCCAGCGTCTCCGCGCTGGGCAACCGCGGCCAGGCCAACTACTCCGCGGCGAAGATGGGGATCCAGGGCCTCACCCGCACGCTCGGCATCGAGCTCGGCCCCTTCGGCATCACCGCCAACGCGATCGCCCCGGGGTTCATCGTCACCGAGATGACCGACGCCACCGCGCGCCGGCTCAAGATGGAGCCCGAGGAGCTGCAGCGCGTCAACGCCGAGGCGACCCCCGTACGCCGCGTCGGCCAGCCCGAGGACATCGCCGCCGCGGCTGCGTTCCTCTGCAGCGACGATGCGTCCTTCATCACAGGCCAGACGCTCTACGTCGACGGTGGGCGCAAGCTCGGCTGAGACCGACATCACGGCCCTGACCTGCAGTGATGCAGTGTCAGTGCCGTCCTGCATTTGCGAGCGCCGCCGTCGTCTGCCACGGTGGTGGGCGGTCGATGCACCCACAGGACGGCTCGGGCCCGCCTGCTGGCGCCGACCGATTCGTGTACGAAACACCGTCCCGGACTACGCCGAGTCCTGCCCGGCCGGGACGTCCCCCGAGATCGTTCGAGGGCAGGAGTGGGGGACCCACAGGTTCCACTGCCGGCTCGTGCCTCCCGCACATGCCGGCTCGGGGTGAAGCCACCGCACGGTGGCGGGGCACTTTCCAGCCCTAATCCGACAGCTCACCTCACAGGCGTGGGAAAGGAACAACCATGCCTGCGATTTCTCGCACGGCGCGAGCCTGCGCGCTCGCGCTCGCCGGACTGGGCGTCACCGCGTCGACGATGACAGTCCTCCCGGCCTCCGCCGCCTCCGGTGACGGTGACACCCAGCAGACCACCACGACGACCTCCAAGACCCAGGCCCGCACCGCGGCCAGGCGGGTCAGCAACCGGGTCGTCAGCGCCAAGGACACCGCCATGCGCCAGCGCGGCGACGCCTACGCCTACGGCGGTGCCGGTCCGGAGCGCTTCGACTGCTCGGGCCTCATCTTCTACAGCTACCGGCGCGCCGGCTTCGACGTCCCGCGCACGTCAGGTGCCCAGGCCGGCTTCGCCCGCCGGATCGGCAAGAAGGCGATGCGCCCCGGCGACCTGATGTTCTTCTACGGCAGCGGCGGCGTCTACCACGCCGCGATCTTCCTCAAGTGGTCGCACGGCCACGCCGTGATGGTCCACTCGCCCGGATCGGGCGAGAGCGTCCAGGTCGCCGTGCCGTGGACGTCGCGCTGGTTCGGCGGCACCCTGCGCCGGTAGCTACCCTGTGGCGCGCCTTCCTCCATCGAGGAAGGCGCGCCCTCACACTGCAAGGCAGTGCCAGACCCCCCGCTGGATCGGAGCTCCCCCGTGCGTCACCGTCTTCACCCGTCCTCGTCCAAGGCAGTCGTCGCCACGCTCGTCGCGGCCTCGCTGCTCCTCGCCGGTTGTGGCGGCGGGGACGACGAGGAGGCTCCCAGCGAGTCCGCGCCGTCCGAGCCGACCTCCTCGGAGACGAGCGAGCCGCCGGAGCCGGCGTACTGGCCGCTCACCGGTCTCGAGCGCACGGGCGACGCACCCCGGCACCCGGTGATCGTCACCAAGGTCGACAACACCTCCTCCAGCGCCCCGCAGGTGGGCCTCGGCTCCGCTGACCTCGTCGTCGAGGAGCTCGTCGAGGGTGGCTACACCCGGCTCGCGGCCTTCTACTACTCCAAGGTCCCGGCCGACATCGGACCCGTGCGCTCCATGCGAGCCAGCGACATCAGCATCGTGCCCGAGGGCGCCACCGTGGTGACCAGCGGCGCGGCACAGATCACCATCAAGCGGATCAACGGCGCCGGCATCCCGTGGGTGACCGAGGGCGACGCCGGCGTCTACCGCGAGACCTCCCGCTCGGCGCCCTACAACCTGTTCGCCCGGCTGTCCCAGATCTCCAAGGGACTCGAGGCCGAGGAGGAGCCGCCGGCCTACCTGCCGTGGGGCACCGAGGCCGACCTGCCCAAGGGCGCCAAGGCGCGCACCCTCACCGCCGACTTCGGCGCGCACTCCACCTCCTGGCAGTACCAGGGCGGCGGCTACGTCAACACCGACTCGTACGCCGCGGAGGGCGACCAGTTCCCGGCCGACTCCGTGCTGGTGCTGCGGGTCAAGGTCGGCGACGCCGGCTACCGCGACCCCGCCGGCTACCCGGTGCCCGAGACCAAGTTCGAGGGCAAGGGCGCCGCGATGCTGTTCCACGGCGGACGGGTCGTCAAGGGCACCTGGACCAAGGACGGCCTGACCGGCGACATCGAGCTGGCCACCAAGGGCGGCGAGCTCACCGTGCCTGCCGGCCACGTGTGGGTGGAGCTCGTCCCGGCGGTCAACGGCAACCTCACGTACTCCAAGTAGCGGCGGCGCCGCTCTCCAGCAGCTGCTGGAGGCCGGCCATGATGACGCCGATAGCGGTCTCCACGCGGGCCGCCGCGGCCGCGGGGTCCTCGCTCACCGCGACGGCGCCCCCGGCCGCGGACATCGCCCCGAAGAAGATGCGGGTGAAGGTGTCGAGCATGTCCTCGTCCAGGTCCCGGTCGTCGGCGGTCAGCACCGCGCGCACGATCTCGTCGACGATGGCGTAGGTCGACCGCTCCTCCTGCTCGCGGAAGCGCTCGTGGCCCAGCACGGAGGGTCCGTCGGAGATGACGATCTGGCGGTAGGCCGGCTCCTGCACCGCGGTGAGGAAGGCGCGCAGGCCGGCCTGGGCCTTCTCCCAGGGGTCGCGGTGAC
Source organism: Nocardioides sp. N13(2025) (assembly GCF_051912545.1). Lineage (GTDB taxonomy): Bacteria > Actinomycetota > Actinomycetes > Propionibacteriales > Nocardioidaceae > Nocardioides. The sequence continues at coordinate 2,550,913 of NZ_CP196809.1, read as the reverse complement.
CCTCGGCCGCCTGGGTGATGCCCGCCGTCGCGCGTGACTCGACGCGCTCGAAGGCGGCCTCGAAGATCGCCTGCTTGCCGCTGAAGTGGTGGTAGAGCGCACCCTTCGTGACCTCGGCGCCGGCGACGATCGCGTCGAGCGAGGTGGCGGTGTAGCCGTTCTCGGTGAAGAGCCGCTCCGCCACGTCGACGAGCGCACGCTTGGTGGAGGCCGAGTAGCGCTGGCGCCGGTTCATCATCCGGGCAGCCTAGTGACCGGGTCGTGGGACGGCGGGCCATTGCTGTGGGGCGAGTCACCCGCCCGGTCCTTGGGTACGCCGGTCGCGCTGGGCATACTGAGGGTACGTACCGTCGGTATGTAACCGAAGGAGACCGCCATGACCTGGACGACCCACCACCGTCGCGCAGACGTCCTCCGCGAGGTGATCCGCACCGCGGACGAGCGGCTCGACGGCCGCCTCCCGCTCGACGTCGACGGCGTCGCCGACACCTTCGGCGACGAGCTCACCCTGCTCGGCGCCCTGCAGCTGCGCTGGCACACCCGCCTCGCCGGCCACGTCGAGCGCACGCTGGCAGACCAGCCGCTCGACCTCGAGGGCGCCGTCGCCCTCGCCTGGCTCGACGCCGCCGAGGACATGCCCGGCACCCGGGCGATCATCGACCACCACGTCGCCCGCCCGACCAGCCCGGAGATGGCCCGCGCCGTCGCGATCGCGACGGGCAAGGAGCACGAGATGCTCGCCCTGATGGCCGGGCGCGCCAGCGCACCGGGGGAGGCAGCCGCCCGCGTCGGCCGCAGCATCGAGGCCGCCGCGCGGACGTCGTACGTCCCGGGCGCCGTGCGACGCACCACGGCGACCCCGTCGCTCGTCCAGCGGCTCAAGGCCGTACTGGCTGCCTGAGCGCCGGGCAGGAAGTTGCCGGTCTCCCGTCGGGGTGGTGTGCCGGCGAGCCGCCATCGGCCATAGTGGAAGGCATGCAGCTGGCTTCGGGGATGCTGCTGGTGGCGACGCCGGCACTGCAGGATCCCAACTTCGTCGACACCGTCGTGCTGCTGCTCGACGTGACGGAGGAGGGAGCGCTCGGGGTGGTGCTCAACCGACCGTCCCAGGTCCTCGTGGCCGACGTCCTCGAGCCGTGGCGCGACGTGGTGGGTGAGCCCGAGGTCCTCTTCCGGGGCGGCCCGGTCGGCACCGACGGGGCGCTGGCCGTGGGCCGGCTCCGTGACCCCCTGGACACCCCCGTGGGCTGGCGGCCGGTGGCGGGACTGATCGGCATGGTCGACCTCGACACCCCCACCGAGCTGGTCGACGGCTCGCTCAGCGCGATGCGGGTCTTCGCCGGCTACGCAGGCTGGGGGGCCGGGCAGCTCGACGGCGAGGTGGAGCGCCAGGACTGGTACGTCGTCACCAGCCAGGCCGACGACCCGTTCCGCGACGACCCCGAGGGCCTGCGCCGCGACGTGATGCGACGCCAGCCGGGCATGCTCGCCTGGCACGTCAACCGCCCCGTCGACCCCGACCTGAACTGAGATCCACGTTAGGCTTGAGCATCATGAGCACCATCGGATTCTCGCCCGGCACCCAGACGATCGAAGAGCGTCAGACGGTCCCGACCGACGAGGGTGACCACGAGCGGTTCTCGCACTACGTCCCCAAGGACAAGCTCACCGAGGCGATGGTCATGGGGACCCCCGTGATCGCCCTCTGCGGCAAGGTGTGGGTGCCCTCGCGTGCTCCGGAGAAGTTCCCGGTCTGCCCCGAGTGCAAGGAGATCTGGGAGTCCATGAAGCCCGGCGGCGACGGTTCCGGATCCGACGGCTCGGGCCCCGAGGCGTGACGGGGCGCCCCGAAGCGCCGCTGCCTCCCGCATGGCCCGACCGGGCCGCGTGGGGCACCGCGCCCTCCCTCCGTGCCTGGCAGCAGGCCGCGATGGACCTCTACCAGTCGCGCCAGCCGCAGGACTTCCTCGCGGTGGCGACCCCCGGCGCCGGCAAGACGACCTTCGCGCTGACCGTCGCGGCCGACCTGCTCAGCCGCCGGATCGTCGACCGGATCACCGTCGTCGCGCCCACCGAGCACCTCAAGACCCAGTGGGCCGAGGCCGCCGCGCGTGCCGGGATCCCGATCGACCCGGCCTACTCCGCCGGCAAGGGCCGAACCTCCGACGACTACGTCGGCATCGCCGTGACCTACGCGGGCGTCGCGGTCAACCCGCTCGCGATGCGCATCCGCACCGAGCGCTTCAAGACGCTGGTCATCCTCGACGAGATCCACCACGCGGGTGACGCCCTGTCGTGGGGCGAGGGTGTCCGCGAGGCCTTCGACCCCGCCGCCCGCCGCCTGTCCCTGACCGGCACCCCCTTCCGCTCCGACATCAACCCGATCCCGTTCGTGCGCTACGCGCCGGGCGACGACGGCATCCCGACCTCCGTGGCCGACTTCACCTACGGCTACGCCCACGCGCTCTCCGACCACGTCGTGCGTCCCGTGCTCTTCATGGCCTACTCCGGCGAGATGCAGTGGCGCACCCGGGCCGGTGACGAGATCGTCGCCCGCCTGGGGGAGCCGCTCACCAAGGACATGCACGCCCACGCGCTGCGCACCGCCCTCGACCCCAAGGGGTCGTGGATGCCGGCGGTCCTGGAGGCGGCCGACAAGCGCCTCTCGGAGGTACGCCGCCACGTGCCCGACGCCGGCGGGATGGTCATCGCCAGCGACCAGGAGACCGCGCGCGCCTATGCGGGCCTGCTGAAGAAGATCACCGGCGAGTCACCGACCGTCGTGCTCTCCGACGAGAAGGGCGCGTCGAAGAAGATCGCGACCTTCACCGAGTCGGACAAGCGCTGGCTGGTCGCCGTCCGGATGGTCTCCGAGGGCGTCGACGTGCCGCGCCTGGCGGTCGGGGTGTGGGCGACGACCACCTCGACGCCGCTCTTCTTCGCCCAGGCCGTGGGTCGCTTCGTGCGCGCGCGCTCGCGCGGCGAGACCGCGTCGGTGTTCCTTCCCTCGGTGCCGCACCTGCTCGAGTTCGCCTCCGACATGGAGGCGCAGCGCGACCACGTGCTGGGCCGCCGGGTCACCGACGAGGACGACATCTTCGCCGCCGAGAACGACCTGCTCGCCCAGGCCAACGCCGACGAGGGAGCCTCCGACGAGCTCGAGATGTCGTGGGAGGCGCTGGGCTCCACCGCGTCCTTCGACCACGTCCTCTACGAGGGCGCCCAGTTCGGGCACTCCGGCGAGGTGCTCGCCGGGTCGGAGGAGGAGATGGACTTCCTCGGCATCCCCGGCCTGCTCGAGCCGGACCAGGTGCGCGAGCTGCTGCACTCGCGGCAGAGCGAGCGCGCCCGCCGGCAGAAGAGCGAGGGCCGCGAGGACCGGGTGGTCGACTCCGTCGAGCAGCTCAGCACCCACCAGCAGCTCGGCGTGCTGCGCCGTGAGCTCAACGGCCTGGTCGCCGCGTGGCACCACCGGACGGGGCAGGCCCACGGCATCACGCACTCCGCGCTGCGCAAGGAGTGCGGGGGCCCGCCGGCCGCGGTCGCCAACGCCGACCAGCTCGGCGAGCGGATCAACCGGATCCGCGAGTGGGCGATGCGCCAGTCGTCCTGACCCCGTTCCTGCCATGCTGGGGCCCATGGCCTCGGAGACCTCGCAGACGCTCGACCGCGGGCTGCGGGTGCTGCGCGTGCTGGCGGAGAGCCCCGAGGGCCTCACCATCACCGAGCTGTCCACCCGCCTGCAGGTCAACCGGACGGTCGTCTACCGGCTGATCAGCACCCTGGAGCAGCACGGCCTCGTCCGCCGCGACGCCCGCTCCCGGCTCTTCGTCGGCCTCGGGGTGCTCCACCTCGCCAGCGCCGTCCAGCCGCTGCTGCGCGACCTGGCCATGCCGGTGCTGCGCTCGCTCGCCGAGTCGATCGGCTCGACCGCGCACCTCACGGTCGCCGACGGCGACGAGGCCCTGGCGCTCGCCGTCGTGGAGCCGACGTGGACCGACTTCCACGTCGCCTACCGCGTCGGCGCCCGGCACCCGCTCTCGCAGGGGGCCGCGGGCAAGGCCATCGGCCTGCTCGACGGGACGGATCCGGCGTACGCCGTCACGAGCGGCGAGCTCCAGGCCGGGGCCCGCGGCCTGGCCGCCCCGGTCCGGGGCGTCGAGGGGCTGCGCGCGAGCGTCGGCGTGGTGACGCTGGAGGACACGATCGACGAGGCCGTCGTCGCGCCCCGGGTGATCGCCGCGGCCCAGGAGGTGGCGGACCGGCTGCGCTGACCCGAGGATCCCCACAATGGGGGATGACGCGCCTCTGCGTGCCGGGGCTCACTGAGGTCCAGACCACTGTCCCAGGAGCCACCATGACGATCTCCCTCGGCCCCTTCGGCCGGCTCGCGGTCACCGCCCTCGCGACGGCCGCGCTCCTCGCGCCGACCCTGCCCGCCCACGCGATCGTCGGCGGCGCACCCGACGCGGGGGAGCACCCCTACGTCGGCCAGCTGCTGTTCTACGTCCCGGACGCGGTCGACTCGCGATTCGAGGACCCGGGCTCGTGGTTCAACTGCTCGGGGACCCTGGTCGACGCCGACACGGTCGTGACAGCCGGGCACTGCACGTACGCGGTGGGGACGGACGGCAAGGTCCCGGCCGACCCGCTCCACGGCGGCAACGACGTCTGGTTCTCGGTGGCGGCGGCGCCCGACTACTCCATCCTCCAGCCGAGCTCGACCTTCGCGCCCAAGCGCAACGCAGCCCGCTACGCGCAGTGGTCGGCCGCCCTCGACAAGAGCGCCTCCTGGCACCAGGCGAAGGCAACGTTCACCCATCCGGAGTTCGTCGACGCGGCGTTCCTCCTGCACGACCTGGGCGTCGTCGAGCTCAGCGAGCCGATCGTCCTGCCCGAGTACGGCACGCTGCCCGAGCAGGACTACCTCGACCGCTACGCGGGTCGGGAGAAGCAGCGGGGGCTCTTCGAGTCCGTCGGCTACGGCCTGGAGGACAGCGGTCCCAAGACCGCGGTCGGCGGCGACACCCGACGCAAGGCCGACCGGAGGCTGGTCAGCCTCAAGGGCGCCTACGGCCTCCGCGACATCGCGGTGATGTTCTCCCACAGCGGCAACGGGACGACCGGCGGGACGTGCTTCGGCGACTCCGGCGGCCCGACGTTCGACATCACGACGCCCCAGGTCGCCGACGACAACATCATCGTCGCGGTCACGTCGTTCGGGCTGAACTACAACTGCAACGCCAGCGGCAGCTATCGCATCGACCAGCCTGACGACCTCGACTTCCTCGCAGACCCCGCGGGGGCCTACTGAGGCCGACCCGGGTCAGGCCCGGTCGACGGGCTTGATCCCGGGTCCCGGCCGGGTGGCGACGTCGCGCCGCCCGGTCACCTCGTGGCCGGCACGGCAGCGCAGGACGACGTCGACCTCCGCGCCACAGCCGACGTGCTCGAACTCGACGGGCGAGCCCTCCGGGTCGGCGAGGTAGCGGTCGCCCCAGGCCCGGACCGCGACCAGGACGGGGTAGAGGTCGAAGCCCTTGTCGGTCGGGCGGTACTCGTGGCGCTCGCGCTGCCCGGGCTCGCGGTAGGGCTCACGCCGCAGGATCCCCGCCTCGACCAGGAGGGCGAGCCGGTTGGTCAGCACCTGCCGGGGGATGCCCGAGTGGCGGCGCATGTCGTCGAAGCGACGCACGCCGTTGAAGACCTCGCGCAGCACCACCATGGTCCAGCGCTCACCGAGCACCTCCATGGTCCGGCCGACGGTGCAGTTGTCGGTGGACCACTGCAGGGCGGCGGGGGCGGGGGTGGCCGTCATCCCCCCAGCCTAGGTCTCGTTGACAGACTCAGCAAGGAGGTGAGACTCTGGGTCCATGACGCAGACCCAGCCGCAGTCCGAGTTCGAGACCGAGAGCCGCACCTTCTCCTGGGTCACGCCCGGGCAGGCCGACCTCACCCGTCTGCTCGAGCTCGACGGCCTCCAGCAGCTGGAGGCGATGCGCGACGGCGAGCTGCCGCACCCGCCGATCATGGACACCCTCGGCTTCACCGACCTGCGACCCGAGCCCGGTCGCGTGGTCGTCGAGATGCCGGCGGCCGAGTTCCACTACAACCCGCTCGGCGGGGTGCACGGCGGCGTGATCTCCACGCTGCTCGACACCGCGGCCGCCTGCGCCGTGCACACCACGCTGGCGGTCGGGGAGCTCTACACCTCCGTCGACCTGACGGTGAAGTTCCTCCGCCCCGTCACGGTCGACTCCGGGCTGCTGAGCTGCGAGGGCACCGTCATCTCGCGCGGACGTCGTACGGCACTCGCGCAGGCGCAGCTGACCGATGGCGCCGGCCGGCTGGTGGCGCACGCCACGTCGACCTGCCTCATCATGCGCGCCGGCGACTGACCTCCGCCTCCACGGCCGCCGCGACGAGCGGCACCACCCGGTGCGGGATTTGCGTGGCCAGCGCGATCACCGTCGTCGAGCGGTCGATGCCGGGATCGGTGAGCACCAGGTCGATGACCCGCTGGAGGTCGGCGTTGGAGCGCGCGACGACGCGCGCCCACATGTCGCCGACTCCGGTGATCGTGTAGGCCTCGATCACCTCGGGGATGCCCGCGAGGTGCGCGGCGACGGCGTCGTGACCGGCCCCCTGCCTGATCTCCAGGGTGAGGAACGCGGTCACCGGGTAGCCGATCGCCTCCGGGGAGAGGTCCGGTCCCCAGCCGGTGATCACGCCCGACGCTGACAGCTTGTCGAGGCGGGCCTGGACGGTGCCGCGGGCGATGCCGAGGCGTCGGCTGGCCTCCAGGACGCCCAGCCGGGGCTCGCGAGCGAAGAGGTCGATCATTCTGCTGTCGATCTCGTCCATCCTGCCGCCCTCGTCTGTACAGATTGCTCAGCGTTTCGTCGTACTGTTGCACACCTTGCCGGGTGTTGGCAGGGTTCGCCGCATGACGACTGACATCGCCTCGACCGGTGGCGCCCTGACCGTGGACGAGATGAAGGCCGACCTGTCCCTCGAGCAGCTCCAGCAGCTCGTCGGGCTCGTGGAGTACGACGCCGAGTCCGACCCGTTCCCCGTGACCGGCTGGGACGCGATCTGCTTCGTCGTCGGCAACGCCACGCAGGCCGCCCACTACTACGCCTCGGCGTGGGGCATGGACCTCATCGCCTACTCCGGCCCGGAGAACGGCAACCGCGACCACAAGTCCTACGTCCTCAAGTCCGGCTCCATCAAGTTCGTCCTCAGCGGCGCCGTCTCGCCCGACAGCGACCTGATCGCCCACCACGCCAAGCACGGCGACGGTGTCGTCGACATCGCGCTCGAGGTCCCGGACGTCGACCAGTGCATCGCCCAGGCCGTCAAGGCGGGCGCCACCGTGCTGCGTCACCCCGAGGTCGTCAGCGACGAGCACGGCTCGGTGCGGATCGCCGCCATCGCGACCTACGGCGAGACCCGCCACACGCTGGTGCAGCGCCACAACGCCAACGGGGACGGCGAGACCTACGCCGGCCCCTACCTCCCCGGCTACGTGGCCGTCGAGCCGCGCTGGGAGAAGAAGGCCGACCAGCCCAAGCGCCTGTTCCAGGCCCTCGACCACATCGTCGGCAACGTCGAGCTCGGCAAGATGGACGAGTGGGTCACCTTCTACAACAAGGTGATGGGCTTCGTGAACATGGCCGAGTTCATCGGTGACGACATCGCCACCGACTACTCCGCGCTGATGTCGAAGGTCGTCGCCAACGGCAACCACCGCGTGAAGTTCCCGCTCAACGAGCCGGCGATCGCGAAGAAGAAGTCGCAGATCGACGAGTACCTCGAGTTCTACAACGGCCCCGGCGCCCAGCACCTCGCGCTCGCGACCGGCGACATCCTCGCCAGCGTCGACGCCCTGCGTTCGAACGGCGTCGAGTTCCTCAACACGCCCGACTCCTACTACGAGGACCCCGAGCTGCGCGCCCGCATCGGCGAGGTGCGGGTGCCGATCGAGGAGCTGCAGAAGCGCGGCATCCTCGTCGACCGCGACGAGGACGGCTACCTGCTGCAGATCTTCACCAAGCCGCTCGGCGACCGGCCCACCGTCTTCTTCGAGCTCATCGAGCGCCACGGCTCCCTCGGCTTCGGCAAGGGCAACTTCAAGGCGCTCTTCGAGGCCATCGAGCGCGAGCAGGACGCCCGCGGCAATTTGTAGTCTGCACCCATGATGATCCGCCCGGCCGAGCTCACCGCGATCAAGGCCGGCACCATCGACCTGGCGTTCCGCCGGTGGGCGAAGCCGCGGGTCGTGGTCGGTACCCGGATGCGCACCGGCGTCGGGCTCATCGAGGTCACGTCGCTCGAGCAGGTGAGCGTGGCGAGCCTCCGTGCCGAGGACGCCAGGCGGGCCGGGGCGCCGTCGCTGGCTGCGCTCAAGCAGGCCCTCGCTGCCCGGCCGGGCGACCCGGCCTGGCGGATCGGGGTGGCGTACGCCGGACCGGACCCGCGCGAGGCCCTCCGCGCCGCGGTGCCGGACGCCGAGGAGATCGCTGCCATCAACGCCCGGCTGCACCGCCTGGACGCGGCGTCGGCACACGGCGCGTGGACCCGGGAGACGCTCGACCTGATCGACCTCAACCCGACCGTGCGCGCGCCTGACCTGGCCGCGCGGGTCGGGCGCGAGACGGCCGACTTCAAGAAGGACGTCCGCAAGCTCAAGGAGCTCGGCCTGACCGAGTCGCTGGCGATCGGCTACCTGCTGTCACCGCGCGGCGAGGCGGTGGTCGACGCCGGACTCGCCGAGCCCCGGGTCCGGGCGCCCCGCGGGGTGGGCACGCCGCTGCCGCGCGGCATCGGCGCGCCGGCGACCCGTGCCCTCCGAGAGGTCGGCGTGAGCACGCTCGAGCAGGTGACGTCGTACTCCGCTGCGCAGCTCGCCGCGATGCACGGGGTCGGGCCGATCGCGATCAGCCGCCTGCGCGACGCGCTCGCCGAGCAGGGCCTCGCCCTCGCCGACGAGTAGTCAGTGGGCGAGCAGCCCCACGCCGAGCGTGCCCATCACGACGGCGATCGCGGAGTCGAGGACCCGCCACGCGTTCGGCCGGGCGAAGAGCCCGCGCAGCAGGCGCGCGCCGAAGCCGAGCCCGAAGAACCACAGCAGGCTCGCGACCAGGGTGCCGGACAGGAACCACCAGCGGTCGGCGCCGAAGCTGTTGGCCACCGTGCCGAGCATGAGGACGGCGTCGAGGTAGAAGTGCGGGTTGAGCCAGGTCAGCGCGAGCGTCAGCAGGACGGCGCGGCCCGGCGTCAGGACAGCCCCCTCGCCGGCCTCGAGCCGGCTGGGACGCCAGGCCCGCATGGCCGCGTGGATGCCGAACGCGATCAGGTAGAGCCCGCCGAGCACCTGCGCGACCGGGAGGACCGCCGGCCACCGCTCGAGGACCACTCCCAGCCCGGCGACGCCGGCGGTGATCGCCACGACGTCGGAGAGCAGGCACGTCAGCACGATGGGCAGCACGTGCTCGCCGCGGATCCCCTGGCGCAGGAGGAAGGCGTTCTGCGCGCCGACGGCGATGATGAGGGCGAGTCCGGTGAGAACACCGGTGAGAGCAACCTGGAACATGACAACAACGGTAGATCGGGCGGTGGCGTCAATCCAGCGAACTATTTGCAGGAATCATTAGGATGTCTAAGTATGAAAGACATCACTCAGCTCGACCCTGTGGCGCTGCGCACACTCGCCGTCGCGATCCGGCTCGGCACCTTCGAGGCAGCGGCCCGCGAGCTGCACGTCACGCCCTCGGCGGTGAGCCAGCGCATCAAGGCCCTGGAGACCCGGATCGGGCGCGTGCTGCTCCACAGGGTCAAGCCGCTGGAGCCGACCGAGGCGGGTCTGGTGCTGGTGCGGCTGGCCACCCAGACCGAGCTGCTGGAGCGCGAGGCCGTCGCCGAGCTGGTCGAGGAGGCCGACGGCGACGGGACGTCGTACACCTCGCTGCCCATCGCGGTGAACGCCGACGCCCTCTACGGCTGGTTCGTCGACGCGCTGGCCGAGGTGCAGTCGCGGCACCGCGTCGTCTTCGAGGTGGTCCGCGAGGACCACACGCGCACCGCCGAGCGGCTGCGGCGCGGGGAGGTGATGGCCGCGATCACCGGCGAGCCCAGGCCGGTGCCCGGCTGCCGCGTCGTACGCCTGGGCCGGCTGCGCTACGTCGCGGTCGCCACGCGCTCGTTCCACGCCACCCACTTCGCCGACGGGGTCGGGTCGACCACGTTCGCCGAGGCGCCGATCGTCGCCTTCGACCGGAGCGACTCCCTCCAGCACGACTTCATCCGCCGGGTGACCCGGCGCCACCTGGCCCCGCCGGTGACCTACCTGCCGTCGGTCCGCGAGTTCGACCGCGCGATCCGGGTCGGCATGGGCTGGGGGCTGCTGCCCGAGTCGGACGTGGTCGACGAGATCGGGCGGGGTGAGCTGGTCGAGCTGGTGCCGGGGCGCCGCCCCGAGGTGGCGCTGTTCTGGCAGCACTGGCGGCTGGGGTCCTCGACCGTCGCCGACCTCACCGACGCCGTGGTGGACGCGGCCCGCCGCTGGATGGCCTCCTGACGAGATCTTCGATTCCTCTGACAGGTTCCTGAGGGAGACCTAGGCTGCCGGGCGGGATCGAGCACGGTGCTCATCACGCACGGAAACGGGGACACCCTGTGACACGTCGACGGCGCAACGCATCGACGGCCGCGGCCGTCGCCGCCGGTCTGCTCCTCACCCTGAGCGCCTGCGGCGGCTCGGGTCAGGCGGCCGCCGGCAAGACCGGGGACGTGGTGATGGAGGGTGAGCAGCTCGACAACGTCACCGCCCAGGTCAACAAGATGGGCATCGTCGAGTGGCACGGCCAGCTCCTGACGAAGAACCCGGACAACGGCGGCAAGCGCATCTTCGACCTCGACGGCCGCTTCAGCCCCTCCACGGGCTACAGCGAGATCTCCATGGACTCCGCGATCGACGGCAACGTCCAGCAGGTCGACTACCTCGTCGTCAACGGGCGCACCTACTTCAACAGCGAGACCTGGGGCCCCAACGCCGCCAGCTGCTGGGTCGACATCACCGACGACCAGCAGCGCAGCTGGGCGCTGCCGACCGACCTCGACCCGACCTGGCCGGTCACCTCGGCCCGCGCGATCCGGCTCGCCGGTGACGGCGTCGCCGTCGGCATCCCGGCCAAGGACGTCATCACGGGCATGCCCCGCGGGCTCTTCCCGAAGGTGCCGGCCGCCCTCGACGGCATCGAGGCCGGCGGCGTCATCACCCCGCACGGCCACCTCGTCGAGGTCAGCGTCGACGTCCTCAACATGTGGAACGACGTGCCGGAGGACGAGCTGGCGAACATCGCCACCCGCAAGGCCGGGTGGTGGGCGATGACCATGAAGGAGTCGCAGGACGGCTCCAACATCGTCCCGCCGCAGCACGTCTTCGACCCGGCGGTCACGCCGCCGAGCCAGTGCAAGCGGGCCTGAGCCGCTCCCGCCTCGCCTAGAGCACCTTCGAGAGGAACGACTGCGTCCTCTCGTGACGGGGGTCGGCGAGGACCTCGCGGGGGTCACCCTCCTCGACGATCACGCCACCGTCCATGAAGACCAGGTTGTCGCCGACCTCGCGGGCGAACCCCATCTCGTGGGTGACGACCATCATCGTCATGCCCTCGGAGGCCAGGTCCTTCATGACCGCCAGCACGTCGCCGACCAGCTCGGGGTCGAGCGCCGAGGTGGGCTCGTCGAAGAGCATCATGTCGGGGTTCATCGACAGGGCGCGGGCGATCGCGACGCGCTGGGACTGACCGCCCGAGAGGTGCGCGGGGTAGGCCGACTCCTTCTCGGCCAGCCCGACCTTGGCGAGCGTGGACCGGGCGATCTGGACCGCCTCGTCCTTCTTGCGGCCCTTCACCTTCTCCTGCGCGATGGTGAGGTTGCGCAGCACCGTCATGTGCGGGAAGAGGTTGAACTGCTGGAAGACCATCCCGATGCGCGCGCGCAGCTTGTCGACGTCGGCGTCGGGGTCGGTGATCTCCTCGCCCTCGACGAAGATCTTGCCGCTCGTCGGGGTCTCGAGCATGTTGACGCAGCGCAGCAGGGTGGACTTGCCGGAGCCCGAGGGCCCGATGACGCAGACGACCTGTCCGTGGCCGACGTGGAAGTCGATGCCCTTGAGCACCTCGTTGTCGCCGAAGTACTTGTGGAGGTCCTGGACGTCGATCGCCGCCGTGGTGCGGTCGGTGGGAACAGTGGTCATCAGCGGGCCCTCTCCGCGCGGGCTTCCATGCGTCGTACGACGATCGACAGCGGCACCGTGATCAGCAGGTAGCAGAGGCCGATCACGATGATCGGGGTCAGGTTGGCGGCGGTGTTCATGCCTTCGCGGCCGAACTTGGTGAGCTCGTAGTCCTCGAGCGCCAGGCCGAGGATGTAGACCAGCGAGGAGTCCTTGGTGAGCAGGATCAGCTCGTTGGTGAGCGGCGGCAGGATGATCCGGAACGCCTGCGGGATCACCACGCTGACCATGGCCCGGCTGTGGGACATGCCCAGCGACCGCGCGGCCTCCATCTGGCCCTTCGGCACCGCCTGGATGCCGGCCCGGATGGTCTCGGCCATGTAGGCGCCGCCGACCAGGCCGAGCGCCAGGGTGACGATGCCGAGGTTGCCGAAGGGGATCTCGCGGTCGGGGAAGGCCAGGCTGAAGCCGACTCCGAGGGCGATGAAGACGACCAGGGCCGGCAGCCCGCGGAAGAGCTCGATGATGCCGGTGGCGATCCACCGGTACGGCCCCACGCTCGACAGGCGCATGAGGGCCAGGCCGAGGCCCAGCACCAGGCCGAACGTGAAGCCGCACGCGGTGTAGATGATCGTGTTCTTCAGGCCGATCGTCAGGACCCGCGGGAACTGCTCCTTGACGAGGTCCCAGTTGAAGAACGCCCGCCGCAGCTCGCCCCAGTCGGCCACGAAGGCGACGATGAGCAGGACCAGGACGAGGACGGCGTACTGGACGTAGCGCAGCCTCTGGGCACGCTGGCGGGGACTCGCCATGGGCTCAGCTCACCTTCTTCGCATCGGGGGCAGCAGGCAGGGTGGGACCGGTCGTCACTCGGGCGCGGAGCCGAACCACTTCTCGTAGACGGTGTCGTAGTCGTCGCTGGCGATCGCGTCGTTGATCACGGACAGCAGCTCGTCGTTGCCGCCCTTCTTCACCGAGAAGCCGTAGCTCTCGCCGGTCTGGAACTCGGTGACCACCTCGACGTCGTCGTTCTGGCTGACGAAGTAGTTGAGCAGGCCGTTGTCGTTGACGCCCGCGTCGGCCTTGCCGGTCTTGACCGCCTGCTGCATGAGGGCGGAGTCCTCGAAGGTGACGATCTTGGCGTCCTTGGGCGCGTTCTCCTTGACGTAGTCGGCACCGGTCGTCGCGTCCTGCACGGCGATGGTCTTGCCGGCAAGGTCCTCGAGCGACGTGATGCCCGAGCCCGTCTTCGTCATGAGCGCCTGGGTGGCCTCGAAGTAGGGGTCGGTGAAGTCCATGACCGCCTCGCGCTCGTCGGTGATCGTCATCGCGCCGGCTGCGACGTCGCACTGGCCGGTGTTGAGGGCCTCGCCGGACACGATGGTCTCCCACGAGATGTCGACGACCTTGGTGTCCCAGCCCTCGGCGTCCGCCGCGATCTTCAGCACGTCGGGGTCGAAGCCCACGACCTCGCCGCCCTCGGTGAACTCGAAGGGCTCGTAGGGGAGGTGCGTGCAGATCGTCAGGGTGCCGCCCTCGACGAGCTTCACGCCCGACTCGGTGGTCGTCGAGGTGTCGTCCTTCGCGCAGCCCGCAGCGAGGAGGGACAGGGCGAGGACGCTGATTCCAGTGGCAAGGGCTCGAGTCTTCATGGACGTCACCCTAGACCCGACCCCGCCCCCAGCCCGACAGGCATACTCCCGGGGTGCCCACCTACGTCGCCTTCCTGCGCGCCATCAACCTCGGCGCGAAGCGCAAGTTCCCCAAGGATGCCATCAAGGCCGCGACCGTGGCCGCCGGCGGGTCAGACGTGGAGACCTACATCAACACCGGCAACGTGCGCCTGACCCACCCGTCCCGCTCGGTCGCCAGGGTCCAGCGGGCGCTGGAGGAGGCGTACGCCGCCGAGGCGGGGTTCGAGGTCCCGACGGTCGTGTTCACCACCGCCGACCTCGCCGCGCTCACCGAGCGGGCCGAGGAGCTGCACGCCGAGCACGACCCGGCGGGGCAGCACTACGTGACCCTCTACGCGACCGCCCCCACGGCCGAGGCGGTCCGCGCGGCCCACGCCCTCGAGCACGACGGCGAGGCCGTGGTCGTCGACGGCCGCGCGGCCTACGTCCTCCTCGACGGCAACATCCACAGCTCGCGGCTGCTGTCGTCCAAGGAGTTCGCGGCCCTCGGTCAGGGCACCGCCCGCACCGTCAAGGTGCTGCGGACCGTCACCGAGAAGTGGTGCTGACCCCCGGTCCGGCTACGCGATCTCGACGCCCGCACCGGTCATCTCGGTGATGGCCGAGGCCGTGGTGTCCTGCGCGACCCCGGCGCAGAGCGCGGTGAGCACCCGGGTGTCGAAACCCTCGCGGGCGCTGTCGAGCGCCGTCGCGCGCACGCAGTGGTCGGTCGCGATCCCGCACACGTCCACCTCCGAGACCTGACGGGCGCGCAGCCAGTCCGCGAGCGGCTCGCCGGAGGCCGTACGTCCCTCGAAGCCCGAGTAGGCCGCCTCGTGCTCGCCCTTGTAGAACACCTCGTCGAAGGGCTGCGGGTCGAGGTTGGGGTGGAAGCCCGCGCCCTCCGTGCCGACCTTGCAGTGCACCGGCCACGACTTCTCGAGGTCGGGCTTGAGCGACCAGTGGTCGCCGGGGTCGACGTGGTGGTCCTTGGTCGCGACGACGACGTCGTAGGACGGTGCGTCGTCCGCCTTGGCGGACCAGCGGTGCAGCAGCTCGCCGATGTCCGCGGCCACCCGGGCACCCCCTGCCACCGCGAGGGACCCGCCCTCGCAGAAGTCGTTCTGGACGTCCACCACGATCAGAGCCCGGGCCATGGACTTCAGGCTAGTCCAGGTGCACCGTGGGGATCACCGCTTCCCCGGCCGACATCATCGTGATGGTCCGCGGCAGCTCGGCCAGCGAGCTGCGGTGCCGGGTGCGCGCCTCGTCGAGGGTGGTCCGGCCCACGACCTCGCCGTCGCGCACCAGCGGCACGAGCAGCGGCCGGTCGTCACCGTCGTCCTCGGGCGGCTCCCCGATGCCGATCACCTCGGCCTGGGCGGTGCCGCCGGGGGAGCGGCGGCGCAGGGCGTACTTCCGCCCGCCGATCGACGCCTTGTCCTTCGAGGCCTTGGCGACCGAGACCATCTCGCCGTCCTCGCCCTCCCGGGCGACCAGCTTGTAGACGAAGCCGCACGTCGGGTGCCCCGACCCCGTGACGAGCTGGGTCCCGACCCCGTAGGCGTCGACCGGAGCAGCGGCGAGCGCGGCGATGGCGTGCTCGTCGAGGTCGCTGGTCACCACGATCCGCGTCCCGGTCGCTCCCAGCGCGTCGAGCTGCTCGCGGACCTCGCGCGCGGTCTCCGCGAGGTCGCCGGAGTCGAGGCGCACGGCGCCGAGGCCGGTGCCGGCCACCTCGATCGCGAGGCGCACGGCCTCCCTGACGTCGTAGGTGTCGACCAGGAGGGTCGTGCCGACGCCGAGGGTCTGCACCTGGGCGCGGAAGGCGTCGGCCTCGTCGTCGTGGAGCAGCGTGAAGGAGTGCGCCGCGGTCCCGGCCGAGGGGACGCCGTACGTCGCCCGCGCGGCCAGGTTGCTCGTGGCGTCGAAGCCCGCGACGTACGCCGCTCGCGCCGCGGCCACCGCCGCCTGCTCGTGGGTGCGGCGGGAGCCCATCTCGATGCAGGGGCGCGCGCCCGCGGCGAGCGTCATCCGCGAGGCGGCCGAGGCGATGGCCGAGTCGTGGTTGTAGATGGAGAGCAGCACGGTCTCGAGCAGGACGGCCTCGGCGAAGGTGCCCTCCACGACGAGCAGCGGCGAGTAGGGGAAGTAGGCCTCGCCCTCGGCGTAGCCCCACATGTCGCCGGAGAAGCGGTAGGAGGCGAGCCACGCGAGCATGTCGGGGTCGACCACGCCCTCCAGGGAGGCGATGGCGGCGGGGTCGAAGCGGAAGGCCTCGAGGGCGTCGAGCGCCCTGCCGACTCCCGCGACGACGCCGTAGCGGCGACCCGCCGGCAGGCGACGCGGGAACAGCTCGAACACCGCCCGTCGGTCCGCCGTGCCGGCCTGCCTCGCGGCCTGCACCATGGTGAGCTCGTAGTGGTCGGTCAGGAGAGCCGTTGGGCCTGTCACGACCCGTACTGTGCCACGATGGAGCCGTGTCAGCCGCCAGTCCCGTAGAGGTCGAGCCGACCCTCACCCCCGACGAGATCACCTTCCTGGCCAAGCCGTGGGTGACGTTGGTCTGGGACGACCCGGTGAACCTGATGTCCTACGTCGCCTACGTCTTCCAGAAGTACTTCGGCTACGACAAGGCCAAGGCCGAGAAGCTGATGCTCGAGGTGCACACCGAGGGCAAGTCGGTCGTCTCGACCGGCACCCGCGAGGAGATGGAGCGCGACGTCCAGGCCATGCACGAGTACGGACTGTGGGCGACGATGGAGAAGGCTTCCTGAGGTGAGCGGGTTCGAGCACCACCGCAAGTCCGACCGGGTCATCGCGACGTTCACCGGCTTCGAGGCCGACCTCCTGAGGTCGCTGGCCTCGCAGATGGTCGAGCTGCTCCGCAACGAGCGGGCCGAGCCCGCCGCGCCGACGGCCGACGCGTTCGAGGCACTGATGTCGGAGTTCTCCGGGGCCACGACGCCGCCCGAGGACCCGGTGCTGGCACGGCTCTTCCCGACGGCCTACGTCGACGACGACGAGGCCGCGTCCGACTTCCGCCGCTTCACCGAGGGCGGGCTGCGCGACGGCAAGGCGGCCGCCGCGGGGATGGTCATCGACACCCTGGAGGACGCCGGCCTGCCGCCCGAGCTGACCGAGGACGGGCTCGTCATCGACGTCGAGCTGACCCGGTCCGAGGCCGAGACGTGGATGCGGGCGTTCACCGACGTACGCCTCGCCCTCGCCACGCGGCTCGGCGTCGAGGCGGGCGACGAGGACTACTGGCACTCGTTGCCCGACGAGGACCCGCGCGCCCAGGCGCACGACATCTACGAGTGGGTGGGCTACCTCCAGGAGACCCTGGTCGAGGCGCTCACCTCGTGAGCGACGCATGAGCCCGGTCCCCGACTTCGTCGTGGCGATCCGGGAGAAGATCGGCAGCGACCACCCGCTCTGGCTGCCCGGCGTCACCGCAGTGATCCGTCGCGCCGACGAGGTGCTGCTCGTCAGGCGCTCCGACAACGGGCGCTGGACGCCGGTCACGGGCATCGTGGACCCCGGCGAGGAGCCCGCCGTGGCCGCCGCCCGGGAGGCGCTCGAGGAGACGGGCGTCCGGGTCCGTGTGGACCGGCTCGCCTCGACGTCGGTCCACGCGGAGGTCGTGCACGCCAACGGGGACCGCGCCGCCTACCTCGACCTCACCTTCGCCTGCACGTGGCTCGAGGGTGAGGCCCACGTGGCCGAAGACGAGTCGGTCGACGTGCGCTGGTGGCCGCTCGACGACCTCCCGCCGATGGCCGAGACGATGCTGCGGCGCATCGAGGCCGCGGCGAGCGGTGAGCGGGAGGCACGGTTCGTCGCCCCGCCGGGCCAGCACGAGTCGGAGCCGGCACCGGTGCTGTCACCCGAGGCGCCGGTCCTGGGCGTCGACTCATGCCCCGGCGGCTGGGTCGGCGTGGTGCTCGACACCACTCGTCGTGCGTCGGTCTTCGTCGCCGCGGACATCGCCGGGCTGGTGGCGCTGGTGCGGGAGACGCAGCCCGTCTCCGTGGTGGCGGTCGACATACCGATGGGGCTGCCCGACAGCACTGGGCGGCTCGCCGACGCCGAGGCCCGCAAGCAGCTGGTGGGCAAGTCGTCCTCGCTGTTCTCCACACCGGTCCGCGCCGCACTCGAGGCGGAGTCGTACGCCGCCGCGCGCGAGGCCAACCTCGCCGCCACCGGGGGGCGCACCAGCGTCAGCGCGCAGGCCTACGCCCTGCGCGAGAAGGTCCTGCAGGTCGACGCCTGGGTGCGCTCGGGACCCGGTGTCGAGGTCGTCGAGGTGCACCCCGAGCTGAGCTTCGCCCGCCTGGCCGGTGCGCCGGTCCTGGCGAGCAAGAAGGACCCCGGCGGCGTGCGCGCCCGCCGTGACGCGCTCGCCGCGCACGGCATCGTGGCGCCGCCGTGGTTTCGCGGCGCCGGCTTCGGGGAGGACGACCTGCTCGACGCCTGCGCGGCCGCGTGGTCCGCCGTACGCCACTCGCTCGGGGCCTCCGAGTCCTTCCCGGCGACCCCGGAGGTCTTCTCCGACGGGATCCCCGCCGCGATCTGGGTGTGACGCCCGGCGGGTGTCACCCGAGCCCGGCCAGGATCGCGGCGACGCGGGCTGCCGTCAGGTCCTCGCGTGCGGGCGCGTGCCTGGCGCGAAGGCCGTGCACGAGGGCGAGGGCCAGGTCCACGTCGCGATCGAGGTGCTCGACCCCGTCATCACCCGGGCCGCCAAGGACAGCGCGGACGATGTCACGCTCCCGCTCCTCGACTTCCGCCACGGCCGAGCCGACCGCCTCATCCCACCGTCCGGCCTCGACGATGCTGAGCCAGATGCCGTCGTACACCTCCTCGAGCCACGACTGCGGGAGGAGCGCGCCGACGAGATCCGACAGCAGCACGCATCGCTGCGACCGAAGGGAACCATGCCGCGATGGCTTGGGGTGTCACGTTGGCTGCGTGCGCCACGTTGCGCAGCGTGAGCGCGGGCCATCCGCCTTCTGCCACGATCGGGATGGCGAGGTCGGTCGCCAGCTCGGCCCTCGCCGTGGTTCCTCGGGAGAACATCGGGCCCCAGCGCGGGATGTAGCGCAGCTCGTCGGCCGGGTCGGTCACGTCGGTCATGTCGGGCAGCACACCAGATCGAGCGGGTCACGTGCGCTCCTCGTCCACAGGCCCTGCGGCCTCGCCCGCGGGTTGACTTGAGATCAACTCAACTCGCGAAAGGGTGCTGTGGTCAGCCCGAGTGCGTGAGCACGAGCCCGGCGAGCACCATCTCCTGTCGACGTCACGACTATGTCGTGAGACGCGTCCGGACCGCATCGGCGGCCTGCCTACGCTGGGGTGGTGCTGACCATCGCCCAGGAGACGTACGACGCCATCGTCGCGCACGCCAAGCGCGACCACCCCGACGAGGCGTGCGGGGTGGTGGCCGGCCCCGAGGGCAGCGACCGCCCCGAGCGGTTCATCCCGATGGTCAACGCCGCCGGGAGCCCGACCTTCTACGAGTTCGACTCGACCGAGCTGCTGGGCCTCTACAAGGACATGGACGCCCGTGACGAGGAGCCGGTGGTGATCTACCACTCCCACACCGCGACCGAGGCCTACCCCAGCCGCACCGACATCGGCCTCGCGAGCGAGCCCAACGCCCACTACGTGCTCGTCAGCACACGGACCCACGGGAATAGTGACGGCGCTGTGGAGTTCAGGTCCTACAGAATCATCGACGGTGTCGTGACCGAAGAGGACGTCATCGTCACACCCCCCGCAGAGCACCAGAAAGCGAGCACAGCCTGATGGCCATCGAGGTCCGGATCCCCACCATCCTGCGCACCTACACCGACGGCGCGAAGGCCGTCGAGGGCACCGGCGGCAAGCTCGCCGAGCTCATCGACGACCTCGAGGGCAACCACCCCGGCATCCGCGAGCGCCTCCTCGAGGAGAAGTCCGGCGCGACCGACCTGCGCCGCTTCGTCAACGTCTACATCAACGACGAGGACGTGCGCTTCATGGGCGGCCTCGAGGCGCCGCTGAGCGACGGCGACCAGGTCGTCGTGCTGCCCGCCGTCGCCGGCGGCTGATCCGGTCGTCGTGACGCGCTACGACAGTCTCCTCGCGTCGGTCGGCGGCACGCCCCTCGTCGGGCTGCCGCGGCTGTCGCCCGGCGTCCAG
This sequence comes from Nocardioides sp. N13(2025), assembly GCF_051912545.1. Lineage (GTDB taxonomy): Bacteria > Actinomycetota > Actinomycetes > Propionibacteriales > Nocardioidaceae > Nocardioides. The sequence goes on along the minus strand of NZ_CP196809.1, from coordinate 2,530,816 downwards.
CCGAACGGGGCTGACGTACGGATCTGGGCGAAGCTCGAGGACCGCAACCCGACCGGCTCGATCAAGGACCGCCCGGCCCTGAAGATGATCGAGCAGGCCGAGGCAGAGGGCACCCTGCGGCCCGGCTGCACGATCCTCGAGCCGACCAGCGGCAACACCGGCATCTCGCTGGCCATGGCGGCCAAGCTCAAGGGCTACCGCATCGTGTGCGTGATGCCCGAGAACACCTCTGAGGAGCGGCGCCAGCTGCTGCGGATGTGGGGCGCGGAGATCGTGTCCTCACCCGCCGCCGGCGGCTCCAACGAGGCCGTGCGCGTGGCCAAGCAGATCGCGGGGGAGCACCCCGACTGGGTGATGCTCTACCAGTACGGCAACGAGGCCAACGCCCTCGCGCACCAGGAGGGCACGGGACCCGAGCTGCTCGCCGACCTCCCGAGCATCACCCACTTCGTCGCGGGCCTCGGCACGACCGGCACGCTCATGGGCGTCTCCCGGTTCTTCCGCGAGGCCAAGCCCGACGTCCGGATCGTGGCCGCCGAGCCCCGCTACGGCGAGCTCGTCTACGGCCTGCGCAACCTCGACGAGGGCTTCGTGCCCGAGCTCTACGACGCCTCGCTCATCGACTCGCGCTTCAGCGTCGGCCCGCGCGACGCCGTACGCCGCGTGCGTGAGCTGCTCGAGCTCGAGGGCATCTTCGCCGGCATCTCCACCGGCGCGATCCTGCACGCCGCCCTGGGTCAGGCAGCCAAGGCCGTCAAGGCGGGCGAGAGCGCCGACATCGCCTTCGTCGTGTGCGACGGCGGCTGGAAGTACCTCTCCACCGGCGCCTACGAGGGCACCGTCGACGAGGCCGAGGACGCCCTCGACGGCCAGCTCTGGGCGTAGCCCGGCCGGGCTCAGTTCAGCGCGGTGAGGCGCAGGTCCATCTGCACGTCGAACTCGCTGCCCTCGACGGCCGGCAGGTCGAGGAGGTCGAGCGCGAGGTTGGCGATCATCCCGTTCCGCACCGGCGGCCGCTTCATCCCGTAGACCGTGCGGCGGGTGCCCGGGTTCTTGTAGGTCGGGTTGATCGCGTAGAGGTCGACGCCGCGGTCCACGGCGGCGCCGCGAGCCATGAACACGACCCGGTAGTTGTCGAGCAGCCTGGCGTTGTCGTGCGACGGGCCGTGGCCGCCGTGGTCGCTGGTGAGCAGGATCGTGGTGCCGGCGCGGCGGGCCGGGTCGGCGTTGACCGCCTTCACGACGCGGCCGACGAGGGCGTCGGACTGGCGCACGGCGCGCAGGTACGGCTTCGACATCCAGCCGTGCGCGTGACCCGCGACGTCCGGCGGCGAGAGGTGCAGGAAGCGGAAGTCGCGGTCCTGGTCGAGGTCGGCGACCAGCTGGTCGACGAGCGCCGAGTTGTTCGCGTTGATCGTCGTGCGGTCGATCGCGGCCGGCCAGGAACGCTGCCAGAGGCTGAACTTGGTCTTCGCGGCGAACAGCGCCGTCGAGCCGCCGGCCGCGTCGACCGCGGTGAACACGGAGGCGACGTCGTGGCCGGCCGCCGCCTGCACGGTGCTCGGCGTGGGGCGGTCGTCGTTCCAGGTGACGCCGTGGCCGCCGGTGGCGGCCTCGATGCGACGACCGGTGACCATGCCCGTGTGGTTGGGCAGCGTCACGGTCATCTCGCGCTCGGTGCGCGCGTTGGTCGTCGACGCCCCCGCCCGCATGAAGCGGTAGAGGTTGGGCAGCTGCTTGCGGCCGAGCTTGCGGACGGCCGCGACGCTCATCCCGTCGATGGAGATGGCGAGCACGGACTCGGCGTCGGCCAGCTGCACCTGCTGGCGTGGTGCGTCGGGGGAGGGACCGCCCGCCGGCACGGCGGCGCACGCAGGGGCACCGAGCAGGAGGGAACCCGAGACGAGTGCGGCGGTCAGGGAGCTGGCGAGAGAAGTTCGACGGAGCACCGCCCGACCCTAACCCGCCGGGGCCGGTGTGACGGGGCCGACGCACGCGGGGGCGTGACCGGTGACGGCCCCAACGCCTAGCCTGCTGCATGTGCCGACCCCGATGCAGCGCGAGAACGCCGACGCCCCGATCGGCATCTTCGACTCCGGGTTCGGCGGCCTGACGGTCGCACGGTCGGTGATCGACCAGCTGCCCCACGAGTCGGTGGTCTACCTCGGCGACACCGCCCGCCAGCCCTACGGGCAGAAGCCGATCGGCGAGGTTCGCGAGTACGCCCTCGAGTGTCTCGACCACCTCTACGAGCAGGGCGTCAAGGCGTTGGTCATCGCCTGCAACTCCGCCAGCGCCGCCATGCTGCGCGACGCCCGCGAGCGCTACGACGTGCCCGTCGTGGAGGTGATCCTCCCGGCCGCCCGACGCGCTGCGGCGGCCACCCGCAACCGGCAGGTCGGCGTCATCTGCACCCGCGCCACCGCGAGCTCGATGGCGTACGACGACGCGTTCGCCGCCGCGCCCCACCTGGACCTGCACATCCAGGCCTGCCCGAGCTTCGTCGACTTCGTGGAGCAAGGGGTCACCGGCGGTGACGAGCTGCTCGCCGCGGCCCACGACTACCTCGACCCGCTGGCCGCCGCGGGCGTCGACACCCTCATCCTCGGGTGCACGCACTACCCCCTGCTCACCGGCGTCATCTCCTACGTCATGGGCGACGAGGTCACGCTGGTCAGCTCGGCGGAGGAGTGCGCGAAGGACGTCTACAAGATGCTGGCGCGCACCGGGCTGATGCGCGAGGGCGGCGAGGCCGCCTACACCTTCTCCACCACTGGCAGCCCGGAGGACTTCGCGACCATCGGCCGCCGCTTCCTCGGCTCGGAGCTGCTGGGAGCCAGCCAGTTCGCCGGAGGCCGGCGATGAGGCTCACGATCGTCGGCTGCTCGGGCTCCTACCCCGGCCCCGGGTCCGCGGCGAGCTGCTACCTGCTCGAGGAGGAGCACGAGGGTCGCACCTGGCGCATCCTGCTCGACCTCGGCAACGGCGCGCTCGGCCAGCTCCACCGCTACGCCGACCCGCTCACCATCGACGCGGTCTTCGTGAGCCACCTGCACGCCGACCACTGCCTCGACCTCTGCGGCTACTACGTGATGCGCAAGTACCACCCCACCGGCCCGCAGCCGCGGATCCCGGTGTGGGGCCCAGCCGGTGCCGCCGCGCGGATGGCGCGCGCCTACGACCTGCCCGCGGACCCCGGGATGACCGAGGAGTTCGCCTTCCACGACTACGCCGGCGGGGAGCACGGCTCGCCGGTCGAGCTCGGCCCGTTCCGGGTCGAGGCCCACGAGGTCGTCCACCCGGTCGCCGCCTACGCGTTGAAGGTCACCGCCGGGGGACGCACCCTCGTCTACTCCGGCGACACCGCCGCCTGCCCTGCGCTCGACGAGGCCGCCGCCGACGCCCACCTGCTCCTGGCCGAGGCGTCCTTCGTCAGCGGCGCGGACAACCCGCCCGACCTGCACATGACCGGCGCCGACTGCGGGCGTACGGCCTCGAAGGCGGGCGTCGAGCGGCTGGTGCTCACGCACATCCCGCCGTGGTACGACCCTGCCGTGGCCGAGGCCGAGGCCCGCCGCGAGTGGTCAGGACCGATCGACCTGGCCCGCGCCGGGGCGACGTACGACGTCTGAGTCGGACCGGGGAGGGGGTCAGACCAGCCCGGCGTCGTGCACGACCATGGCGACCTGCACGCGATTGGTGCTGTCGAGCTTGGTCAGCAGGCGCGACACGTGCGACTTCACGGTCGGGATGGAGAGGTAGAGCTCGGAGGCGATCTCGGAGTTGCTGAGCCCGCGGCCCACGCAGATCGCGACCTCGAGCTCGCGCTCGGTGAGGACGGCCAGCCGGTCGGCAGCGGTGGAGGTGCGGTCGGTGGTGGCCGTGCTGCGCAGGCGCGAGACGAGGCTGCGGGTCGCCGAGGGAGACAGCATCGCGTCGCCAGCCGCGACGGTGCGGATCGCGCCGACGATGTCCCCGGGCGGGGTGTCCTTGAGCAGGAAGCCGTCGGCACCGGCGGCGATCGCGCGCACGACGTGGTCGTCGGCGTCGAAGGTCGTGAGCACCACGACGGCCGGCGGGGCGGGACGCTGGTGCAGGGCCCGGGTGGCCTCGAGACCGTCCATCACGGGCATCCGGATGTCCATCAGCACGACGTCGGGCTCGAGGTCGGTGACGAGCGCGAGGCCGGCCTCCCCGTTGCCGGCCTCGCCGACCACCTCGATGTCCGACTGGCCGCCGAGCATCAGCGAGAGCGCCGAGCGGACGAGGGGGTCGTCGTCGACGAGCACGACCCGGATCATGCTGTCCACGGCAGCCAGGCCTCCAGGACGAACGTCGATCCGTCGGTGCGCTGGTCCAGCCGGCCGCCGCGCAGCTCCGCGCGCTCACGCAGGCCGACCAGGCCGAGACCCGCGCCGGGCGCGCCGGTGGGCAGGTGGCCGAGGGCGTTGGCCAGCCGCACCGTGATGCCGGCCTGCGGGTCGCCGGTGGAGCGGATCTGGACGGCGGCACCCGGAGCGTGCTTGCGCACGTTGGTGATGCCCTCCTGGACGATCCGGTAGACGGTGCGGCCCGTCGCCGGCGGCACGGGGGTCGCGGCGTCCACCTCGTCGGCCCAGTCGATGCCGAGCCCGAGGGTGCGGGCCTCGTCGACGAGCGCGTCGATGTCGTCGTACGTCGGCTGCGGGCGCGCCGCGACCGGGCCCGCGTCGTCCTCGCGGAGCACGCCGAGGACGCCACGCAGCTCGTGGAGGGCGTCGTTGGCCTGGCCCTGGATCTGCCCGAGCCCCTCGCGCAGCCGGTCGCCGTCGAGGTCCTCGCGGAACGCCAGGGCGCCGGCCTGCATGGAGACCTGCGTGATCCGGTGCGCCAGCACGTCGTGCATCTCGCGCGCGATCCTGGCCCGCTCGGTCGACCGGGCCTGCGCGACCCGGAGGCCCTGCTCGCTCTCGGCGCGCTCGGCGCGGTTGCGCAGGCTCCACATGATCTCGCGGCGCGAGCCGATGTAGAGGCCCCAACCCATCATCCCCGCGTTGACCCCGAGGTTGATCGCCGTCGTGATGACCGGGTCGTTGTCCACGAAGGGCGCGATGGTCGTGTAGGTCTGGGCGGCCGCGAAGTTGGCCACGCCGACGACCCAGACCTCCCAGGTGACGCGGCGGGTGGCGACCGAGACCGCGGCCAGCGTGGCCGGGCCCGCGGCGATCCCGGACAGCGCGCTCATCGCAGCGATCGCCAGGGCGATGCCCACGGGCGCGCGGCGCCGGAAGAAGACCAGGACGTAGGCGGCGACACCGAGCACGACCTCGGCGACGAAGAGCCACGGGTGCGAGCGCCACTCGATGACGGCGATCGACTGCCACACGGCCCCGGAGATCACCAGGCACAGCGCGTAGCGCCATGCGTGGGAGACCCAGGTCAGCTCGGGCTGGGTCTCGGACAGGGTGGGGCGGGTCTCCACGGGCCCCAGCGTAACGACCCGATTTCCTACTTTGGTCGGACGTGACAGCGCCCGATGGCCGATGCGTGAGCAGGCGGCGCGACGCACGCTTGTCCCACCACCGCGTGGGAGGGAGCCGCGCGGAGTGGGGCCGCGCAACCGGTCCCGCTGGGGTAGGGGCCTCGCAGCCGGGTCCGGTGACTCACGGGGGTGACCGGACCCGGCTCAGCCATCTCGCTCCCTCTAGGGTCTCCCCATGACCTCAGCACCCCTCGCCACTCCTCGCGAAGACGGCCGCGCCGACGACCAGCTCCGCCCGATCACCATCACCCGCAACTGGCTCGACCACGCTGCCGGCTCGGTGCTGATCGAGTTCGGCGGCACCAAGGTGCTGTGTGCCGCATCGGCGTCCGAGGGCGTCCCGCGCTGGCGCAAGGGGTCGGGTCTGGGATGGGTCACCGCCGAGTACGCGATGCTGCCGGCCTCCACCAACACCCGCTCGGACCGCGAGTCGGTCAAGGGCCGCATCGGCGGTCGTACCCATGAGATCTCGCGGCTGATCGGCCGCTCGCTGCGCGCGGTCATCGACTACGAGGCGCTCGGCGAGAACACGATCGTCCTGGACTGCGACGTCCTCCAGGCCGACGGCGGCACCCGCACCGCGGCGATCACCGGGGCGTACGTCGCGCTGGCCGACGCGGTCGCGCACCTGCGCGCCCACGGCGCCCTGACCGGCGAGCCGCTCACCGGGTCGGTCGCCGCGGTCAGCGTCGGCATCATCGACGGCGTCCCGCGCCTCGACCTGCCCTACGTCGAGGACGTGCGCGCCGAGACCGACATGAACGTCGTGATGACCGGCGAGGGCAAGTTCGTCGAGGTGCAGGGCACCGCCGAGGGGGCTGCCTTCGACCGCGACGAGCTCGACGCGCTGCTCGCGCTCGCCGAGAAGGGGTGCGCCGACCTGACCCGTCTGCAGCACGAGGCGCTCGCCCGGTGAAGGTCTTCCTCGCCTCGGCCAACGCCAAGAAGATCCGCGAGATGGAGCGGATCCTCGCCGAGCACGTGCCGGACATCCACGTCCTCGGGATCGGGGACGTCGAGGGCTACGTCGAGCCGGTCGAGGACGAGCCGACCTTCGCGGGCAACGCGCTGCTCAAGGCGCGGGCCGGGGTCGCGGCGACGGGCCTGCCGTCGGTCGCCGACGACAGTGGGCTGTGCGTCGACGCCCTCAACGGGATGCCGGGGGTGCTCTCGGCCCGGTGGTCGGGCAGCTCGAAGGCCGTCGAGGGCGGGCGCGACGCCCGCAACAACGAGCTCCTGCTCGACCAGCTCCACGACGTGCCCGACGAGCGCCGCGGGGCGCACTTCACGTGCGCCGTCGCCTGGGTGCAGCCCGACGGGCGCGAGCGGGTGGTCGAGGGCCGGATGGACGGCCGGATCATCCGCGAGCCGCGGGGGAGCGGGGGCTTCGGCTACGACGTGCTCTTCGTGGCGCAGGAGCACGACGCCGAGGGTCTCACGTCGGCCGAGCTCGAGCCCGAGGAGAAGGACCGCATCTCCCACCGCGGGCGTGCGCTGCGCGAGCTGGCGCCGTACGTCGCCGCGGACCTGGCCGGCTCAGCCGACTGACACGCCCTCGCGGGCCGCCACCCGGCGCGAGACCCACCTGCCCCACAGGGCCGCGAAGGCGAACATCACGAGCGAGTAGACCGCCGCCGGCACGGAGATCTCGACCTCGTCGAGGACCTCGACGGCGACGAAGATCGCGAGGGTGGCGTTGTGCACGCCGACCTCCATCGAGGACGCGATGGCCTGCGGTCCGGTGACCCCGAAGGCCTGCGGCACGAAGTAGCCCACGGCAAGGCTGATCGCGCAGAAGAGGGCGGCGATGAGGCCCACGTCGGCGAGGTAGTCGCCCACGTCCTCCCGCTGGTCGAGCAGGATGCCGAGCACCAGGGCCGCCAGGATCACCGCGGAACCGATCCGCACCGGCCTGTCCATGCGCCGCGCGAACGCGGGTGCGCGGCGGTTGACCAGCATGCCGAGGCCCACCGGCAGCAGGATCAGCGCGAACACCTTGACGATCTCCACCAACGGCATCGACACGTCGTCCTGCCGGTCGAACCACGCGATCGCGAAGCCGGTGATGAGCGGCAGGGTGACGACGGCGATGACGGTGTTGATGGCGGTGAGCGTGATGTTGAGCGCGACGTCGCCGCGGAACAGGTGGCTGAAGAGGCTCGCCGTGGTGCCGCCCGGCGAGGCCGCGAGCAGCAGCATGCCGATGCCCAGCAGGGCGGGCAGGTCGAAGAGCACGACCAGCCCGAAGCAGATCACCGGCAGGAGGACGACCTGGCACGCCAGCGCGACGGCCACCGCCTTCGGAGCCCGCGCCACCCGCCTGAAGTCGTCGGTCGTCAGGTCGAGGCCGAGGCCGAACATGATGATCGCGAGCGCGAGCGGCAGCCCGACGGTGGTCAGCACGGAGTCCATGCGCGGACCCTAGTGGCTGGTGCGCTCGGAGAGATTCGAACTCTCACTGGCCGCGACCTAAACGCGGTGCCTCTGCCGTTGGGCTACGAGCGCTGGACAGTCAGTCCAACCCTAGGTCCCGGCGCAGCTTGGCGACGTGGCCGGTGGCCTTGACGTTGTACTGCGCGAGCTCGACCTTGCCGTCCTCGTCGACGACGAAGGTCGAGCGGATGACGCCCTCGACCTCCTTGCCGTAGAGCTTCTTGGTCCCGTAGGCGCCGTAGGCCCGGTGGACCGCGAGGTCCTCGTCGGAGAGGAGGGTGAGGGTCAGCGCGTCGCGCTCGCGGAACTTCGCGAGCTTGGCCGGCTTGTCCTTGGAGACGCCGAGCACCTCGTAGCCGGCCCCGCGCAGCGAGTCGAGGGACTCGGAGAAGTCGCAGGCCTGCTTGGTGCATCCGGGCGTCATGGCGGCCGGGTAGAAGTAGACGATCACCTTCTTGCCCCGCAGGTCCGCGAGGCTGACCTGCTCCTCGGTGTCGCTGGTGAGCGTGAAGTCAGGTGCGGTGTCCCCGGCACTGAGTCGGTCGGTCATGCGAGTCCCTTCTCGAGCTTCTCCTCGAACCTGTCCTCGACCCGAGCGAGGTGGTACCACGCCACGCTCGAGCCCCAGACGAGGACGAACAATGCCACGAGGCCGAAACCGACGTGCTCGAGGTCCAGCTCGCCCGCCCATCCGAGGCCGGGCACCCACTCCGACGCGAGCTGCACGAGCAGCAGCAGGCCGATGGACAGGGCCACGGTGACGGACAGGATCGTGACGGTGAAGTTGTAGTAGATCTTGCGGATCGGCTTGAGGAAGGCCCACGAGTAGGCGCGGCTCATCAGCACGCCGTCGAGGGAGTCGAAGAGGACCATGCCCGCGGCGAAGAGAACCGGCAGCGTCAGCACGGCGTACCAGGGCAGGGCGAAGGCCGCCGTGCCGCCGGCCAGGACGAGGAGCGCGATCTGCGTCGCGGTGTCGAAGCCCAGGCCCATCAGCAGTCCCACCGGGTAGAGGTGGCGAGCCCGGGTGACGCGCTTGGTGGTGCGCTTGAAGATGCGGGCCAGGAAGCCGCGGTTGTGCAGGTGGTGCTCGAGGTGCTCCTCGTCGAAGGTGCCGGCGCGCAGGTGGCGGTAGGCGTGGACGATGCCGAGCAGCGCACTGAGGTTCATCAGCCCGATGACGATCAGGAAGGTGCCGGCCGTGACCGTGCCGACGGTGCCGAGCGTGCCCTGGAGGAGCGAGCCCTCGTCCTTGACCGGGTCGGCCAGGGCGCGTACGCCGATCGCGAGCAGGAGGCTGAGCCCGAAGACGACGCTGGAGTGGCCCAGGCCGAACCAGAAGCCGGTCGTGGTCGCGGGGGACCCTTCCCCGACGAGCTTGCGGGTCGTGTTGTCGATCGCCGCGATGTGGTCGGCGTCGAAGGCGTGCCGCGCGCCGAGCAGGAACGCAGCCACGCCGAGACCGACGCCGAAGACTCCGGCGGTGCCGACCTCGAAGCGCTGGGGCGCGACGACCGCGACCAGCACGCCCCAGCCCACGGCGTTGAGGGCGATGACGACGGCCGCCATGGCGGCCATGTGTCGTCGGTCGGTCCTGGACCAGGCTCGGAGCGTGTTGTTCACTCCTCGATGCTATTGCATGTCATGTGCAACAAGGTCCGCGCCCGGAGCCGCCTGCCCGCGTTGATAGCCTGCCCCGGTGACCCAGGACATGAGCGCGCTCGAGCGCGAGATCGAGGAGACGCGCCAGCGCCTCGCGTCGACCATCGACCAGCTCGCCCACCGCGCCCACCCCAAGACCATCGTCGGGCGTCAGGTGACGACCACGAAGTCCCACTTCGTCGACCTCGAGACCGGCGCCCCGCGCACCGACAACATCCTCAAGCTCGCCGGTGCCGTCGTCGGCGTCGTCGTGCTCCTCGCCGTCGTGCGCAGGGTCGCCCGCTGAGCAGCTCGATGAGCACCGTCCCGATCAAGATGCTGCACGACCGCGTGCTCGTCGAGGTCGACAAGGAGGCGGGCGAGCGCCGATCCACCGGCGGCATCGTGATCCCCGCGACGGCGGCCATGGGCGCGCGTCGCCTGGCCTGGTCGCGCGTGATCGCCGTCGGCCCGCACGCCCGCGCCGTCGAGGTCGGCGACCGGGTGCTCTTCGACCCCGAGGACAAGGCCGAGGTCGAGGTGCAGGGCGAGGTCTACGTCGTCATGCGCGAGCGCGACGTCCACGCCGTCGCCGCCGAGCGGCTCGACGGCGGATCGACCGGCCTCTACCTCTGAGCCGTCTCCCGGGAACCTGGGCCAGCCATAACCTACTGAGCAGTAGGGCCGTTGAGCGGTCATGCGCACCCGCCTGACGGCCCTGGTCTCCCTCGCTGTCGCCCTCGCCCTCGTCCCGCCCACGGGAGCCGGGTCGGCCGCGGCGCCGCAGGCCGCTCAACCCCGGGCAGCCGCCACGGCACCCGCGTTCCGCGGCTACGAGGCGAGCGTCGTGCGCACCCGCCACGGCATCCCACACATCACTGCGAAGAACTGGGGCTCCCTCGGTTTCGGCGCGGGCTACGCTGCCACGGAGACGACGGCGTGCAACCTCCTCGACACCCTCGTCACCGCCCGGGGCGAGCGCTCGCGCTGGCTGGGACCCGACGGCCGGTACGACGACCAGGTCACGCTCGACGCGTCCAACCTGCAGGTCGACGCCTTCGTCACCGACCTGCGCAACCGCCGTGTCGTGGAGAAGCTCCTCGCCGACCCCGTGGCCGGTCCGGGGAAGGAGGCGCGGGCGATGGTCCGCGGCTACGCGGCCGGTGCGACGAAGTACCTGCGCACCCACCGCGTGAAGGACCCGGCCTGCAAGGGCGCCGGCTTCGTGCGCACGAAGGCGACGGCCCTGGACCTCTGGTACGGCGTCTACCTCGCCAACCTGCTCGCCTCGTCCGGGGTCTTCGTCAAGGAGATCGTCGACGCCGACCCGCCCTCGCCCACCGACCCCGGCCTGCCGGAGCTCCCGCTCGCATCGGCGGTCGATCGCGACGCGCTGCTGCGCGGTCTCGGCAAGGACCCCACCAGCCCCTTCGGCTCCAACGCCACTGCCGTCGGCGGCGACGCCTCGACCACGAAGCGCGGGATGCTGCTCGGCAACCCCCACTTCCCGTGGCGCGGCCGCTACCGCTTCACCCAGCAGCACCTGACCATCCCCGGGAAGTACGACGTCGCCGGAGCCAGCCTGGTCGGCTCGCCGGTGGTCAACATCGGGTGGAACAAGCGCGTCGCGTGGAGCCACACCGTCTCCACCGCCTACCGCTTCACTCCCTACGAGTACCGCACGGCCGGGCCGACGACGATCGTCACCGAGTCCGGTCCGCAAGCCCTCGAGCGCCGCACCGTCGACGTGCGCGTCAAGCAGCCCGACGGCACGCTCGGCACCGTCAGCGAGGACCTCTACCGCACGCCGCAGGGCTACGTCATCGACGCCCCGGCGTTGCTGATGCCGTGGAGCCCGGCTTCGCTCTGGGCGATCCACGACGCCAACGGCGAGCACCTGCGCACGATCGACACGTTCCTCGACATGGGCAAGGCGCGAGGCGTGCGGAGCCTGCTCCGGCGGCAGGACGCCGGCGGCGGCATGCCGTGGGTCAACACCACGGCGGCCGACCGCAACGGCAACGTGCTCTACGCCGACCATTCCGTGGTGCCCCACGTCACCGACGACCTCGCCCAGCAGTGCATGACGCCGGTGGGCCGGGTGCTCTTCGAGGTGGCTGGCCTGCCCGGCCTGGACGGCACCCGCGCCGCCTCGTCGTGCGCGTGGGGGACCGACGCCGACGCGCAGCGCCCGGGCGTCTTCGGGCCGCAGCACCTGCCCGCCGTCGTCCGCCGCGACTGGGTCGCCAACGCCAACGACTCCTACTGGCTGCCCAACCCCGACGTCCGGCTGGAGGGCTACGCCCGGATCATCGGGTGCGAGAAGTGCGAGCGCACGCCGCGCACCCGCATGGTCTACCGCTACGTCCAGGACCGCCTGTCCGGTGCGGACGGACGGAAGGGCCGCCTCGAGTCGCCGCGGACGCTGGCCGCGCACGAGTACGAGAACCGCGTGTACGCCGGCCTCCTGGTCCGCGAGAACGACGACCTGGCCAAGGTCTGCCAGGCCGCCGGCGGCGCCGACGCCTGTGACGCCCTGGCCCGGTGGGACGGCCGTTCCGCCACGTCGTCGATCGGCTACCACCTCGTCGAGGAGTTCGTGCAGCGCCTGCCCGAGGACCCGTGGGCCGTCGCCTTCGACCCGGCCCAGCCGCTCGCCACGCCCCGCGACCTGAAGGAGACCGACCCCGCGGTCGTCGCCGCGATGCGCGACGCCATCGCCTTCTTCCGCACCCGCGGCACCGCGATGCACGCCACGTGGGGGTCGCTGCAGGTGGCCGGCGACCGCGGTGCCCCAGCGCAGCCGATCAGCGGCGGCACCGGCGACGCCCTCGGCAACGCCAACGCGGTCTCCTCCCGCGACCCGCTGCGCAACAGCGAGTACTACCGCGCGATCACCTACGGCTCGTCGCACATCCAGGCCATCGCGTTCACCGACCACGGCCTGCGCGCCCGGACGGTCCTCACCTACGGCCAGGCCGACGACCCGACCTCGCCGTGGCACGCAGACCAGACCCGGCTCTACTCCCGCTCGCAGTGGGTGAGCTTCCCGTGGACCCCGCGACAGGTGCGCCGCCAGCAGGTGGCGTCGTACGTCGTGCGGGGTCGGTGAACCTAGGCTTCGCCCATGGCCTACCTCGTCAAGCAGTCCCACCGCGCCCCCGCCGTCACCGCGCCGGTGCCGGTGGACGAGTCGCTGCCCCGCGCGTGCGTGATCGGCGCCGGCTCCTCGGGCATCGCGGCCGCCAAGCAGCTCTACCTCGCCGGGGTCCCGTTCGACTGCTTCGAGAAGGGCAGCGACATCGGCGGGACGTGGGTCTTCGACAACTCCAACGGCCAGTCCGCCTGCTACGACACCCTCGAGATCAACACCTCCTGCCCGCGCATGGCGTACTCCGACTTCCCGATGCCGGAGGACTTCCCCGACTACGCCCGGCACGACCAGGTCCGCGCCTACTTCGAGCAGTACGTCGACCACTTCGGGTTCCGCCACACGATCACCTTCGACACCACCGTCGAGGACGTCTCGCGCGCGGCGGACGGCCGGTGGGACGTGCGGATCACCGGTCCTGACGGCACCGAGACCCGGACCTACGACGCGGTGCTGGTCGCCAACGGGCACCACTGGGACGCCCGGTGGCCCGAGCCGGCCTACCCGGGGACCTTCGACGGCGAGCAGGTCCACGCCCACGACTACCGCTCCGGCGACCAGCTCGAGGGGCGGGACGTGGTCGTCGTCGGGGCCGGCAACTCGGCCATGGACATCGCCGTCGAGTCCTCCTTCCGGGCGCGCACCACGACGTGGTCGGTGCGGCGTACTGAGTGGGTGCTGCGCAAGTTCTTCCTCGGTCGGCCGAGCGACCAGGTGGCACTGCCGGGCTGGCTGCCGTGGTGGGTGACAGCCGCGCGGCTGCGTATCGGCGCCGCCGCGGCGGGCAGCATGACGAAGTACGGACTGCCGGCGCCGAGCCACAAGCCCGGCCAGTCGCACCCCGTGCAGTCCGAGAAGATCCGTGAACGGCTCGAGGCCGGTGCGATCACGGCGAAGCCCGCCATCGAGCGGCTCGACGGCGACCGGGTGGTGTTCGTCGACGGCACCAGCGTGCCGGCGGACCTCATCGTGTGGGCCACCGGCTACCGCGTCAGCTTCCCGTTCTTCAAGCCCGAGCTCGTGTCCGTGGAGGCCAACGAGCTCCCGCTCTGGAAGCGCGCGGTCCACCCCGACCTGCCGGGGCTCTACTTCCTCGGCCTGCTGCAGCCGATCGGCGCGGTCATGCCGCTGGCCGAGGCGCAGTCGGCGTGGATCGCCGAGACCCTCGCCGGCCGCTACGTCCCGCCGTCCGCCGCGGTGATCCGCCAGCAGATGGCGGCCGAGCACCGGCGGGACAAGAAGCAGTTCTACGCCTCACCCCGGCACACGATGGAGGTCGACTTCGACCACTACCTGTGGGACCTCGAGCGCGAGCGCAAGCAGGGACGCGCCCGCGCCGCCGCCGCAGCCCGGCCGCTGGTCGAGCCCGTGGCGCCGGTCCCGGCAGCGAAGGCCGGCGGGGGAGTGCGTCGTACCCTCGCGCGCCTGCTCCTGGGCGCGGTCCGGTGGAGGACGGTCGGGGAGGTGCCCCAGCGCGGCGTGCTGGTCGGCGCGCCCCACACCTCCAACTGGGACTGGGTGCTGACGATGCTGCTGGCGTGGAGGTACGGCATCACGATCCGGCTGCTGGTCAAGCAGGAGCTCTTCGTCGGGCCGCTCGGCTGGCTGCTGCGCAGGACCGGCGCCGTCGAGCTCGACCGGAGGAACCCGGCCGCGACGATCAAGGTGCTGCTCGCCGAGGCCGAGGGCGACGACCCGTGGCTGGTCGGGATCGCGGCGGAGGGCACGCGCTCGCGCGGGGAGTACTGGAAGTCGGGCTTCTACCGCATCGCGCGACAGACGGGCCTGCCCATCACGCTGGCCTTCCTCGACGCGCCCTCGCGCACCGTGGGCTGGGGACCGACGTTCCACCCGACGGGGGACGTGAAGGCCGACATGGACGTGCTGCGCGCCTTCTACGCCGACAAGACCGGCTTCAAGCCCGAGGGGTTCACGCCGCCGCGGCTGCGCGAGGAGGGGTGAGACACGCCCTCCGAAGGGGTGTGAGCGGCTTTCGGCGGTCTAGCCCGGTCGCTAGGTTGGAGGGACAACCGAAGGGAGCATGTCATGGCGTTGTTGCTGTGGATCCTTGCCGTCATCCTCGTGGTGTCCGGCATCTTCTCGCTGATCAGGGGTCAGATGCTCTGGGGCATCGTCCTCATCATCGTCGGCCTGCTGGTCGGCCCGGGTGGGGTCAGCATCTTCACGTAAGACGCTGTTCCCACATCTGCAGACGCCGAGAGCCGGTCCGTGAGGACCGGCTCTCGGCCATTTCCCGCGTGCCCTGAAATGCCGAAGAGCCGGTCCAGGTGGACCGGCTCTTCGGCTTCTTGTACGCCATCAGGGACTCGAACCCCGAACCCGCTGATTAAGAGTCAGCTGCTCTGCCAATTGAGCTAATGGCGCAGGCGGTGAAGCGAGTAGAACATTACCCCGTCGCGACCAGCAGGCGAAATCGAGGCCGGGCCCTTGCTCAGAGCTCGCCCAGCACGGCCTGGGCCGCGTTGTGGCCGCCGAGGCCGGAGACCGCGCCACCGCGTCGCGCACCGGATCCGCAGAGCAGGACGACGTCGTGCTCGGTCTGCACGCCCCACTGCTGGGCCGGCGTCTCGAGGCGTGCGCGGTTGGGCGCCCACGGCCACTCGAGGTCGCCGTGGAAGATGTGCCCGCCCGGCATGGCGAGGTCCTTCTCGATGTCCTGCGGGATCTTCGCCTCGATGCACGGCTTGCCGTCGGCGTCCCTGGCGAGGCAGTCCTCGATCGGCTCCGCGAGCACCGCGTCGAGGGACGCGAGCGCGCGCTGGGTCGCGACCTCACGGGCCGACGGGTCGGCGTCGAAGAGCCCGGCCGGGGTGTGCAGCCCGAAGTAGGTGAGCGTGTGCGCCGAGCCCGCCCGGTCGCCGAGGATCGACGGATCCGTGAGGCTGTGGCAGTAGACCTCGCCCGGCAACGGGTCGGGCACCGCACCGGCGGCAGCGGCGGCGTACGCCTGCTCGAGCTGCGTGTAGTCCTCGGCGAGGTGCAGGGTGCCGGCGAAGGCGACCGCCGGGTCGGCTCCCGACTTCAACGCCGGCAGCCGGTCGAGCAGGAAGTTGATCTTCAGCTGCGAGCCGGCGGGCTTGAGGTCCGGGTCGTCGCCCTCGCCCAGGAGGATCCGCAGCACCCACGGCGCGACCCCGGCCAGCACGCGGCGGCCGGTGACGGAGTGCTGCCCGGACCCGTCGTGCCAGGTCACCTCGGCGCCGTCCACGCCGGGCGTGATCGCGCTGACGCCGGCCCCGGTGAGGATCTCGGCCCCGGCGTCGGCGGCAGCCTTGGCCAGTGCGGTGGTGACCGCGCCCATCCCGCCGACGGGCACGCGCCACTCACCGGTCCCGTTGCCGATGAGGTGGTAGAGGAAGCAGCGGTTCTGGATCAGCGACAGGTCGTCCATCGAGGCGAACGTGCCGATGAGGGCGTCGGTGGCGACCACGCCGCGCACGGTGTCGTCGGCGAAGCGGGACGTGATCGCCCGCCCGAGGGGCTGCTCGACGACGTCGTTCCAGATCCGCGCGTCGACGCGGCCCCTGATGTCGCGCTCGAGGGGCAGCGGCTGCATGAGGGTCGGCGCCACGGCCTCGGCCATCCGCCCGACCTCGGCGTAGAACTCCTGCCACGCGGCGTACTCCTCGTCGCCGCCGGTCAGCGCGCGGAACGACTCGCGCGTGGCGTCGCCCTCCGGGCGCTCGACGAGCAGGCCGCCGGTGCGCTCGCCCCGCGTCCAGGGGGTGTACGACGCGGTGGTGCGCGACGCGAGGCGGACGTCGAGCCCCAGGTCGGCCATCAGCTGCTCGGGCATCAGGCTGACCAGGTAGGAGTAGCGCGAGAGCCGCGCCGGCTGGCCGGCGAAGGGCTCGACGGAGACGGCCGCGCCCCCGGTCTGCGCCAGGCGCTCGAGCACCAGGACCGAGAGGCCGGCGCGCGCGAGGTAGGCCGCGGAGACCAGGGCGTTGTGGCCGCCGCCGACCACCACGACGTCATAGCTGCTGTTGCCGGAAGTCACCGGGCCAAACTAGACCCTCGCGGCGGCGGGGCCCGGTGACGGCTCCGACGTCAGCCCGTGAACGTGTCGTTGGGCACGATGACCGCCCGGCCGGTGACCTCGCCGTGGGCCAGGTCCTGGTAGGCGGAGACAGCGTCCTCGAGGGGATAGATCGTCGTCGCGGCGTGGAGGAGGCCGCGGCTCGCGAGGTCGAGCACCTCCACCAGCTCGCGGCGGTTGCCCCAGTAGGTCGTCTGGACGCTGGCCTCGTAGGGCAGGCCGAAGAAGGAGACGGGCAGGGTGCCACCGGCGATGCCGACGATCGTGACGTCACCCAGCTGCCGTACGCACGCGGCCGCCGTCGCCAGCGTCTCGTCGGAGCCGACGAAGTCCAGCACCACGTCAGCACCCCGGCCGCCACAGAACTCCCGGATCGTGGTCGCGGTGTCCGGCCCGGGCTCCAGCACCAGGTCGGCACCGAGGACGGAGGCCTGGTCGCGGGCGCTCTCGCGTCCGTCGACCGCGACGACCCGGGCCGCGCTGACCGCCTTGACGACCTGCAGCCCGAGGTGGCCGAGGCCGCCGACCCCGATCACCACGGCCGTGGTCCCGGGGCCCAGCTTGCCCAGCGAGCGGCGTACGGCGTGGTACGGCGTCAGCGCGGCGTCCGTCAGCGGCGCGGCGTCGACGACCTCGAGGCCGTCGGGGATCGGCACGAGGTGGCGCGCCGAGGGCACCAGCATGAACTCGGCCATGCCGCCGTCGAGACCGAGGCCGCCCCCGCCGCCGGGCACCGGCGCGAGGTCGGGGCGCTCGCAGTAGGTCTCCAGGCCGTCGAGGCAGCGCTCGCACGTGCCGCAGCCCCACGCGCCCACGACGGCCACGGCCTGGCCGACGGACAGCCCGGTCACGCCCTCGCCGAGGGTGTGCACCCAGCCGGCGTTCTCGTGGCCGAGGGTGAACGGCGGGTTCCACGGCAGGGTGCCGGGCTCGAACTCGTGCATGAGGTGGAGGTCGGAGTGGCACGCGCCCGCCGCCCCCACCTGCACCAGCACCTCGCCGGGCCCGGGCTCGGGCACGGGTACGTCCTCGAGCACGGGCTCGCTCTTCCACTGGTTCAACCGCAACGCGCGCATGTCGACCTCCTCAGGCTCCCCTCCATCCTCGTCCCGGGAGGGGTGCCCCAGCAGGGTCCTTTGCCGCCACCTGCGGGGCCCAAGGGCCCTTCGTCGGCCCCGCTGAGGGGCGCAGAGTGGAGGTGCCGGAAGGATCGAGGAGGCCGCCATGACCGAGCACGCAGCACCTGTGGGCAACGGACGACCGATCGTCGTCGGGGTGGGGCCCGAGGAGATCTCCTCGGCCCTGGAGTTCGCCGTGGACGAGGCGCAACGCGCCGGGTGCGGCCTGCACCTCGTGCATGCGCTCCACGTCTCGCCCCCCGGGCCGGAGAACGTGCTGCTCACCAGCGTCGACGTGGAGAAGTGGGGACGCGAGACCCTCGACCTCGCCGTGGAGCAGGCCGAGGGCCTGACCGACGGTGCCGTGCCCGTGACCCACGAGCTCCGGCGTGGCGCGCCGGTGCCGGTGCTGGTCGAGGCCGGCCGCTCGGCACGGATGGTCGTGCTCGAGCACCGGCACCTGTCCCGGCTCTCCCGGATCGTGAACCGGACCGTCGCCGGCGGGGTCGCCGCGCACCTGCGGGCCCCGGTGGTGGCCGTGCCCAGCGGCTGGTCGCGCCCGGTCGGGGCACCGGTCGTGGTCGCGGGCGTCGACGTGCCCGACCGCTCCTCGGAGGTGCTCGCCACGGCGGTTGCCGAGGCCCGCGCCCGGGGAGCCGCGCTGCGCATCGTGCACTCGTGGGCACTCCCCTCGCACGAGGGGTTCGTCCTCGACGCCGGCGAGCAGCGACGGTGGAGCGACCACTCCCGGGCCGAGGTGCGCGCCGCCCTCGACAAGCTGGGCGACGAGTCGGTCGCCCTGGACGCGGACGTCCAGGTGCACCCGGGTCGCGCGGTCGAGGCGATCCTCGAGGCCTCCGAGGGCGCCGAGCTGCTGGTGATCGGGCGGCACGACCCGCTCGTCCCGGTGGGCTCGCACATCGGACCGGTGGCGCGGGGGGTGCTGCGCGAGGCGACCTGCCCGGTGCTGCTCGCCAGCCCGCACCCGCACCGGGTGGCGTACCACGCCTGAGACGTCAGCGGCCCCGGGTGGGCTCAGCCCCGGTTGAAGAGGCGGGAGAGGAACCCGCCGCCGGCGCCGCCGGCCTGCTTCTCGGCAGCGGTGTGCTGGCCGTTGCACCAGTCGTTGGCGGGGACACCGGCCTTGACCTGTCCGACGTGCTGGCCGCAGCCGGCCCAGGTGGTCTTGCCGCAGGTCCTGCAGCGTACTGCTCGACACATGGTGGATCTCCTTCTGTGGTGGGGTGGGTGGTAGGTCGTGAGGTAGTGGGTCAGCCGTGCGAGAACGTGATCTTCGGCAGCACGCGGGTGAGCCAGCGCGGGCTCCACCATGCGGCCTTGCCCGTGAGGCGCAGCATCACGGGCAGCAGCACCAGCCGGACGAGGAACGCGTCGAGGAGGACCGCGACGCCGAGCACGATGCCCATCTCCTTGGGCGGCAGGGGGCCGGAGAGGGCGAAGGTGAAGAACACCGCCACCATGACCGCACCGGCCGCGAAGATCACGCGACCCGAGTGGGCCAGCGAGCCGACCATGGCCTCCCGGGGATCGCCGGACTTCTCGTAGTGCTCCTTGGCCGAGGCGAGCAGGAAGACGGTGTAGTCCATCGCGATGGCGAAGATCATCGCGAAGAAGAAGACCGGTGCCCAGGCGTCGAGGAAGCCCTGGTGCTCGAAGCCCATGAGGTCCGCGCCGATGCCGTCCTGGAACACCAGGCGGGCGACGCCGAAGGCTGCGGCCGTGGACAGCAGGCTGGCCAGGGTGCCGAGCAGGGAGATCAGCGGGGCCTGCAGGGCGATGAGCAGGAGCAGGAACCCGAGCGCCAGGACGACGCCGATGACGAGCGGGGTGGAGTCGTCGAGCTGGGCCTTGAGGTCGAGGTTCTCCACGGCGGCGCCGCCGACGATGGCGGAGCCGGGGAGGTCGGCGCGCAGGCGGTCGACGGTGGTGCCCAGCTCCGGGTCGGAGGGGTCGACGGTGGGCACGGCCTGGATGAGGACGAGGTCGCTGTCGTCGGACGCGGGCTGGGCGGGCATGGCGCCGGCGATGCCGGGGTCGCCTGCGAGGACGTTCGCGGTGTCCTTGGCGTCAGCGGCGTCCGCGACGACCTGGAGGGTGCCGGGGGCTCCGTCGCCGAAGGCGTCCTTGACCTGGTCGTAGCCCACCCGGGCACTGGCCTCCTCCGGCAGCACCTGGATGGAGGGCATGGCGGTCTTGAGCCCCATGACGGGAGCGGCCAGCGCGAGCAGCACGACGAGGGAGGCCAGGCCGAAGGCGACGGGGCGCTTCCAGAGGCGCTCACCCCAGGCGGCGAACTTCGGTGAGCGGTGCTCGCCGGTGTGGACCCACTTCAACGCACCCTTGTTGATGCGGCCGTCGAGCTTGAACAGCACCAGGGGGAGCAGCGTGAGGGTCGCGCCCAGGACGAAGACGACGGCGAGCATGATGCCGCCGGCCATGGACCGGAAGGCCGGTGAGGGCACGAGCATCACGGCCGAGAGGGAGACCAGCACGGTGGCGCCGGAGAGCAGGACTGCCTTGCCGGCGGTGTCCATGGTCTCGGCGATCGCCTGACGAGGCGTCTCGTGGTGGCCCATCCGGGCGGCGCGGAACCGCACGACGAGGAACAGCGCGTAGTCGATGCCGAGCGCAAGGGCGAACATCATCGCGAAGTTCATCGCCCAGATGGAGACCGGGACGAGCTCGTTGATCAGCACGAGGGAGCCCGCCGATGCCACGAGGCCCGCGAGGGTGAGGATGAGCGGCAGGCCGGCGGCCACGAGGGCGCCGAAGGCCAGCACGAGGATGCCGAGCGTGACGGGCCACGACATCATCTCCGACGTGAGCATCGCGTCGAGGTTGGCCTCGTTGAAGTCCGACCAGAGCAGGGAGGCGCCGGTCGGGTTGACCTCCACGCCGTCGCCGGAGAGGGCCTCGAGCTCGCCCTTCAGGTCGTCGGCGACGCGCACCATCTCGTTGGGGTCCGCACCGGCGCCGGCGAGGACGACGGCCGTCTCGCCGTCCTGGCTCAGGGTGGCCCCGGGCTGGGGCGCGATGACGTCGGCGATGCGGGGCTCGTCCTCGAGGATCGTGGTGACCTCGTCGAGGACGTCCGCGCCGGCGCCCTTGGTGACGGGGCCGTCGGTGCTGTGCACGACGACCTGGATGGCCGAGCTGGCGTTGCCGCCGAAGCTCTCGGTCGCGAGCTCGCGCACGGCGACGGACTCCGAGCCGTCGGCCTGCCAGCCGGCGCCGGACAGGTTGGCCTCGACCTTCGGGGCGAAGGCGCCGAGGCCGACGACGAGCAGGATCCACACCAGTGCGGTGGCCTTGCGGTGGTGGGTGACCCACACGCCGAGCCGGCCGAGCGGGCCGGGGCGGTAGCCGAGACCGTCGGGGTCGGTGGGGTCGGGGGACGGGGCAGCGTGGCGGCGGGTGGCCGTCGACGTCATGGCAGAGATCTTCCTGTCGGTGGTGCGGGGGAGGGGTGAGCAGCGCTCAGGCGAGCGCGGGGAGCGCCTGGGCGGCGGTGTACGCCGCCACTGCCAGCACCAGACCGGTGAAGGCGGCGGAGAGTCGACGGGTGTCGGCGCGGTCGGCGATGCGGGCGCCGACGACGGCGGCCGCGGCGGCGGCCGCGGTGAGCGCGATGACGGGCCACCAGTCCGGGGCGACTCCGCTCCCGGCGCGGGCGAGGAGGGCCACCGTGCTGGTGATGGTGATGACGACGAGCGAGGTGCCGGCGGCGTACTCGATCGGGAGGGTGAGGGCGAGCAGGAGCGCCGGCACGACGAGGAAGCCGCCGCCGACCCCGAGGAAGCCGGTGAGCAGGCCCACGGCGGTGGCCGTGACGAGCACCTTGAGGGCGCGCGGGCACTGGCAGGCGAAAGTCGGGCTGAAGGTGATGATCGGGTCGTCGAACCCGGCCAGCGAGCGACGTTGCGCAGGATCCGTCCGTCGTCCGCGCCACTGCCGCACGGCCATGATGAGGCCGACGCCGAGCATGAGCGCCGCGAAGGAGCCGAGCAGGACGGGCTCGGGGACCGCGGTGGAGGCCCGCGCGCCGGCGACGGCGCCTCCCGTGGCGACGAGCCCGAAGGTGGCCCCGCGGGCGAGGAGGACGTTGCCGGCGCGGTGCGCCGCGACGGCGCCGACCAGTGAGGTGACTCCCACGACCACCAGGGATCCGGTGGTGGCCTGGGCCGGGCTCTGCCCGAGGGCGTAGACCAGGACCGGGACGGCCAGGATGGAGCCGCCGCCGCCGAGCGCGCCCAGGCTGAGCCCGATGAGCGCGCCGGCGACGACGGCGAGGGCGAGGGTCACGCCTCAGGCCCCACCAGGTGCAGGCCGACCTGCTCGGCGTTGTCGAACGAGTCGTCGATGGCGACGATCTGGCGACCCACCGAGTCGAGCATCGAGGCGGCCACGGAGGCGCGGTAGCCACCGGCGCAGTGCACCCAGACCTCGCCCGGCGGGACGTCGGCGAGGTGGCCCCAGAGGTCGTGCAGCGGGATGTTGACCGCGCCGTCGATGCGGGCCGCGTCGTGCTCGTCGGCACGGCGCACGTCCAGGACGACCACCTCACGGTGGTGGCGCACCTGGGCCAGCTCGGCGAAGGTCGCGGTCGGGAACGACCGCAGCTCGCGGTCGCTCCAGTCCTCCGGCTTGCCGGTGGCGTGGGCGGCCGGGCGGTCGATGCCGATCCGCACCAGCTCGCGCTGCGCCTCGGTGACGTCC
This sequence comes from Nocardioides sp. N13(2025), assembly GCF_051912545.1. GTDB lineage: Bacteria > Actinomycetota > Actinomycetes > Propionibacteriales > Nocardioidaceae > Nocardioides. The sequence continues at coordinate 2,508,155 of NZ_CP196809.1, read as the reverse complement.
TCGGCGGTCTCGCCGAGCAGCGTGATCGGCGTGCCCCACGTGATGAGCCAGCCGAGGTAGGTCGCGAAGCCGCCGTCGAGCCCGAAGTTGAGCGTCCCGGGTGCGTGGCCGGCGGCGAACGCCGTACGGCTGCGCAGGTCGACCACCCACTCGCCGGCCTCGATGCGCCGCCGCAGCTCGGCGGCGTCGGCGACCGCAGGGAGCGACAGGTCGGGCTCGGACGGTCCGTCGGCGTTGCCCGGCGCCATGTGGGCGTAGTAGGCCGGCCAGGGGCCGAGCCCGGCGAGGAGCTCGTCGACGTAGGTCTGCTCGTCCTGCGTGAGCACCGGGTTGGACTGCTTCTCGCGACCGATCGTCGACGACGTCGCGTCGGACTGGGTGGCGGAGCAGAAGGAGCCGAAGCCGTGCGTCGGGAACACCTCGGCGTCGTCCGGCAGCAGCTCGGCCAGCCGGTGGGCCGAGGCGTGCTGGTGGTGCACGAGGTCGTGGGTGTGCTCGGCACCCAGCAGGTCGGGCCGGCCGGTGGCGCCGTAGAGCAGGGAGCCGCCGGTGAAGACCGCGACCTGCTCCCCGCTGCCGGCGTCGGTCAGCGCGTAGGAGAGGTGGGTGAACGTGTGGCCGGGGGTTGCCAGCGCGGTGACGCGCATCCGTCCACCCACCTCGACGACCTGTCCGTCCCCCAGGGGGGTGCGGGAGAAGGACACGTCGTCCTCGCCATTGACGAGGTACTGGGCACCGGTGCGCTCCGCGAGGGCGAGGCCACCGGTGAGGTAGTCGTTGTGGATGTGGGTCTCGAAGACGTGGGTCAGCCGCACGCCGTGCTCCTCGAGGAGGGCGAGGACGCGGTCGATGTCGCGCTGCGGGTCGACCACGAAGGCGACCTCGCCGTCGTGCACGACATAGCTGCGGTCGCCGAGCGTGGGGGTCTCGATCGGGATGACGGTGAGATCGGTCATCACAGACCCACCCCCACGGCGCGGCCGGACTCGATCCAGGCGCGGGTGCCGCCGATCACGGACGCCGCGTCGAAGCCCTGGGCCACGAGCAGGTCCGTCATGGCCTTCGAGCGGTTGCCGGAGGCGCAGATCACGTGGATGCGTGCGGACCGGTCGACCTCGTCGAGGCGGGAGGCCAGCTGGCCCATGGGGAGGAGGACGGCGCCGGGCACGTGTGCCTGGGCGTACTCCGCGCGCTCGCGGACGTCGATGGTGATCCCGTCCTCGCGCTCGGCTGCGTAGTCCTCGAGTGAGATCTCGGGGGTCTGGTGCGACATGCGATGCCTCTCGTCGTCGTGGCTTCCTCAGCTGTTGAGGAATACCCTAGGGGGTATGTACGCTGAAGGCAAAACACCCCCGGGGGTATTCCCAGACAAGGAGCAGACATGACCACCCGCAACCTGACCAGCGAAGACTTCGAGACCACCGTCGCCGAGAACGAGATCGTGCTCGTCGACTTCTGGGCCGGCTGGTGCGGCCCGTGCCGACAGTTCGCACCCGTCTACGAGCGCGCCAGCGAGGCGCACCCCGACATCGTGTTCGGCAAGGTCGACACCGAGGCCGAGGCCCAGCTCGCCGGCGCCGCCCGCATCACCTCGATCCCGACGCTCATGGCGTTCAAGGACCAGGTGCTGGTGTTCTCCCAGCCCGGCGCGCTCCCCGCGCCCGCGCTCGAGGAACTGATCGCGGCCGTACGGGCCCTCGACGTCGAGGCCGCCATGCGCGACGCCGAGGCGAGTCACGAGAGGATGGGCGCATGACCTACACGCTGAGCACCATCGTCGCCCTGCCGTACGACGCCGCCGTCGCCGCGACCCGGGACGCGCTGGCCGACCAGGGCTTCGGCATCCTGACCGAGATCGACCTCGCCGCCACGATGAAGGCCAAGCTCGACGTCGACCTGCCGCCGCAGGTGATCCTCGGCGCCTGTCGTCCGGCCCTGGCCTACGAGGCCATCGGGATCGACCCCTCGATCGCCGCCGTGCTGCCGTGCAACGTCGTGGTCCGCTCCACCGGTGACAGCACCACCGTCGTGGAGGCCTTCGACCCCGACGCCATGATGGGTCTCGCCGGTGCCGGCGCGCTCGACTCCGTGGCCGCCGACGCCAAGCAACGCCTGACCGCGGCCCTCGCCGCCCTGTCGCAGGAGGACTGATGGAGCTCGACGCCGACCAGATGACCCCGGTCATCAACCGCATCAAGCGGGCCCAGGGCCAGCTCGCCGGTGTGCTGCGGCTGCTCGAGGAGGGACGGGACTGCGAGGACGTCGTCACGCAGCTCGCGGCCGTCTCCAAGGCGCTCGACCGGGCCGGGTTCGCGATCGTGGCGAGCGGCCTGCAGCAGTGCCTGGTCGCCAACGACGGCGAGGTCGACAGCCTGGACGTCAAGAAGATGGAGAAGCTCTTCCTCTCGCTGGCCTGAGCCGTCCCCACTGGGGCCGCCCGTAGGGTCGGTCGGTGAGGGAGGGATCGACATGTGGGAAAGAGCGAGGGAACGGATCAACGACCGGATCAGCGATCCGATCTGGTGGAACGACGTCCTCCAGCTGACCAAGACCGTGCTGGCGGCGGTCGCCGCCTGGGTCATCGCCGCGAGCGTGCTGGACCTGCCGCAGCCGTTCCTGGCCCCCTGGGCCGCCCTGCTGGTGGTGCATGCGACCGTCTACCGGACGTTCTCCAAGGGCACGCAGCAGGTCGCGGCCACAGTGGCGGCGGTGCTGCTGGCCACAGCAGTGGGGGAGACGCTCGGCCTGACCACCTGGGCGATCGCGGTGCTCCTGACCGTCGCGCTGGTGCTCGGCGCCGTGCCCTGGCTGGGGGCTGAGGCCACGACCATCGCGACGACCGGCCTGGTGGTCCTCACCACGGGGTTCGAGAGCGACGTGATGCTCATCTCGCGCCTGCTCGACACCGCCATCGGCGTGGCCGTCGGCCTGGTCGTCAACCTCGTCGCCTGGCCGCCGCTGCGGCGCCACACCGCTGCCAAGGCCCTGGACCGTGTGGACGACGCCATCGGTGAGCTGCTGGCCGACATGGCGGGCGACCTCGGCGGCCGCGGACAGGATGAGGACGTCGAGGACTGGATCGAGCGCACCCGGGACATCGACGAGGACCTCGACCACGCGTGGGCGCTGGTGCGGCAGGCCCAGGAGAGCGCGCGGATGAACCCCCGCCGCTCGGCCCGGTCGATGCGGGACCCGCGCCAGTGGCACGAGCTGCTGCGGCGGATGGAGCAGGCGATCGCGGACACCCGCAGCCTCGCCCGCACCATCGGGGCGCACTCCGCCGAGCACACCCTGGACTCCGACTTCGCCCGGCCCTGGGTGGAGATGCTCGGTGACGCCGGGCGGGCCGCGGCTGCCGCCGACCCCTCGGCGCTCCTGTCCGTGCGCCGGCGCCTGGAAGCCTTCACCGAGGAGCTGCGGACCACCGAGCGGTCGAGCGAGTGGCCGGTCTACGGCGCGATGATCATCAACCTGCGCAACATCATCGACGCCATGGACGAGGTCGCCGCCGCCAACCCGATCCTCGGCCGGCCGCTCCGCATCCAGATCCCGCCCGGCCCCGGGGCCGCGGTGCGCTGACCGGCCCGCCGGCCGGCTGGGTCAGTCGTTCTCCCAGTAGGGGCCCTTGCGGTAGGGGTCACGCTCGACCGTCGTGACGGGCCGGCGCACCGTGTCGTACACCGTGCGCAGCGTGCCGTCGGCCTGACGCTCCTGCCGCGCGACCCTGAAGGTGGAGTAGGTGGTGGTGTAGGCGTCCCGCGAGTTCCGCTGGTGGTCCCACTGGTAGTCGAAGTTGGCGACGTACTTCCTCGCCACGCGCTTGCCCTGGACGGTGAGCCAGATCTCGTCGTTGGCGGTGCTGAGGCTGGCCCAGTTGGACGACCCGGTGAGCACCATGCTCGTGTCGGGGACGCCGTTGTAGGTGCCCTGGACGACGAAGTACTTCTGGTGGCTGTAGTAGTCGAGGATCAGGTCGTCCTCACCGTCGTGGTTGAGGTCGTAGTCGTCGTCGGTGTTGTAGTCCATCCCGGTCGAGCGCAGCGGGATCCGCCCGCGTGCCGTGGGCGCACCGAGGATCTGCTTGGTGTGGTAGCCGATCAGTCCGTAGCTGACGCGGAAGTCGCAGCCCTCGGCGTACTTGTTGCGGATGGCTTCGGCGAGGTAGTCCCCGCGTCGGCCGCGCATGGTGTGCATGGACAGGGCGAGGCGGGTGCGCGTGACGCCACCGGCGCCGTCCGGGGTCACGCACTGGATCCGGCCGAGCATGTCGAGGACGAGGTCGCTCTTCGGGCCCGACGGCTTCGGGAACGCCCACACGGTGTCCTGGTCGACCGAGTCGTCGCAGGTGCCGGTGAGGGGCGTCCCGCAGAAGTGACGGGGCGGCCGGCGCTTGTCCCAGTCCTTCTTCATGTTGTTGAAGAGCGAGACGAACTGCCGGAACAGGGTGTGGTTGCCGGAGCTGAAGTAGAGGTCGTTCCACTGGTGCAGGGCGGCGTTGAGCATCATGTTGGCCGACCCGACGGCGATGACGTCCTGGGACTGGCCTGCCTGGGTGAAGGAGTAGAACTTCGTGTGCAGGTTGTTGAACTCGTTCTCCGTGCTGCGGCACCCGGCCTTGCACTTGTAGATGAAGCTGTTCTTGTCCCGGTTCGTGCCGATCTCGGACCGGACCGCCTGCATCGCCCGGGTGTCCTGGTGGTCGTTGAGCAGCATCTGGACCCGGACGCCCCGCTTGTGCGCGTCGATCAGCGCGTTCGCGACGGGCATGCGGTCGAAGGAGTAGACCGCGATCCGGATCGTCTCGCGCCGAGGCGTGTGACGGATCGTCTTGACGACCTGCTGCTCGATCGTGAAGTGGCCGGCCTTGCGGTGGGGGTCGTTGAAGACGGGGCCGTGTGGGGCCTTCCACGTCCTGGGCCTCTCCGTACGCACCTCAGCGGAGCTGCTGGCGGCGGCGACGGTCCCGGCCGACAACGTGGCGAGGGACAGGCACACGGCGACCAGGGTGGTGAAGAACCTCGACACGGACACACCTTTCGGGACTGGGCCTGCATGTCGGGCCCTCGACGCTGAGGTGACATGCCCGGGACCGAGCACACGCAAGCGCACCCTGGTACGTCTACTTGACGTCACAAGTGCCGTTCACGTCAAAACGGGGCGGCCGGCCGTGCGTCGAGCCCCCGACCTGGACCAGGTCGGGGGCTCGATCTGCTTGGGGTGAGTAACGGGACTTGAACCCGCGACATCCGCCACCACAAGGCGGCGCTCTACCAGCTGAGCTATACCCACCATGTCCCGCAGCGTGCTGCGGACGACGAGAAGTGTAGGGCAATCAGCCCGCGGACCCTGAATCCGGGTCCGCATCGGTGCTCGACTCCGGGCCGAGCCCGGTCAGCTGGCCGCCGTGGCGTGCCGCGATCTCCCGGGCCTGGGTGCTGTCGGGGCCCGGCTGCGGCACGAAGACGGCCTCGCGGTAGTAACGCAGCTCCTCGATGCTCTCCTGGATGTCCGCCAGGGCCCGGTGGTTGCCGCGCTTGGTCGGGGCCGCGAAGTAGGCGCGGGGGTACCACCGGCGCGACAGCTCCTTGATCGAGGAGACGTCGACGATCCGATAGTGCAGGAACGACTCGAGCCCCGGCATGTCCCGCGCCAGGAACGCGCGGTCGGTGGCCACCGTGTTGCCGGCCAGCGGGGGCCGGCTGCCGTCGGGGCAGTGCTCCTTGATGTAGGCCAGCACCTGCTCCTCGGCCTCCGCGAGCGTCGTACCGCTGGCGAGCTCGTCGAGCAGGCCGGACTTCTCGTGCATGCTCCGCACGAACTCGACCATCTGGTCCAGCGACTCCTGCGACGGCTTGATGATCACGTCGACGCCCTCACCGAGGACGTTGAGGTCGAAGTCCGTCACGAGGGCGGCGACCTCGATCAGCGCGTCCGCGCCCAGGTCGAGGCCGGTCATCTCGCAGTCGATCCACACCAGTCTGTCGTTCACGAGCGGTCACCCTACCCACCCACCGGGCGAGCGGTTCTCAGCCACGACTCAGGCTCACCTCCTACCCTTCGGGATGTGAAGGACTGGTTCGGCCTCGTCGCGCGCCTGGCGACCGGTGGCGTGTGGATCGTCGCCGGCGCCCTCAAGCTGCCCTATCCGTCCGACAGCGTGCGCGCCGTGCGGGCGTACGACCTCCTGCCGGAGGCGGTCGTCCCGGCCGTCGGGCACGTGCTGCCCGTGCTCGAGGTCGTCATCGGGCTCTGCCTGGTGCTGGGGGTGATGGTGCGCGGCACGTCGGTCGTCTCGGCGCTGCTCTTCGTCGCCTTCATCATCGGCATCTCCAGCGCGTGGGCGCGCGGGCTGTCGATCGACTGCGGGTGCTTCGGCGGCGGGGGAGAGATCCCCGACGCGGCCGCCAAGTACCCCGGTGAGATCGCCCGCGACGTGGGTCTTCTGGCCCTGTCCGTCTGGCTGGTGGTCCGGCCACGCTCGAGGCTGGCCCTGGACTCGGTCCTCTTTGGCTCACACATCGACAACGACACCGGAGGAAGCCTCGATGGCGCAGAAGAAGAGCTCGCACAGGACCGCTGAGGAGAAGGCCGCGACGGCGGCCAAGCGGGACGCCCGGCGGGCCAGGACCGAGCGCGCCAGGGCGCAGGCCGAGGAGCGACGCAAGGCCGCGAAGCGCAAGGAGCAGCTCACCCGGTTCGGGCTCGTCGCCGGGGTGCTGGCGCTCATCGTCGGCGGCTACTTCCTCGTCACCAACCTGGGCTCCGACAAGCCGGACACCGCGCCGTCGGGGGCTTCGGGCAACTACGGCATGGTGATCGGTGACGCTGACGCACCCAAGGAGATCGTGGTCTACGAGGACTTCCTCTGCCCCTTCTGCGGCCAGCTGGAGAAGACCGTGCGCGACCAGCTCGACGCCGCTGTCGAGGCGGGCGAGGTCAACGTCGAGTACCGGCCGCTGCCCTTCCTCGAGCGCATCAGTGACTACTCGCCCGAGTCCGCCAACGCCTTCGCCGTCGTGCTCGACGCGTCCGGTCCCGAGGTCGCCAAGGCCTTCCACGACCTGCTCTTCGACAACCAGCCGTCGGAGGAGGGGCCCTTCCCCAGCAAGGACGACCTGGTCGACCTCGCGGTCGAGGCCGGCGCGAAGGAGTCCGACGTACGCCCCGGCATCGAGGACATGGCCTTCGAGGGCTGGGTCGACGCCGCGGGCGACGCCGCGTCCAAGGACGGCATCAACTCGACCCCCACGGTCTTCGTCGACGGCCAGAAGGCCGAGGGCCAGACGCTCGCCGACATCGCGAAGGCCATGGTCGGCTGACACACTGCCGGGCGTGAGCCTCCAGAACTTCATCGCCGGCCTGCCCAAGGCCGAGCTCCATGTCCACCACGTCGGGTCGGCGTCGCCGCGCATCGTCTCCGAGCTCGCGGAGCGCCACCCCGACGCGGGGGTCCCCAGTGACCTGGAGGGGCTCAAGGAGTTCTTCACCTTCCGCGACTTCGCCCACTTCATCGACGTCTACCTCGCCGTCGTCGACCTGGTCCGCACGCCCGAGGACATCCGCCTCCTCACCTACGAGGTCGCGCGCGAGATGGCGCAGGGCCAGAACCTGCGCTACGCCGAGCTCACCTGCACGCCGTACACGTCCGTGGTGCGCGGCATCGCGATCCAGGACTACACCGACGCGATCGAGGACGCGCGGGTCGCCGCGGAGCGCGACTTCGGCCTGGTGATGCGCTGGATCTACGACATCCCGGGGGAGTCCGGCATCCCCGCGGCCGACGCGACCCTGTCGTACGCCCTCGAGCACCGCACCGACGCACTGGTCGGCTTCGGCCTCGGCGGGCCGGAGATCGGGGTGCCGCGCGCGCAGTTCCAGGAGCACTTCGACGCCGCTCGCGCGGCCGGGCTGCGCTCGGTCCCGCACGCCGGCGAGACCACGGGCCCGGAGACCGTGTGGGAGTCGGTGCGGCTGCTCGGAGCGGAGCGGATCGGCCATGGCGTCTCAGCGGCCCAGGACCCCGAGCTGCTCTCCCACCTCGCCGACACGGGTGTCGTGCTGGAGGTGTGCCCGACGTCCAACATCGCGACCCGTGCCGTCGACCGGATCGAGGACCACCCCCTGCGGGCTTTCGTCGAGGCCGGGGTGAGGGTGACGATCAACTCCGACGACCCGCCGATGTTCTCCACGACGTTGAACAACGACTACGAGGTGGCTGCCGGGCTGCTCGACCTCGACGAGCGCGGGGTGGCCGACCTGGCCCTCGCGGCCGTCGAGTCCTCCTTCGCCCCCGCCGACGTCAAGGCCCGGGTCGCGTCCGAGATCGAGGCGTACGCCGCCGAATCGCCTCCCTTGGGGTGATTGTGCCGCCGGTCACACCGGGGCCAGAATGTGGGTGTCGGAAGGACTTCGGTCCGGAAGACACCGAGACCCCGGCAACTCATACTTGCCGGGGTCTCACCCATTTCGAGCCCGGTGCGCGCCTGCACCGGGGAAGCATTCGGCCCCGCAACCTCATACGTGGCGGGGCCTGCCCACATCCTGACGTGGCCGTCCGCGCCGGTCCGGGAGGACGCGCCGCGTGTCGCAGCGCGCGTCGACCGGTCCGCTCACCTGTGACCCGCGGGCCGCGGGGAGGACACGGCCCCGGGCACGGTCCGCGGCGCTCGGGCCAGGAGCGCGCGTGCCATGCGCTGGCTCGGGCGCTCGACGAGGTGGAACGCGAGTGTGGCGGCAAGCATCGACGCGGCGATGGCGATGAGCGTGGCCGCGGAGTTGGGGACGTCGTACGTGTACAGGACGCCGAGCGTGGCGAAACCGACCGGCATGTGGAGCAGGTAGAGGGAGTAGCTGATGTCGCCCAGCCAGCCGAACGGCTGCGCGGCGCGCGTCGGCGACCACCAGAGCATGGCGACGAACACGGCGATGGCCACGGCGTACGCCAGCACGGGCTCGGTGTCGGAGAACCCGTTCGGGGTCAGCAGGAAGCCAGGGTCGTGAACCTCCTGAAGGGTCCCCACGGTCACGCCGATGGCGACGGCGGTCGAGGTCGCTGCCCAGCCGCTGGCGAGCCGCGCGTGCGCGAGGTAGGTGCAGCGTCCGACCAGGAGCACGCCCACGAAGATCACCAGCTCACGGCCCTCGACCTCGGCCTGGAGCGGCTGGTCGAACAGCGGCACGTAGAACGTCGCGATGCCGCCCGCGATCCAGACGCCGACCATCACCCACGTCGTGGCGAGGGGGTGTCGCCGCTGCTGGCCGATCACGCCGAGCACGAGGGCGTAGAAGAGGATCTCCACTGCCAGTGTCCACGTGATCGACAGGATGTACGGCCCAGGCGTGAAGCCGTCCAGCAGCAGCAGCGACTGGAGCCATCGCAGGGGTGGACCGCCGTGGAAGGTGCGGAGCTGGAACCCGAGCGCCGGCATGAGGTGCATGAGGACCCAGAGCACCGCGAGCGCGAAGAGCAGCGGCGGGAAGATCCGGAACACGCGCTTGGTGAGGTAGGTGAGGCGGGTCTCCGAGAGCGACGCGTGCGTGACGATGTAGCCGCTGATGAGGAAGAAGATGAGGACGCCGAGGAACCCGCCGTCCTGGTAGACGTGCAGCGGCCTGGCGATGGTGGTGGCCCAGGCGTCCTGGATGCTCGACGTCTCGCGGATCGTGAAGAGCCAGTAGGCGCTGAGATGGGCCCAGACGACGAGAAGTGCGGCGATGCCTCGGAGGATGTGGACTGACGAGATCTGACCGCGCACCCGCGTAGCGTATGCCCCACGACGAGCTCGGCGACCGAGCGACCGCTCGGTGTCACTGCGGGTCGGGCGCAGCACGACGTCGGGCGAGCGCCCCCGGCAGGACTCGAACCTGCAACCCACGGATTAGAAGGCCGTTGCGCTATCCGTTGCGCCACGGGGGCTGGGCGCGGCCAGTATCCCAGTCGCCCCACCCGCACGCGTGCTGGCATCCTCATCTCGTGCGTCCGCACCTCGTCCTCGTCCACGGGTCCCGGCTGGCCAGCTCGCAGTGGTCGCCCCAGCTGCCGCTGTTCGAGGGTCGGGCGACGGTCGGGCTCGTGGATCTCCCGGGTCACGGCCGCCTCGCCGGCGAGGCCTTCACCTTGGCGCGAGCCGTGGAGGTGGTGGACGAGGCGGTCGATGCCGCTCCCGAGGGTGCTCCCGTCGTGCTGGTGGGTCACTCGCTGGGCGGCTACGTCGCGATGGCGTACGCCGACGCGCACGGCGACCGGCTCGACGGCCTGGTCCTGGCCGGCTGCAGCGCCACGCCGGTCGGGCCGGGCGCGGCGGTCTACCGCGCGGTCGCGGCCCTGACCGACCGGATCGGCCCCGAGCGGATGACCCGCGTCAACGACCGTGTGCTGCGGCGGTTCTATGCGCCGGAGCTGATCGAGCCGGTCATCGCGGGGGGCTACTACTTCGCGCCCACGCCCGCCGCCTGGCGGGCGGTGATGGACGGTTGCCGACCCGAGATGCTGCGCGGACTGGAGTGCCCGGTCCTGCTGCTCAACGGCCAGTGGGACCAGTTCCGGCTCGGCACCCGGGACGTGCTGCGCGTGCTTCCCGACGCGCGGGTGCAGACCATTCCCGGGGCATCGCACCTCGCCAACCTCGATCGACCGGAGGCCTTCGCCGAGGCGGTGCTGGCGTTCGCGGAGTCCCTGGCGTGGGGAACCTGAGCACCGCCCCATTCCGTGGTTCGGGTCACACGTCAGGCGGCGCCTGACTAGGGTGCGGCCCATGTCCCTCCGGCTCGCCCCACGGCTGATGGCCGCCCTCGCGCCCGCTGTCCTGCTCCTGCCCACCGCGGTGCACGCCGAGGAGCTGACGACGGAGGACGCCGTCGCGGACGTCGTGACCGTCGGGCCGACGGAGCAGGGGCAGGACGACCTGGCCAACCTCGTGCCCACCCCGGACAACCTGAGCGCGGACGTGGTGCGCACCGTGGTCGACCACGACGTACGTCGCCTGAGGGTGCGGGTCGACCTGCGCGAGCTCGGCCGGGAGCGGCAGTACTTCGCCGTCCTGAGGGTCCGCACGCCGACGGGCACCTTCGAGGTCGAGACCGAGCACCTCGGGCGCCGGCCGACGGCCGAGCTGACCCGCCGTGGGCGCTCCGTGGAGTGCCCCCGGCTGCGGACCGTGAGCGACCGGGCGTCGTCGCGGGCCACCGTCACCGTCCCGGCGTCATGCCTCGGGGACCCGCGATGGGTCCGGGTCGGTGTCGGCGTCGCCGTGCTGACGACCGCGACCAGTGCTGAAGGTGTGGAGGAGGTCGTCGTCCTTGCCGACGACGCCCACCGCACCGGGGAGATCCGCGACCGGATCGCGCTGGGCCCCCAGGTGCGTCGCGGATGATCCGTCGCCTCCTCGCTCTGGCCGTACCCCTCGTTCTCTCGCGCCGGTCGCCGCGCACGCGGAGAGGGTGGTGGTGGAGGACGCCGTGGGCGACGTGCGGTTCATCGACCTCGCCGCCGACCAGGACGGCCCGCGAGTGCCCCGCCACGTCACGAGCGACATCACGCGGACGGTTCTCGAGCACGACACGTCCGGCCTGGAGATCACCGCCCACTTCCGCGACCTGCAGAACGGCCCCCTCCTCCGCATGGACGTCCGCGTCCGGACGTCGCAGGGCGAGTACTACATGACGATGACCCGCATCGCGGGGAAGCGGATCAGGCTGACCTTCGTGAGGAGGTCGGGACGCGAGGTCGAGTGCGCGGGGCTCACCGGACGCTTCGACGGCGCCGGTGACACGGTCACGATGACGGTGCCCGCCGAGTGCCTCGGCTCCCCACGATGGGTCCAGGTCGGCGTGATGGCCACGGACCTGAGCCTCGATGCCCTCGAGGACCCCGAGGCCAAGCTCGTGATCTACGTCGACGACGCCCAGCGCGACACGCTGCGGAAGCGTGGCATCAGCCTCGGTCCCCGGGTCCACCGCGGCTGACGATCACCGCGCGAGCAGCACCATCACCTCGTAGTGCGTCGTGTGCGGGAACATGTCGAGCACCCGCGCCTCGACGGGGCGCAGCGACGGCATGAGTGCGAGGTCCCGAGCCAGCGACTCGGCGTTGCAGGACGAGTAGACGACGTGCCGCACGCCCGACTGCTCGAGCCAGCCCGCCAGGTCGGGGCCGATGCCGCGCCGGGGCGGGTTGACGACCACGAGGTCGGGCGCCGTGCCCGCACCCAGGGCGTACGCCGTCGCGTCGCCGGCCACGAGCTCCGCGCTCAGCCCGAGCTCAGTCGCCGTCGCGCTGGCCGCAGCGATGGCGTCGGGCGAGATCTCGACACCGAGCACCGCGCGGCCCGGCGCGGCGAGGTGCAGCGCGAAGCCGCCGACACCGCAGTAGAGGTCCCACACGGTGCGCACGTCGTCGAGCCCGTCGACCCAGGTGCGGGCCTGCTCGTAGAGCGCCTCGGCGACGAACGTGTTGGTCTGGAAGAAGGAGCGCGGCCCCAGCCGCAGCGTCACCCCGGTGGCGAGCCGCATCGGAAGGGTCGCGACGTCGGTCAGCACGATCTCGCGCTCGCCCTCGAGCACCGCCTTGTGCTCGGGCTGGACGTTGATCGTCACGACGAGCAGGCTCGGCACGGCCTCGCGCAGTGCCGGCAGGCGGGAGCGGACGCGCGCCTCGAGCGCCGTCGACCTCATCACGAGCCGCAGCATCATCTCGCCGTCGGGCGACTCCGTGAGCAGGACGTGCTTGAGCTCGCCCTGCCGCGCCCCCACGTCGTACGGCGTCAGGCGGGCCTCGCGGATCCACTCGGCGATGCGGCCGAGCGCCTCCCTCAGGCCCGAGGAGTGCAGGCCGCAGTCGTGCAGGTCGATCCCGGAGAAGTCGCGGTCCAGGATCCCCAGCGTCGGTGCGTCCAAGTTGCCGCCGACGGCCATCTTGGCCTTGTTGCGGAAGCCGACGTCGGCGCCGGCCACGGTCGGGAGCCACACCGGGGCGTCGACGAGCGAGCGCGCGTGCCGCTCCTTGTCCGAGAGCTGCTGCTCACGTGCGACGCCCATGAGCGTGCAGGAGCGGCAGCGGTGGGCGTCGAAGTGGTGGCAGCGCGGCAACCCGTCGGCGATCGTGAGGCTGGGCGCCGGGTCAGCCACCGATGCGGGACCCCATCCACTCCTCGACGTCGGCCGACGTGCGGGGGAGCGAGGCCGAGAGGTTCCGGTTGCCGTCGGCGGTGACCAGGATGTCGTCCTCGATGCGGATGCCGATGCCGCGCAGCTCCGCCGGGACGAGCAGGTCGTCCTCCTGGAAGTAGAGCCCGGGCTCGACCGTGAGCACCATGCCCTCGGCGAGGTCGCCCTTGGGGTAGATGTCGACCGACGAGCGGCCGCAGTCGTGGACGTCCATGCCGAGCATGTGCGAGGTGCCGTGCAGGGTCCAGCGGGCGTAGACCTTCGACTCCGGGTCGAGCGCCTCCTGCGCGGGGACCGGGAGCAGGCCCATGCCCTCGAGGCCGTGGGCGAGCACGTCCATCGCGGCGTGGTGCGCGGCGAGGAACGGGACGCCCGGTCGTACGGCGTCGATGCCGGCCTGCTGGGCGGCGCACACGAGGTCGTAGAGCTCGCGCTGGAGCGGCGTGAACGTGCCGTCGACCGGAAGGGTGCGGGTCACGTCGGCGGTGTAGAGGTTGTGGCCCTCCACGCCCATGTCGAGCAGGACCAGCTTGCCGGGCTCGATGGCGCCGGTGTTGTCGATCCAGTGCAGCGTCGTGGCGTGCGAGCCGCCGGCGCAGATCGAGTCGTAGCCGATGTCGTTGCCCATCGCGCGGGCCCGGCGGAAGAACGTGCCCTCGATCCACCGCTCGCCGAACTCGCGGACGCGGTCCCACTCGCGCACCGAGTCCTCGAAGCCGAGCGCGGTGATGTCGCAGGCCTCCTGCAGCTCGCCGACCTCCCACTCGTCCTTGACCAGGCGGAGCTCGTCGGCGACGCGGGCCAGGTCCTCGTCGGTGGTGAGGTCGCGGGTCTTGCGGTCGTCGTCGAAGGACGGCAGGTCCTTGACGTGGCGCACCTCGATGCCGAGCGAGTCGGAGATCTCCTGAGCCGACGGGCGCCGGCCCGCCCAGAGCTCGCCGTACTGGCGGTCGCGGAAGAACTCGTCGGTGTCGCGCTCGGAGCGCGGGCGGGCGTAGAGCACGGACTCGCCGTCCTCGATGACCAGCACGGCGTCGGAGGTCTGGTTGCCCGAGAAGTAGGTGTGGGCCGTGTCGGGGCGGAAGCGGTAGTCGGTGTCGTTGGAGCGCACCTTGTAGGTGCCGGCCGGGAGCACGAGCCGCTCGCCGGGGAACGCCTCGGCCAGTGTCGCGCGACGGGCGGCGGCCCGGTCCGCGACGGGGTGCCGAGGCACGTCCAGCTCGCGGTCGCCCCAGCCCTCGCGCATGAAGGCGGCATAGGCGGCGGGCACGGCCGGGTCGTGCGACTCGGTCTTCGGCTCCGCGGCGTCGGCGGCGGTCTCGGCTGGGATCTCTGAGGTGGGCTCGCTCACGCGGTCACTGTACGCCGCGCGCGGCGTCCTCCGACGATGCCTGGGAGGACCCGTGACGCACCGCCCCAAGGGGTGCGGCGAAGGGGGGCGGGAGACGCTGCTCCGTTAGGGTCGGGACATGCTCCGAGGCCGTCGCGACAGTGTCGCCTTCACCGTCGTGGTGGGCATCCTCGTGCTGCTCGGCGGCATCGCGATGGCCCTCGTCGTCGCCCTCTCCGGCGCGCCGTCCTCGCTGGCCCTCGCAGCCCTGCTCGCGGCGGTGCCGGTCGGGCCGCTCGTCGGCTGCTTCATGTGGCTCGACCGCTACGAGCCCGAGCCGCGCAACCTGCTCGTGGCCGGCCTGCTGTGGGGTGCGTTCGTGGCCACCGCCGCCGCCCTCGTGTTCCAGGGGATCGGCCTGGCGGGCGGGACGAGCGAGCGCGACAGCCTCTCCGTGGTCGCGCCGGTCACCGAGGAGGCGACCAAGGGCGCCTTCCTCCTGCTCCTGCTGTGGTGGCGGCGCCACGAGCTCGACGGCGTGCTGGACGGCATCGTCTACGCCGGCATGGTCGGCATCGGCTTCGCCTTCACCGAGAACATCCTCTACCTCGCAGCGGCCTACGACGGCACCGACGGGCTGGGCCCGGGCGGCACGAGCGCACTCACCGGCACGTTCATCGTCCGCTGCCTGATCAGCCCGTTCGCGCACCCGCTGTTCACGATCTTCACCGGCATCGGGGTCGGCCTCGCGATCGCGTCCCACCGGCTCCCGATCCGCGTCCTGGCGCCCATCGCCGGCTTCGTGCTGGCCGCCCTGCTGCACGGGTTGTGGAACACCTCGACGATGTCCGGCACCGGGCACTTCTTCCTCGTCTACGGCACGCTCATGCTGCCGGCCTTCCTCGGCGTGATGGCCTTCGCCGTCTACCGGCGACGCTCCGAGCGACCGCTGCTCACCGAGGCCCTGCAGGACGCCGCAGCCCGTGGCCTGCTGCCGGCGACCGACATCCGCTGGCTGGTCGACCTGCGGGCCCGGCGCCACGCGCGGCGGTGGGCCCGCCAGCAGGGCGGGAAGCAGGGCGAGCGCGGGATGCGGGAGTACCAGTCCGCAGCCATCGAGCTGGGCTACCTCCACCACCGCTACCTGCGCGGCACCGCGCCGGACGACTTCGACATCCGTGGTCAGGAGCACCTCGAGGAGCTGCGCCGGATCCGCCCCTACATCTCCTTCCCCGGACAGGTGGTGCCCACCCGATGACCGAGCACGATTCGGACGCAGCCGCGGACCAGACGCCGTTCCCCGGTCGTCGTACGCCCGACGCGACGACCGCCATGGTGACCGCCCTGGTGCGGATGCGTGGCGCCCTGCAGGTGGCCCGGCTGCCGCTCGAGCTTCCCGGGGCCGAGGAGCAGCGCGCCTCCCGGACCGAGATGGTCGACCAGCTCGAGGACTACGTCATCCCGCGCCTGATGACCCTCGACGCACCCCTGCTCGCGGTGGTCGGCGGGTCCACCGGCGCCGGCAAGTCGACGCTGGTCAACTCGCTCGTCGGGACGCGGGTCACCACCCCCGGCGTGCTCCGCCCGACGACGCGCTCGCCCGTGCTGGTGCACCACCCCGACGACGCGAAGTGGTTCGGCCAGGACCGGCTGCTGCCCGAGCTCGAGCGCGTCTCGCGTCAGACCAACGACCCCGAGGCGCTGCAGCTCGTCGCCTCGCCGGCGATGACGCCGGGCCTGGCGATCCTCGACGCCCCCGACATCGACTCGGTCGAGGAGCGCAACCGGGTGCTGGCGGCCCAGCTGCTCGCGGCCGCCGACCTGTGGCTGTTCGTCACCTCGGCGGCGAGGTACGCCGACCAGGTCCCGTGGGACTTCCTGCGCAAGGCCGCCGAGCGCTCGGCCGCCGTGGCCATCGTGCTCGACCGCACGCCGCACGACGCGGTGGACACGATCGCCACGCACCTCGCGCGGATGCTCGCCAGCCGCGGGCTCAAGGACTCCCCGCTCTTCATCGTCGAGGAGGGCGAGGTCTCCGAGATGGGGCTGCTCCCGTCGTCCTCGGTGATCGAGGTCCGGCAGTGGCTCCAGGCGCTCGCCGACGACCAGGAGGCGCGCGGGGCGGTCATCCAGCAGACCCTGGACGGCGCCATCCGCACGCTGGCCCGCCGCACCCACGCCGTCGCGGACGCGGCGACGGAGCAGACCGACGCCGTACGCCGGCTCCGTGAGGACGCCAACGACGCCTACGACCGCGCCGGCACCGCGATCAGTGAGGCGTCGGCCGACGGCACCCTGCTGCGCGGCGAGGTGCTCGCGCGGTGGCAGGAGTTCGTCGGCACCGGAGAGCTGCTCAAGTCGCTGGAGACCCGCGTCGGCTGGCTCCGCGACCGGGTCGTCAACGCGGTGAAGGGCAAGCCCCAGCAGGCCGAACGGGTCACCGTCGCGGTCGAGTCCGGGCTGGAGACCCTCGTGCTCGAGCACGCCGAGGCCGCCGCGGAGCGGGCGGAGGCGTCGTGGCGCAGCACCGCCGCCGGGCAGATCCTGCTGCGCGACGCGGGGGAGGACCTCGGCCGGGCCTCGCGCGACTTCCGCCGCCGGGCAGAGCGTGCCGTGCGCGACTGGCAGTCCGACGTGCTGGAGATGGTGCGCACCGAGGGCGCCGACAAGCGCTCCACCGCCCGCTTCCTGGCCTTCGGGGTCAACGGACTGTCCGTCGCCCTCATGGTCGTCGTGTTCGCGCACACGGCTGGCGTCACCGGTGCCGAGGCCGGCATCGCGGGCGGGTCCGCGGTGCTCGGCCAGAAGCTGCTCGAGGCCGTCTTCGGCGACCAGGCCGTCCGCTCGCTCGCCGAGCGGGCGCGACGCCGGCTGGAGGTGTCGGTCGGCGAGCTCCTCGACTCCGAGCGCCGCCGCTACACCGACCTGCTCGACAGCCTGGAGATCTCGCCCGAGGCGCCCGAGCGCCTGCGTGCCGCCGCCCGCAAGGTCGACGACCTCCGCTTCGCCGCCACCCGTCCCCACCAGGTGTCGGAGACCGGTGGCACCGCCCCCTAGGGTTGGTGCAGGACAAGTCCACCCAGTGCCGTGAGGGAGTCATGACGTCGTTGCTCGAAGGGGCCAAGAAGCTGGTCACCAGGAGCTCTGACATCGGCGCCCGCGTCGACGGACTCGAGCGCGCTGCCGAGGCGGCGCGCGGGCGCGTCGACCCTGCCGTGGTCGACGACGCGACGGCCGTCGCGGCCCGCGCCGCCGGCCGACTCAAGCTCTCCGCCGACCACACAGTGGTCGCCCTCGCCGGTGCTACCGGGTCCGGCAAGTCCTCGACCTTCAACGCCCTCAGTGGGCTCGAGCTCTCCGCCGTCGGCGTACGCCGTCCCACCACCTCGTGGGCCACGGCCTGCGTCTGGGGCAAGGAGGGCGCCGAGGAGCTCCTGGAGTGGCTCGGCATCCCCGCCCGCCACCAGGTCACCCGCGACTCGATGCTGTCCCAGGCCGACGAGGACGCCGACATGCGCGGCGTCGTGCTGCTCGACCTGCCCGACCACGACTCCACCGAGGTGTCCCACCACCTCGAGGTCGACCGGCTGGTCCAGCTCGCCGACATGCTGGTGTGGGTGCTCGACCCCCAGAAGTACGCCGACGCCGCGATCCACGACCGCTTCCTCAAGCCGCTGGCCGGGCACCGCGACGTGATGCTCGTCGTGCTCAACCACATCGACACCGTCGCCGAGGACCGGCGCGCGTCCATGCTCGACGACGTACGCCGCCTGCTCGAGCTCGACGGCCTGGCCGGGGTGCCCGTGCTGCCGGTGAGCGCCCGTCACGGTTGGGGCATCGACGAGCTGCGCGGCATGATCGCCGAGCGCGTGGCTGCGAAGAAGGTCACCCGGTCCCGGCTCGAGGCCGACGTGAAGACCGCCGCCCAGCGCCTGCAGGACGCAACGGGCAGCGGCAAGGCCCCGACGCTGTCGAAGGAGCGGATCACCGCCCTCGACGACGCGTTCGCCGACGCGGCCGGCGTGCCGACGGTGGTGAAGGCGGTCGCCGACTCGACGCGGATGCGCGCCAACCGCGCCACCGGGTGGCCCGTCACGGCGTGGTTCTCCCGTCTCAAGCCCGACCCGCTGAAGCGCCTCCACCTCGACCTCGGGTCTGCCGGCAAGGAGCTCACCGGTGCGTCGCGCACGTCGGTGCCGAAGGCGACCGGGGTCCAGCGCGCGCGGGTCGACACCGAGGTCCGCGCCCTGGCCGACCAGGTGGGCGAGGGCATGGCCCCGTCGTGGGCGCACGCCGTCCGCACGGCGTCGGTGTCGCGGCTGCCGGACCTCAACGACCGCCTCGACCGCGCCGTCGCGTCCACCGACCTCGGCGCCGACAGGATCCCGGTGTGGGCAGGCCTGGTGCGTGTCCTCCAGTACGTCCTCATCGTCTCCGCGATCGTCGGTGCGGGCTGGCTGGCCCTCCTCGCCTTCGGGTCCTACGCCCGGCTGCCCGAGCCGCCGACGCCCGAGGTCTGGTCGTTCCCGCTGCCGACCCTGCTGCTGCTCGGCGGCGTGCTCCTCGGGCTGCTCCTGGCGCTGGTGTGCCGATGGCTGGTCTCGCTGACCGCCAAGGCACGCGCGCGCACGGCCGACAAGCGGCTCCGCGACGCGATCTCGGAGGTGTCCGGCGAGGTCGTGGTCGAGCCGATCCAGGCCGAGCTCGCCTCCTACGCCACGGTGCGCGAGGGTCTCGCAGTCGCCCTGCGCTGAGGCGCGCGCGGCGGGTCGCCCGCTGTGGGTGGCGGCATACGACGACGCCGCCCCTGTGGGTGGCGGCATACGACAACAAGACGGGCTCAGCTCGTGTCGTCTGCCGCCACCCTGGGCCTCGGCGCTGTCATGTGCCGCCACCCTCGGACGACGCGACCTCGATCGGGATCACGGGCCAGCTTCCGTCCACCGGTGCGCCAGATCTGCGACTGTCCACAGGTGGCGGGCCTTCAGGGCCACGCCTGTCGGTCGGGGCCCGCAGATTGGGGTGATCGCGGCGGAACCACCGCCGCCGGCACCGGGAGACACACCCATGTACGACACCCAGATCACCTTGGCGGGCTGGATCGGCGGCGAGGTCACGCTGCGTGAGGTCGGCCAGGACCGCCACGTCGCCTCGTTCCGCGTGGCCTGCACCCCGACCCGCTACCGCGACGGCGAGTGGGTCAAGGGCACCACGTCCTGGCACACCGTGAAGGCGTGGAACCGCCTCGCCCGGCACGTCGCGGCGTCGTTGCACAGTGGGGACCCCGTCGTCGTGCACGGCCGCCTGGTCGCCGACGTGTGGGAGCGCGACGGCAAGCCGCAGACGTCGTGGGAGGTCGTGGCCACGTCGGTCGGCCACGACCTGTCCCACGGCACGACGCGCTTCGTCAAGGCGGTGGCGGTCGCGGAGTCCGTCCCGGTCGAGGCCGGCCCGGCCGAGCTGCCGTCGGTCCCCGCCGCGGACGGCACCGAGCCCCAGGCCGCCTGAGGTGTCGTGCCGGACGTGTGACGGTCCGGTCGCCAGGAGCGCCGGATCGTCACACGCCCCGATGTGATCGTCCGAGCACGCGGGCGATTGTCGGCGCGGGCGGGCTGACCCGTAGGCTCGCCCGCATGGCTGAGTACGTCTTCACACTGCGCAACGTGCGCAAGGCCCACGGTGACAAGGTCGTCCTCGACAACGTCACCCTGTCGTTCCTGCACGGCGCCAAGATCGGTGTCGTCGGACCCAACGGCACGGGCAAGTCCTCGCTCCTCAAGATCATGGCGCAGCTCGACCACGCCAACAACGGGGACGCGATCCTCGACCCGGACGCGACGGTCGGGATGCTCCAGCAGGAGCCGCCGCTGACCGAGGGCAAGACGGTCCTTGAGAACGTCGAGGAGGCCGTCGGCGAGCTCAAGGCGAAGATGAAGCGCCTCGAGGACGCCTACATGGAGATGGGCGAGCCCGACGCCGACCAGGACGCCCTCATGCAGGAGACCGGCGACCTCCAGACCGAGCTCGACAACGCCGGTGCGTGGGACCTCGACAGCCGCCTCGACCAGGCCATGGACGCGCTGCGTTGCCCCCCGCCGGACGTCCTCGTCGACAACCTCTCCGGTGGTGAGCGCCGCCGCGTCGCGCTCTGCAAGCTGCTCCTCCAGCAGCCCGACCTGCTGCTCCTCGACGAGCCCACCAACCACCTCGACGCCGAGTCGGTCCAGTGGCTCGAGGGCCACCTCGCCAGCTACCCCGGCGCCGTCCTGGCCGTGACCCACGACCGTTACTTCCTCGACAACGTCGCGCAGTGGATCCTCGAGCTCGACCGCGGCAAGGCCCACCCCTACGAGGGCAACTACTCCACCTACCTCGAGACCAAGAAGGACCGGCTCAAGGTCGAGGGACAGAAGGACGCCAAGCGCGCCAAGATGCTCGAGAAGGAGCTGGAGTGGGTCCGCTCCAACCCCAAGGCCCGGCAGGCGAAGAGCAAGTCGCGTCTGGCGCGCTACGAGGAGATGGCGGCCGAGGCCGACCGGATGCGCAAGATCGACACCTCCGAGATCAACATCCCGGCGGGCCCGCGCCTCGGTGACATCGTGCTCGAGGCCGAGAAGCTCGGCAAGGGCTTCGAGGGCCGCACGCTGATGCACGACGTCTCGTTCAAGCTGCCCCGCGCTGGCATCGTCGGCGTCATCGGCCCCAACGGCGTCGGCAAGACCACGCTCTTCCGGATGATCACCGGCCAGGAGCAGCCCGACGAGGGCGACCTCACCGTCGGTCAGACCGTGAAGATCTCCTACGTCGACCAGAGCCGCGGCGGCATCGACCCCAACAAGAACGTCTGGGAGGTCGTCTCCGACGGGCTCGACTTCATCAAGGTCGCCAACTTCGAGATGAACTCGCGCGCGTACGTCGCGTCGTTCGGCTTCAAGGGCCCTGACCAGCAGAAGAAGGCCGGCGTGCTCTCCGGTGGTGAGCGCAACCGCCTCAACCTGGCGCTGACGCTCAAGATGGGCGGCAACATGCTGCTCCTCGACGAGCCCACCAACGACCTCGACGTGGAGACGCTGTCCTCGCTCGAGGACGCGCTCCTCGACTTCCCCGGCTGTGCCGTGGTCACCTCCCACGACCGGTGGTTCCTCGACCGCGTCGCGACCCACATCCTGGCGTGGGAGGGCGACGACGAGGACCCGGCGAAGTGGTTCTGGTTCGAGGGCAACTTCGCGTCCTACGAGGAGAACAAGATCGAGCGCCTCGGCATCGAGGCCGCGCGACCGCACCGGGTCACGCACCGCCGCCTGACCCGCGACTGAGCCTCCTCGCTGGTCGAGGGTCGCTAGGTTTCGAGACGCGTCGCTCGTCCCGGGCAAGCCCGGTGCGAGCCGACGCTCCTCAACCTCCTCACCCGGCGTGACCTCGCGCTGCGCGCGAGCTCACGGGGTTCGGATCTCGCTCTCCGGGTGTCGCGTGACCAGGTGGTCGGCGACGGCGTCGAAGACGCGCCCCACGGCCGCGAAGTCGGCACGCGGCACGAGGTCGACCAGGTTGCGGCGCACGCTCTCCACGTGGCAGGGCGCCGCCTTCACCAGCAGCTCGTAGCCCTTCTCCGTCATGGTGGCGACCACGCCGCGGCCGTCCTCCGGCGTGGTGCCGCGGGTGACGTAGCCGACGGCCTCCATGCGCGCGACCGTGTGGGTGACGCGGCTGCGGGAGTGCGCCATCGCGTCGGCCAGCTGCGCCATCCGCATGGCGCGCCCCGGCCTCTCGGACAGCCGCACCATCACCTCGTACTCGGTCAGTGACATGCCGAACTCGCGGCGCAGGTCGTCGTCGAGGCGCTCCAGCAGCAGCGTCATGCCCATCATCAGGGCACGCCACGAGTGCTGCTCGCCGTCGTCGAGCCAGCGAGCGTCTGGGTCAGTCATGGCGGCAGCCTAGTGCTCGCGCAGGGCGATCCCGGTCAGGCGGTGCGCTCCATGATCATGGCCATGCCCTGGCCTCCGCCGACGCACATCGTGATGAGCCCGGTGGACTTGTCGTGCCAGTCGAGGCTGTTGAGCATCGTGTTCTGCAGGCGGGCGCCGGTCATGCCGAAGGGGTGCCCGACCGCGATGGCGCCGCCGTTGACGTTGAGCCGGTCGAGGTCGATGCCGAGGTCCTGGTAGGACGGCACGACCTGCGCGGCGAAGGCCTCGTTGATCTCGACGAGGTCGATGTCGCCGATGCTCATGCCGGCGTGCTTGAGGGCGTTCCGGGTGGCCTCGACCGGTCCGAGGCCCATGATCTCGGGCGACAGGCCTGACACGCCGGTGGACACGATCCGGGCCAGCGGGGTCAGGCCGAGCTCCTTGGCCTTGGTGTCGGACATGATGACGACCGCTGCGGCGCCGTCGTTGAGGGCGCAGCAGTTGCCGGCGGTGACCACGCCGTCGGGGCGGAACACCGGGTCGAGGCCGGCGATGGCGTCGTACGTCACTCCGGCGCGGGGGCCGTCGTCCTGGGTCACGACCGTGCCGTCGGGCGTGGTGACAGGGGTGATCTCGCGCTCCCAGAAGCCGTCGGCGATCGCCTTCTCCGCGAGGTTCTGCGAGCGGACGGCGAACTCGTCGAGCTCCTTGCGGTCGAGGCCGCGCAGCCGCGCGACGTTCTCGGCCGTCTGCCCCATGGCGATGTAGATGTCGGGGAGGTGGCCGTCCTCGCGCGGGTCGTGCCAGTCCTGGCCGCCCTTCGCCATCTCGTCGGTGCGCGCGCCGGCGTCCTCGAAGAGCGGGTTGCGGGTGCCGGGGATGTGGTCGGAGGTGCCCTTCGCGAAACGCGACACAGTCTCGACGCCGGCCGAGACGAAGATGTCGCCCTCGCCGGCCTTGATGGCGTGGAAGGCCATCCGGGTGGTCTGCACCGACGAGGAGCAGTAGCGGGTGACGGTGGCGCCGGGGACCTCGAGGCCGAGCAGGGTGGTGACGACCCGCGCCATGTTGTTGCCCGACTCGCCGCCGGGCAGGCCGCAGCCGAGGAGCAGGTCCTCGATGGTGGTCGGGTCGAGGTCAGGGACCTTGTCGAGGGCGGCCTGCACGGCCAGGGCCGTCAGGTCGTCGGGCCGGAAGTCCTTCAGCGAGCCCTTGTTGGCGCGGCCGATGGGGGTGCGGGCTGCAGAGACGATCACTGCCTCGGGCATGGGGAGCTCCGGTCACTCGAGAGGTCGGGGGTCTCCCGGCACCCTAGTCCGCGACTAGGCCGGCTCGGTGCCCAGCCCGGTCAGCAGCTGCTCGACGCTCTCGCTGACGAACCTGCGACGGCGGCGGGCAGGCAGCACCAGCGAGGCGAGGAGCACGCCGTCGAGAGCGGCCACGAGCGTCTCGGCCGACGCGCCGTCGTCCTTGCCCGCCCTCCTCAGCACCTCGCGGACCATGCCGACGAGGTCGTCGCGCCACAGCGCGAACCGCTCCGCCAGCGAGGGGTCCCGCGTCGCGGCCACCGTCAGCTCGAGCCGGGCGGCCAGCAGGTCGGGCTGGTCGAGCCAGCGGGAGAACAGCCCGGAGACCTCCGCGACCGCCCGCTCGTGGTCACCCGGGCAGGACGCGAGCCGGGCGCCGAGTGCCTCGACGTCGGCGGACAGCCGGTCCGCCACGAAGTCCCCGAGGGCGCCCAGGAGGGCGTCCCGGGTGCGGAAGTAGGCGGAGGAGCTGCCCTCGGGCAGGCCGGCCTGCCGGTCGACGGCACGGTGCGTCAGCCCGCGGTTGCCCTGCTGGGCGAGCACGGTCATGGCCGCGGCGAGGATCTCGCGCCGGCGCGGCGACAGCTCCTCGCTCGCAGGGACCACGGTGCTCTCCTCGGGCTCTCCGCCGCCTGTGGGGCGGCGACGACGACGGTGACGCAGGACACTACCGGCCCGACTTGCGCCTGCCCCAGCGGAGAGTAGCCTTCTACATACGTAGAAAGTCTACACCTGTAGAAAGGACCTAGCTCATGCAGCTCATCGACCCCACCGCCGTCACCTTCCTCCTGGTCGTCGTCGGCCTCGCCGCCGTGGCCGCCGTCGCACTGGCCGCGGTCGCGCTGCCCGCCACGCTCCGGGTGACCCGCCGCGACCGCCACGCCCGCCGCGAGTCCATCCCTGCCTACTACGGACGCCTCCACTTCGCCCACTGATCCGTCCGTACGCTCCGCCCGAGGACCATCTGCGACGATCGGGGCGTGCGTCATCTCTACCGCTGCCCCCTGAGGTGGGCCGACCTCGACCTCCTGGGTCACGTCAACAACGTCACCTACGTCGACTACCTCCAGGAGGCGCGGGTGGACATGTTCCGCACCCACGCCCCGGACAGCCGCGCCGACGACCTCGCCGAGGGCGTCGTCGTGGTGCGGCACGAGGTCACCTACGTCTCCTCGCTGACCTTCTCCCTCGAGCCGGTCGCCATCGAGTGCTGGGTGACGGAGATCCGCGCCGCGAGCTTCACCATGGCCTACGAGATCTTCGCCGAGGACGACGCAGGTGAGCGCACGGTCCACCTGCGTGCGCGCACCGTGCTGACGCCGTACGTCTTCGCGACCGAGCGCCCCCGCCGCCTGCACGACGAGGAGAAGGAGGCGCTCTCCCGGTTGCTCGAGCCCGACGAGCCGGTCCGTCCGCCCCCCGCCTCCGCCGTCGTCGACGTGCCCGGAGGGTCCTACCCGGTGCACGTGCGCTTCAGCGACGTCGACGTCTACGGCCACGTCAACAACGTGAAGTACTTCGAGTACTTCCAGGAGGCGCGGATCCACCTGATGACCGCCCGAGGCCGCGAGCTGGGGGACGGCCTGCACCTGGTCGTTGCCCAGACCGACGTCGACTACCGGCGCCCGATCCTGTTCCGCGCCGAGCCCTACGACTGCCGCACCTGGGTCTCGCGCATCGGCAGCACGTCGGTCGTCTTCGAGTCCGTGGTGCGCGACCGCGACGAGGTGCTGGCGCGGGCCAAGGTCGTCGGGGTCTGCATCGACAGCCGCACCGGCCGGCCGGCGGCGGTGCCGGACGAGCTCCGCGCGCTGGTGGCCGGCTAGCCTGCGCGGCGGCTCCTCACTCGAGGGTGTTGACCATGAACTGGGCCGCGTGGGTCACGTAGTCCCAGAACCGCTCGTGCTGCTCGGGTGTGAGGTCGGCCGAGTCGAGACCGGCTCGGAAGTGCACCAGCCAGCGCTCGGCGGCCGCGGGCGTGACCTTGAAGGGCGCGTGCCGCATCCGCAGTCGCGGGTGGCCGCGGTTGTCGGAGTACGTCGAGGGCCCGCCCCAGTACTGCACGAGGAAGCCCGCGAAGCGTTCCTCCGCGGGGCCCAGGTCCTCCTCGGGATACATCGGACGCAGCAGCTCGTCCCCGGCGACCCCCTCGTAGAAGCGGTGCACGATGGCGCGGATCGTCTCCTCGCCGCCGATCTCGTCGTAGAACGTGGTGGTCACCACGCCATTGTCCCGCCCGGCACCAGCATGGTCAGGACGGGGTCTCGTCGTCGGCGTGGGCGGCTGACGGCGCGCTCTCCTGCCAGGAGATGCGCTGGGCGACGGCGAGGTTGATGCCCTCGTGCTCGAAGCGGGCCTTGACCCGCTCGCGCATCGTCCGCGCCACGCCCCACTGCTCCATGGGTGCGGTCTTGAGGGTCACCCGCATGACGATGCCGTCGACCCCGAGCGACTCGACGCCCCACACCTCGGGCTCCTCGATGACCAGGCCGCGGAACTCCTCGTCGTCCCAGAGGTCGTGGGCGACCTCCTCCAGCACGCGGCGGACGTGGGTCAGGTCCTCGGTGTAGCCGACCGTCACGTCGAGGACGGTGCGCGCCCAGTTCTGGCTCATGTTGCCCACGCGGAGGATCTCGCCGTTGCGGACGTACCAGACGGTCCCGTTGACGTCGCGCAGCCGTGTCACGCGCAGGCTCACGGCCTCGACCGTGCCGGAGGCCTCGCCGAGGTCGACGACGTCGCCGACGCCGTACTGGTCCTCGAAGATCATGAAGATCCCCGAGAGGAAGTCCTTCACCAGCGCCTGCGAGCCGAAGCCGAGGGCCACGCCGATGATGCCCGCGCTGGCGATCAGGGGCGCGATGTCGTAGCCGAGCTCGGAGATGAACATCAGCGCGACGACGGTGAACACGACGCCGCTGACGATGCTCTTGAGCAGCGAGCCCATGGTCGCCGCGCGCTGCACGCGACGGGTGTAGCCGGCGTCCTCGCGGAGGTTGAGCGCGGCACCCATCTTGCCGCCGGAGATCGCGCGGCTGAGGCGGTTGGGCAGCACGCCCACCTCGGCGCGCTGGACGATGCGGTCGATGAGCCGGTGGAGCAGCCAACGGACCAGCAGTCCGATGACGATCAGTCCCACGAGGGCGGCCGGCTTGCCGACGAGCCAGTCCACCGCGGTGGCGAGCTTCTCGTTGCCGGTCTGGTCGAGGACCCACGTGCAGAGGTTCTCGTCGCTCGAGCAGGTGACGAGCGGGTTGGTCTCGCTCCCGGAGACCGCGGTCATGTCGATGATCGGGGCATTGAGGGGGTGAGGCATGCCCGCCAGTATGGCGATACCCTTCTGCTCGTGATCACGCGCGTCAGCTCCTCCCCGTCTGCCCAGCGCCCGACCCGCCGCGGCCTGCGCGCCGCCGTCCTCGGCAGTGCGCCCGTCCTGGCGCTGCTGGCCGTCCCGGCCCACGCCGACGTGCCGGTGGGCTGGGGAGGTCAGACCGAGCACCAGGACCTCGACGCGCTGCACGCGCTCGGCGTGCTTCTCGGTGCCCCGCTCCTGCTCTTCGTCCTGATCGCCCTCGCGGTCTACCTGCCGTCGATGATCCGGGGCGAGAAGCTGCTGCCGGACCACTCCGGCGGCGAGGCCCAGTGGATCGGCGGACCCCGCCAGGGTGTCGCCGAGCTCCCGGCCCCCGACGGCGACGACTCGAGGGCGGGTGGCGCAAGTGGCCGCTGGTGACCGCCTGAGCGAGTCCGACCGGCTCGCCCTCGACAAGGCCATCCGCCTCGCGGAGCAGTCCAGCCGTTTCGAGTTCTCCGTCTACGCCGGTCCGGTCGAGGGCGACGACACCCGCGAGTGGGCCACGCGCCTGCACAACCGGCTCGTCGCCCCGTCGCGCAGCGTCCTGATCATGGTCGACCCCCGCCGCCGCGTGATCGAGGTCGTCACCGGTGGAGACGTACGCCGCCACCTCAGCGACGCCGAGGTCGAGCTGGCCGTGCTGGCCATGTCGTCGGAGTTCGCCGGCGGCAACCTGCTGGGCGGCCTCCAGCGCGGCATCGCGATGCTCGCCGAGCACGCCCGCCCGCAGAACACCCTCCACGCCTGACGTACGACAGGAGCCCCTCCTGCGAGTGATCGCGGGAGGGGCTCTGTCGTACGTCGCTCAGCTGGCGTCGAAGGCCTGGTTCGTCAGCGCCCGGGCGATCTCGGCGCGCGCCTCACCGATGTAGCGCTGCGCCTGCTTGGGCGCCTTGTTGTCCGCCAGCCACTCGTCGAGGCGGGCCAGCGTGGCCTCCGAGCCGAGCGGCTTGGGGAAGCCGTACTCCAGCACGGTCGAGGCCTTGTGGAAGCCGAGGACGTCGACCAGCGTCTCCGCCGCGGTGAGGAACTTCTCGAGGTAGGGCTCGAGCACGTCCTCCTGGCCGAACCGGAAGATCGAGAAGGCGATCTCCCGCGAGGTCTCGTTGGGCGTCGTCGGGTCGACGATCGCTGCCCACGCCCGCTCCTTGGCCTCCGCCGTCGGCTGGGAGGCCCGAGCCGCAGCGGCCTGCTCCTGGCCGGAGATGGTCTTGTCGACCTCGAGCTCGGCGTCGATCTCGGCGTCCCCGAAGCGACCGGACCTGGCGAGCGCCGTGATCAGCACCCAGCGCATGTCCTGGTCGATGGCGAGGCCCTCGACGGCGAACGAGCCGTCCAGCAGGCCGATCAGGTCGTCGAGCGCGGCGTCGCTGCGAGCCGCGCCGGCGTAGGACCGCGCGAAGGTGAGCTGGTGGTCGCTGCCCGGCTCGGCGGCCAGGAGCAGCTCGCGCAGGCCCGACTCCCAGGTCGCCTTCAGCTCGTCACGGTGTGCCGGGTCGGAGTAGAAGTTCACCGCGAGGGCGGTGGAGGCCGGGATCCGGGTGACCGCCCAGGCGTCCGTCTCCTGCCCGATGTTGGCCAGGACCAGGTCGGTCCAGTCGCGGGTGCGCATCTCGCCGTCGCGGGTCATGTCCCACGCGGCGCCCCACACGAGCGCCCGCGGCAGCGAGTCCTCGAAGGTGGAGAGCGCGGAGATCGCCGTGGCGAGCGAGCGCTCGTCGAGGCGGATCTTGGCGTAGGCGTGGTCCTCGTCGTTGAGCAGCAGCAGGGCCGGCTGCTTCGTGCCGATGAGCTCGGGCACCTCGGTGCTCGCGCCCTCGACGTCGATCTCGAGGTACTCCCGGCGCACGAGGCGGCCGTCGCCGTTGTCGTCGTAGAGGCCGATGCCCAGGCGGTGGCGGCGCAGCGTCGGCCAGTCGGGGTGGGCGGACTGCTCGACCGAGAACGACGTGTAGGCGCCGTCCGCGTCGAGCTCGAAGGCCGGTGCGAGGGTGTTCACGCCGGCGGTCTGGAGCCACTCCTGGGCCCAGCCCTGGAGCTCGCGGCCCGACGACTTCTCGAGCGTGGCGAGCAGGTCCTTGAACTCCGGGTTGCCGTACTCCCACTCCTTGAAGTAGGCCCGCAGCCCCTCGAGGAAGGGCTCGAGGCCCACCCACGCGACGAGCTGCTTGAGCACCGAGGCGCCCTTGGCGTAGGTGATCATGTCGAAGTTGACCTCGACCGCGTGCAGGTCGACGTTGTCGGCAGCGATCGGGTGCGTCGAGGGCAGCTGGTCGGCGCGGTAGCCGGTCTGCTTGCGCGCGTTGGCGAAGCCGGTCCAGGCGTCGGTGAAGTCGGTGGCGTTGGCCTCGCACCAGTAGCAGGCCCACTCGGCGAACGACTCGTTGAGCCAGAGGTCGTCCCACCACTTCATCGTCACCAGGTCGCCGAACCACATGTGCGCCATCTCGTGGGTGATGACGGACGTGCGGAACTCGAAGAACGAGCGCGGCTGGCGGCTGCGCGGGAGGTACTCGTCGCGCAGCGTCACGCAGCCGGCGTTCTCCATCGCGCCGGCGTTGTACTCCGGGACGTAGAGCTGGTCGTACTTCCCGAAGGGGTAGGGGTAGTCGAACTGCTCCTCGAAGAAGGCGAAGCTCTGCTTGGTGAGCGTGACCAGCTCCGCGGTGTCCATGTGCTCCTTGAGCGACTGGCGGCAGTAGTGCCCGAGCGGGATCGTGCCGAACTTGCCCTCGTAGGTGTCGAACTCGCCGTGGTACTCGCCGGCGACGATGGCGGTGATGTAGGTCGACATCCGCTTGGTCGTGGGGAAGTTCCACACCGAGACGCCGCTCTGCCCGGCGTCGGTCGGCTCCGGGGTGGCGGCGTTGGAGACCACG
The DNA here is from genome assembly GCF_051912545.1 of Nocardioides sp. N13(2025). Taxonomy (GTDB): domain Bacteria; phylum Actinomycetota; class Actinomycetes; order Propionibacteriales; family Nocardioidaceae; genus Nocardioides. Next base: position 2,478,210 of record NZ_CP196809.1, on the reverse strand, counting down.
ACCCAGTGCGAGGGGGCGGTGACGTTGAAGGTGAAGACCGACTTGAGGTCGGGCTGCTCGAAGGTGGTGAACACGCGCCGGGCGTCCGGCACCTCGAACTGGCTGTAGAGGTAGACCCGGTCGTCGGCGGGGTCCACGAAGCGGTGCAGGCCCTCGCCGGTGTTCGAGTAGGCGCAGTCGGCGGTCACGACGAGCGTGTTGGTCGCCTCGAGGTCGTCGAGCGCGATGCGGCTGTCGGCGTACGCCGTCGCCGGGTCGAGGCTGCGTCCGTTGAGGGTGATCTCGCGCACCGTCGGCGCGACCAGGTCGGCGAAGGTGGCCGATCCGGGCTCGCGGCAGGTGAACTCGAGCGTGGTGACGGAGGCGAACGTCCCCTGGTCGGGGTCGGTGGCGCTCGTCAGGTCCAGGTCGACGGTGTACGACGTGACGTCCAGGAGGGAGGCGCGGGTGGCGGCCTCGTCCCGGGTGAGGTTGGTTCCAGGCATGCGCGCATCCTGCCACCGGCCCTGTGGCGCGGCCCACACTGGCCGGGGCCGGAATACTCGACGGTCTCGCGTGATTGTGATGGATATGGCTACCGCTGACCTCTGGTTCGACCCCCTCTGCCCGTTCGCCTGGATCACCTCGCGCTGGATCCGCGAGGTCGAGCAGGTCCGTGACGTCGAGGTGAAGTGGCACGTGATGTCGCTGGCCTACCTCAACAAGGACAAGGACATCCCCGACGGCTACCGCGAGATGCTGGCCGGGAAGGAGAAGCCGGTCCGGGTCGCGATCAAGATCGCCCAGGAGCACGACAACGCCACCCTCGGCGAGTGGTACACCGCGATCGGCACCCGCCGCCACGACAACGGCGAGGAGCTCGACCGCGACACCGTGGCCAAGTCCCTCGCGGACGTCGGGCTGCCCGGCGACCTCATCGAGGCGTGGGACGACGAGTCGCTGGACGCGGCGGTCGCCGAGTCGCACCACCGCGGCATGGACCCCGTCGGTGACGAGGTCGGCACGCCCACCATCCACATCGAGGGCTCGGCCTTCTTCGGCCCCGTGCTCACCAAGATCCCGCGCGAGGAGCAGGCCGGCGAGCTGTGGGACGGCGCCGTCGCCGTGGCGAAGTTCCCCTACTTCTTCGAGCTCAAGCGCACGCGCACGGGCGAGCTCGACTTCTCCTGATCGGCCGCGAGACCCGGCGAGTCCGGGCGGCGCCGGGTCACTAGGCTTGCGCCCATGACTCGTGTCCTGTCCGCCGTCGCCTGGCCGTACACCAACGGCCCGCGCCACATCGGCCACGTGGCCGGTTTCGGCGTGCCCTCCGACGTGTTCAGCCGGTTCATGCGGATGGCGGGCCACGACGTGCTGATGGTGAGCGGCACCGACGAGCACGGCACGCCGATCCTCGTGCTGGCCGACAACGAGGGCGTGCCGGCGCGCGAGCTGGTCGACAAGTACAACGCCGTCATCGTCGACGACCTGTGCGGACTGGGGCTGTCGTACGACCTCTTCACCCGCACCACCACCGGCAACCACTACGCCGTGGTGCAGGAGATGTTCGAGACCTGCCGCCGCAACGGCTACATGGTCGAGGAGACGACGAAGACCGCCATCAGCCCGTCGACCGGCCGCACCCTGCCCGACCGCTACATCGAGGGCACCTGCCCGATCTGCAAGTACGGCGAGGCGCGCGGCGACCAGTGCGACAACTGCGGCAACCAGCTCGACCCGACCGACCTGATCGAGCCCCGGTCGCGGATCAACGGTGAGACGCCGGAGTTCAGGGACACCCAGCACTGGTTCCTCGACCTGCCCGCGCTGGCCGACGCGCTGGGGGAGTGGCTCGACCAGCGCGAGGCCACCGGCCTGTGGCGGCCCAACGTCATCAAGTTCAGCCAGAACATCCTCAAGGAGATCCGCCCGCGCGCGATGACGCGCGACATCGACTGGGGGATCCCGGTGCCGGGCTGGGAGGACCAGCCGACCAAGCGGCTCTACGTCTGGTTCGACGCCGTCATCGGCTACCTGTCCGCCTCGATCGAGTGGGCGCGCCGCCTCGGGGAGCCCGACAAGTGGCGCGAGTGGTGGAACCCGGGTGCGGACGGGGAGGTCGCCGAGTCCTACTACTTCATGGGCAAGGACAACATCGTCTTCCACTCCCAGATCTGGCCGGCCGAGCTGCTCGCCTACAACGGCCAGGGTGCGAAGGGCGGGGAGCCCGGCGCCTACGGCATCCTCAACCTGCCCACCGAGGTGGTCTCCAGCGAGTTCCTCACCTTCGGCGACTCTCAGTTCTCCACCAGCCGGGGCAACGTCATCTACGTCGGCGACTTCCTGGCCCGCTACGGGCCCGACCCGCTGCGCTACTACATCTGCGCCGCCGGACCGGAGACCTCCGACGCCGCCTTCACGTGGGCCGACTTCGTCACCCGCAACAACTCCGAGCTCGTCGCCGGCTGGGGCAACCTGGTCAACCGCACCGCGACGATGATCGCCAAGAGCTTCGGCGAGATCCCGGTTGCGGGCGCGCTGGAGGAGGTCGACGAGCAGGTGCTCGCGACCGTGCGCGACGGCTTCACCGGCGTCGGTGAGCTCATCGGGAAGCACCGGCTGCGCGCCGCGATCGCCGAGGCGATGCGGGTCGTGGGCGAGGTGAACAAGTACCTCACCGTCACCGAGCCCTACAAGATGAAGGACGAGTCGCAGCGCGAGCGCCTCGCCACCGTCCTCCACGTGGCCGCGCAGTGCGTGAGCGACTGCAACACGCTGCTCTCGCCGTTCCTGCCGCACTCCGCCAACAAGGTCCACCTGGTCCTCGGCGGCGAGGGCGAGCTCATGCCGATGCCGCGCGTCGAGCAGGTCGAGGAGCTGGAGCCCGACAACGGCGCCGGCCACACGTCGTACTCCATCATCACGGGGGAGTACAGCTCCACGCCCGCATGGGAGTCGCGCCCGGTGACCGTCGGCGCGAAGGTCGACAAGCCGACGCCGGTCTTCACCAAGCTGGACCCCTCGGTGGTCGAGGAGGAGCTGGCGCGCGCTGACTAGGCTTCAGCCATGACCGCCGAGATGTACCTGCCCCACTTCGTGGTGAAGCAGAAGCTGACCATGATGGTCAACCGCTACGAGGTGTCGGAATCCGACGCCGCCGGCAACCCGACGCGGTTGATGGCGCTCGCCGAGCAGAAGCGGATGGCCTTCAAGGAGCAGGTCACCTTCTGGTCCGACGCGGGCAAGTCGCGGCCGGTCTTCGGCTTCAAGGCGCGTCGCAAGCTCGACCTCAACGCGGGCTACGACATCACCGACGAAGGCGGTGCCCAGATCGGGTTCTTCCGCAAGGACTTCGGCGCCTCGCTGCTGCGCTCCACCTTCCACATCGAGGGCCCGGGCTACACGGGCGCCGGCCGGGAGCGCAACCAGCTCGTCGGGCTGCTGCGGCGCTTCACCGAGCTCGACTTCATCCCGATCCACTTCGACTTCGTCGACGCCGAGGGCAAGCCGCTCTTCTCCGTCGAGCGCAAGATGTCGATCGGCGACCGCTACCGGGTCACGGTGCCGGACGACCGGGTCGACTTCCGGGTCGCTGCGGCGATCGCGGTCGCCCTCGACGCGCTCATGTCGCGCTGACGTGCCGCTGACCGCGCCATGATGTATCCCGAGGTCCGCGCGGCGGTGGAGGCCGACGACAGCCCGGACCTCAGCGTGCCGGGGTTCGACATCGCCGCCCACCGCGAGAAGGTGCGCCGGTTCAACCTGCGCCAGCCGCGCGAGGACGTCGCCTCGGTCGAGGACGTCGACGCGGACGGCGTGCGGTGCCGGCTCTACACGCCCGCGGACGTCCGACCGGGACTCGTCGTCCACGCGCACGGCGGCGGCTTCGTGCTCAACGACATCGACGTCCACGACCAGATCACCCGCCGCCTGGCCAACCGCGTCCGCCGCCCGGTGCTCAGCGTCGACTACCGCCGTCCGCCGGAGGACCCGTTCCCCGCGGCGCCCGACGACATGGACGCCGTCGTCGGCTGGCTGCGGCGCGAGGGGGTCGACCGCGACCTGGCCGGTCCGTACGCCGCCCACGGCGACTCGGCCGGCGCCAACCTCGCCCTCGTCGCCGCGCTGCGCAACCCCGGCTTCTTCCGTGTCGTCGCGCTGATCTACCCGTTCCTCGACCCCCGCTGCGCCTTCCCGTCGTGGGCCGAGGGGGCGGCCTCGGGGTTCGACCGGTCCGAGGCTGCCTGGTACTGGGAGCAGTACGCCCCCACCGAGGCCGACCTCGACGACCCCGACCTCGCCCCGCTGCTGTCCCGGGAGCTGCACACGCTCCCGCCGACGTTCGTCGCGACCGCGGAGCACGATCCGCTGCGCGACGAGGGGGAGGAGCTGGCCCGACGCCTCGCGGAGGCGGGCGTCGAGACGGTCGGGATCCGCTGCCTCGGCCAGGTCCACGGCTTCTGGCGCAACGCCCAGCTCACCGCCTCGGAGCCGCTCGTTCGCCAGGTGGCCGGCTACCTCGACCAGCACCTCGCCTGAGCCGCCTTCGCGGACTGTCCGCGCGCTCTGGGAGACTTCTGCCATGCGCGTTCACCTGGGCTCCGACCATGCCGGCCTCGAGCTGAAGGACCACCTCATGACGTGGCTCGTCGACCACGGCTACGAGCCGGTCGACCACGGCCCCTTCGTCTACGACGCCCTCGACGACTACCCCTGCTTCTGCCTGCGGGCGGCGGAGGGCGTCGCCGCCGACCGCCAGGAGGGCCTCGACAGCTTGGGCGTCGTCATCGGCGGCTCCGGCAACGGCGAGCAGATCGCGGCCAACAAGGTCGAGGGCATCCGCTGCGCGCTGGTCTGGTCGGAGGAGACGGCCGTCCTCGCGCGCGAGCACAACGACGCCAACGTCGTCTCCGTCGGCGGGCGGATGCACTCGCTCGACGACATGACCCGCTTCGTCGAGGTCTTCCTGACGACTCCCTTCCCGGGCGACGAGCGCCACGTCCGGCGCATCGGCCAGCTCACCACCTACGACTCGACCAAGGAGCTGCCGCCGCTGCCCGCGTCGGCGCTGCGCGGGCCGGATGCCTGAGGGGCACACCCTTCGCCGGCTCGCCGACGACCTGACCGCGGCGTTCGCCGGTCGAGCCGTCCGGGTGACCTCACCGCAGGGCAGGTTCGCTGCCGACGCCGAGCAGGTCGACGGCGCGCGGCTGCTCGGTGCCGACTCGGCCGGCAAGCACCTGTTCGTCGAGCTCGACGGCGAGCGCTTCATCCACGTCCACCTGGGGCTGATCGGCCGCTTCGACGTCCACGTCGCGGTCGCCGAGGTCCCCGAGCCGGTCGGGCAGGTGCGGCTCCGGCTGGTGACGCACGACCCCGGCGGCGTCGACCCGCGCGGGACGTCGTACGCCGACCTGCGCGGGGCGATCCTGTGCGACCTGGTGGGCCCGGAGCGGCGCTCGCAGATCCTCGGCAAGCTCGGCCCCGACCCGCTGCGCCCCGACGCCGACCCCGACCTGGCGTGGCGGCGGATCTCCCGCAGCCACCGCCCCATCGGCGACCTGCTGATGGACCAGAAGGTCCTCGCAGGGGTCGGCAACGTCTACCGCGCCGAGGTGCTGTTCCGGCACCGCATCCACCCGCTGCGACCCGGCAAGACCCTGCGGGTCGGGCAGTGGCGCGCGATGTGGGACGACCTCGTGGAGCTGATGTCCGAGGGCGTGCGCTCCGGTCGGATCGACACCGTGCGCCCCGAGCACACGCCCGAGGCGATGGGCCGCGCGCCGCGACGCGACGACCACGGGGGAGAGGTCTACGTCTACCGGCGCACCTCGATGCCGTGCCTGCTGTGCGGCTCCACCGTCCGCACCGGCGAGCTGGTCGGACGCAACATCTTCTGGTGTCCCCAATGTCAGCCCACGTTCCGCTCCCGCGCCGTACAGTCTCCCCAGAGGGAGCCTGGCACGCCGGGAGGAGCTGGGGCATGAGCTCTACCGACGCGCGTGCGCGCGCCTCCGCGGGGCTGCGCGGACAGCTCGCCCACGCCCTCAACCGGGTGGTCCCGAGAGGGTCGCGGACCCTGGTGCTGCTGGTCATCTCGACGGTGCTGATCGGCCTCGCCATCTGGCGCTTCTCCACCAACATGCCCCTCGTGACCCTGCTCGTGCCGCTGGTGGTCTCCAGCCTGATGCTCGGGCCGCGCCAGCTGCCGTGGTTCGTGGTGTTCGTCCTGCTCGTCCTGGCGGTGGTCGTGCCGACACAGGACGACATCACCGTCCGCGTGGCGCTGACCGTCGTGATCATGTTCGGCCTCGGGTTCGTGGTGCTGCTGTCGTCCTTCCGGCGCTCGCGCCTGGGCGTGGCCGGCATCCAGGGCGAGATGATGTTCGTCGACCTGCGCGACCGGATCCTGCGCCAGGGCGGCATCCCGTCCCTGCCCGAGGGCTGGTACGCCGCCGCCGAGCTCCGCTCCGCCGGGGGCACCCCCTTCGCCGGCGACTTCGTCGTCGCGTCCCGGGTCGACGGTCGGCTGGAGGTCGCGGTCGTCGACGTCTCCGGCAAGGGGCAGGGCGCGGGCACCCGGGCCCTCCTCCTCTCCGGTGCGATCGGCGGCCTCCTGAGCGCGCTGCCGCCGAGCGAGTTCCTGGCCGGCGCCAACCGGTTCCTGCTCCAGCAGGACTGGGACGAGGGCTTCGCGACCGCCATCCACCTGTCGCTCCACCTCGACACCGGCCACTACGACCTGCGCAGCGCAGGCCACCCGCCGGCCGCCCTGCGCCATGCCGGCTCGGGGCGCTGGGAGGTGATCGAGACCGAGGGCCCGGTGCTGGGCCTGGTCGAGGACGCCACCTTCGAGGCCATCTCCGGCCAGATGCGGCACGGAGACGCCCTGCTGCTCTACACCGACGGCATGGTCGAGACCCGCACCCGCGACATCGGTCTCGGCATCGACCGGATGCTGGGGCAGGCCGAGCGGCTGCTGCGCGGGCACTTCGAGGGCGGTGCGGCCCGCCTCATCGACTCGCTCGGCTCGCGCAACGACGACCGGGCCCTGTTGCTCGTGCACCGTCGCTGATGTGACACCATGACTCCCGCACCGGCGTCGACGACGCTGCGGTGCCGCGCGGATGTAGCTCAATGGTAGAGCCCCAGTCTTCCAAACTGGCTACGCGGGTTCGATTCCCGTCATCCGCTCCAAGCAGGCCGAGGGGCCGCCGATCGGGCGGCCCCCGGGCCGGCTTGGCGGGGCGTAGCGTAGTGGCTAGCGCGCCTGCTTTGGGAGCAGGAGACCGCAGGTTCGAGTCCTGTCGCCCCGACCCACTGGCCCCACCCGTTGCGGCCGCTCCGGCGTGATTCGGCCTGCGCCCGGACCGTCGATAGACTGACGAGGTTTGCGGACGCCGGGCCCGGGCCCAGGCTGGCCGCACGTCACCCCCTTTGACCATCAGCATCAGGAGACATTTGTGAAGAGCGCCGTCGAGACCTTGAGCCCGACCCGGGCCAAGCTGACCGTCGAGGTGCCCTTCGAGGAGCTCAAGCCGAGCCTCGACGCGGCGTACCAGAAGATCGCGAAGCAGATCAACGTGCCGGGCTTCCGCCGCGGCAAGGTCCCGCCGGCGGTCATCGACCGCCAGGTCGGCCGTGGTCCGGTCCTCGACGAGGCGATCAACGCCGTCGTCCCGCAGTCCTACATGGCCGCGCTGCAGGAGCACGACCTCGAGCCGCTGGCCCAGCCGGAGATCGAGGTGACCAAGTTCGAGGACAACGAGTCCCTCGAGTTCACCGCCGAGGTCGACGTGAAGCCCGACTTCGAGCTGCCCGCCTACGATGGTCTCGAGGCCAGCGTCGAGGACATCGAGATCAGCGACTCCGACGTCGAGGAGCAGGTCGAGGCGCTCCGTGAGCGCTTCGGCACCCTGGTGCCGGTCGAGCGCGCCGCCGCCGACGGCGACTTCGTGACCATCGACCTCGTGGCAGCCAAGGACGGCGAGGCCGTCGAGGGCGGCGAGGTGACCGGCATGTCCTACAAGGTCGGCCGCGGCGGCATGATCGACGGTCTCGACGAGGCCCTCGTCGGCCTGTCCGCCGGCGACGACGCGACGTTCGACTCCGAGCTCGTCGGGGGCGACCTGGTCGGCGAGCCGGTCCAGGTGACCGTCAAGGTGACCGCCGTCCAGGAGCAGCAGCTCCCCGAGTACGACGACGAGTTCGCCCAGCTCGCCTCGGAGTTCGACACCGCCGAGGAGCTCACCGCCGACGTGCGCGAGCGCCTCGGTCGCGGCAAGCGCCTCGAGCAGGCCGCCGCCGCCCGCGACGCGGTCCTCGAGGCCCTGCTGGAGAAGGTCACCATCCCGCTCCCCGAGGTCATGGTCACCGACGAGCTCAACGCCCGCCGCCAGAACGTCGAGCAGCAGCTCGGGTTCGCCGGCATCACCATGGAGAAGTACCTCGAGGACGAGGGCCAGACGCAGGAGGAGTTCGAGGCCGACCTCGAGCGCCGCGTCCGCGACGCCGTCGCCGCCCAGTTCATCCTCGACAAGATCGCCAAGAAGGAGGAGTTCGGCATCGACCAGGCCGAGCTCTCCGAGCACCTCGTGCGACGCGCCCAGCAGTCCGGCCAGGACCCGCAGGAGTTCGCCAACCACATGTTCGAGCACAACCACATCCCCGACCTCGTGCAGGAGATCCTGCGCGGCAAGGCGCTTGCGACGATCGTGGAGTCCGCGACCGTCAAGGACGCCTCGGGCAACGTGGTCGAGCTCAAGAACCTGCGCCCCGACGGCACCATCGGCGAGCCGGTCGACGAGTCCGCGACCGAGACGGCCGCCGAGTCCAGCGACGAGGCCGCTGCGGAGGACGAGGCCTGAGCCTCCCCGCACCCGCACGACCGGCGTCCACCCCCTGGGTGGGCGCCGGTCGGCATTTCAGCTCAGGCGGCCGGCTCCGTGTCCGCGAGCAGGGTGAGGGAGTAGCGGGCGATCGCCGCGCGCTGCCGCGCCCAGTGGTCGAGGGCCGCGCGGAAGTCGTCGGTGACCGCGCCCGCCTCCGCGAGGGCGACCTCCTCCTCGAGCATCTCCACGGGCAGGCTCGGCAGCCCGTTGAAGAGCACGAGGCTCACCGCGTGGGCGCGGCGCAGCACGTGGCGTGGGACGTCGAGGCCCTCCGCGGCGAGCCCGGCGGCGTACGCCTCCAGACAGGCCGCGGCGAGCTCGGGCAGGTCGTCGCCGTCGCGGCGCCCCACCTGGATCTCGCCCACCAGGAGCTGCGAGAGGTCGAAGCCGACCGGCTGCGGACGCCAGAAGCCGTAGTCGATGAGGGTGTAGCCGACCCCGGACGGATGGCGCAGCAGGTTGTTGGGGCACGCGTCGCCGTGGGCGGCGCGGTGCGGCATCCTCGCGAACTCCTCCGCGAGCGCGTCGAGGTGGCGGGCCACGGCCAGCAGCCCCGGGCGGAGCTCGCCGAAGTGCTCGGCCACGGCCGGGTGCCGCCACGTCGCCTCGTCGAAGAGTCCCGGCAGCACGCTGTGCCCGATCCGACCCTCGACGAAGGACGTGATGTGCCACGGCAGCGGGTCGAGGTCGGCCACCTCGGCGACCCTGGGGCTGCCCGACATCCGGCCGAGGAGGCCGGCCGCGTCGACGTACGTCTCCACGCTCCACGGGCCCGGAGCGTGCTCGACGGCCTCCAGCCACAGCACGGCGGTCTCGTCGGGGCGCTCGTCGACGCGCAGCGCGCGCGGCATCGTGAGTCCGACGGGGAGCCGGTCGGCCAGGTCGGAGCCGTAGACCAGCGGCTCCGAGCGCCACGGGACGGTGGCCGCCGCCCACTCGGCAGCCTCCGGCGGGACGAAGGCGAAGGCAGGGGAGTGGCGCCAGTGGTGCACCCGCTTGACGAAGAGGGTGAAGTCTCGCGGCCCGGCGCCCGCGTCGGCGCGGCCGCGGACCCACGTGCGCGCGCCGGTGAGGATGGAGGGTACGTCGTAGGGGACCGTCTGCGCCGACGACTCCAGCAGCGTGACGTCCGGCACCTCCCACAGGTCCGCGACCATGCCCGCGAGCTCGTCGTCGCTCACGTCGTCGTCCCCCAGCAGCTCACGCCGGTCGGTCACCGACTCGGTAGACGTGAAAGTTGCTTTCATGGTCAAAAAAGGTAAGTTGCTTTCATGACTGTTGTCAAGAGGGTGCCGGCGGTGAAGCCGCACCTGCCCATGCTGATGGGACTGATCTTCGGCCGGGTGAGCGCGCGGCTGGCGCAGGAGGCCCCCGACCTCCGCCCCTCGCAGCTGCGCGTCCTGGAGTGGCTGCCGCCGGAGGGCCTCACCATCAGCGAGCTCGCCGAGTGCGCCGACATGACCACCCAGGGGTGCGGGCAGTTCGTGCGCCAGCTCGCCGAGCTCGGGATGGTCGAGGTCGCCGTCGCCGACCACGACGCCCGTGCCCGCCAGGTCACCATCACGGACGTCGGGCGCGAGGCCCTGGCCCGTGCGAACGCCGTGCTGGAGGCGTGCGACGCCGACTGGGCGGCCCACGTGGGGGTGGAGCGCTACCGGCTGTTCCGCGAGGTCCTGGAGGAGGTCGCGCTCGGGCGGCGCATCGTCCCCGACCGGGAATCCGCTGTGGGCGAACAGGGTGGGTCTTCGCGTGGAAGTGTCCGACCTTCCGGCTAGTGTCGCCAGCGTGAACCAGAACTCCAGCCCAGCCCTCTCGCCTGAGATGAACGGCGCCGGTGGGATGTATGGCCTCGACGACCACATCTACCAGCGCCTCCTCCGCGAGCGCATCGTCTTCCTCGGCTCGGAGGTGCGCGACCAGAACGCCAACGCGATCTGCGCGCAGCTCCTGCTGCTCTCCGCCGAGGACCCGGAGGCCGACATCTTCCTCCACATCAACAGCCCCGGCGGCTCGGTGGACGCCGGCATGGCGATCTACGACACCATGAACTACATCCCCAACGACGTGGCGACCGTCGGGATGGGCCTCGCGGCCTCCATGGGCCAGTTCCTGCTCTGCGCCGGCACCAAGGGCAAGCGCTACGCCCTGCCGCACGCGCGGATCATGATGCACCAGCCCTCCTCGGGCATGGGCGGCTCGGCCTCCGACATCAAGATCCAGGCGCAGCAGTCGCTGCACATCAAGAAGGTGCTGCTCGACCTGATCGCCGAGCACACCGGCCAGACCGTCGAGCAGGTCGTCGCCGACGCCGACCGCGACCGGTGGTTCACCGCCGACCAGGCCGTCGACTACGGCCTCGTCGACCAGGTGATCACCAGTGCTCGCGAAGCCGCCGACGAGGGCCGCCCGGCCCGGACCAAGGACTGAACATGAACTACTACATCCCCCAGTGGGAAGAGCGGACCTCCTACGGGTTCCGCCGCATCGACCCCTACGCCAAGCTCTTCGAAGAGCGCATCATCTACCTCGGCACCCCGATCAGCGACGACGTCGCCAACGCGGTCATCGCGCAGCTCATGTGCCTGGAGACGATGAACCCCGACACCGACATCAGCATCTACATCAACAGCCCCGGCGGCTCGTTCACGGCGCTGACCGCGATCTACGACACGATGCGCTTCATCAAGCCCGACGTGCAGACCGTGTGCCTGGGCCAGGCCGCCTCCGCGGCCGCGATCCTGCTCGGTGCCGGCGCCAAGGGCAAGCGGATGGCGCTGCCCAACAGCCGCATCCTGATCCACCAGCCCTACACCGAGGGCACCTTCGGCCAGACCTCCGACATCGAGATCCAGGCCAACGAGATCCTCCGGATGCGCGAGCTCCTCGAGCGGATGATCGCCGACTCGAGCGGCAAGAGCATCGAGCAGGTCAGCCGCGACATCGAGCGCGACAAGATCCTGACCGCCGAGCAGGCCGTGGAGTACGGCCTGATCGACGCCGTCATCGAGTCCCGCAAGGGCGCTCCGGCGCTCACCTGAGCGAGATCGAAATCATGACCCGCGACATCTCGTGTCCGGCCCCCGCCGGGGGCCGGCACGGGGTACCGTCGTGGGGCCCGTTGCAAGGCAGCACTTGTGCAAGTGTTGAACGCCGGCTCCGTCCGGTGAGACTGGAGGACACGACTCGTGGCACGTATCGGTGACGGTGGCGACCTGCTCAAGTGCAACTTCTGCGGCAAGAGCCAGAAGCAGGTCAAGAAGCTCATCGCGGGCCCCAACGTCTACATCTGCGATGAGTGCATCGAGCTGTGCAACGAGATCATCGAGGAAGAGCTGGCGGAGGGCTCCGAGGTCAGCCTCGAGGAGCTCCCCAAGCCCAAGGAGATCTTCGAGTTCCTCAACTCCTACGTCATCGGCCAGGAGCACGCGAAGAAGTCCCTCGCGGTCGCGGTCTACAACCACTACAAGCGGGTCCAGGCGGGCCTCCAGCCGGTGAGCGGCAAGGCCAAGGAGGACGCGGTCGAGGTCGCGAAGTCCAACATCCTCGTGATCGGCCCGACCGGGTGTGGCAAGACCTACCTGGCCCAGACCCTCGCCCGCATGCTCAACGTCCCGTTCGCGATCGCGGACGCGACCGCGCTCACCGAGGCCGGCTACGTCGGTGAGGACGTCGAGAACATCCTCCTCAAGCTGATCCAGGCCGCTGACTACGACGTCAAGAAGGCCGAGACGGGCATCATCTACATCGACGAGATCGACAAGGTGGCCCGCAAGGCGGAGAACCCCTCGATCACGCGCGACGTGTCGGGCGAGGGCGTCCAGCAGGCACTGCTCAAGATGCTCGAGGGCACCACCGCGTCCGTGCCGCCGCAGGGCGGGCGCAAGCACCCGCACCAGGAGTTCATCCAGATCGACACCACCAACATCCTCTTCATCGTGGGTGGCGCCTTCGCCGGGCTCGAGCAGATCATCGAGCAGCGCGTCGGCAAGAAGTCGCTGGGCTTCACCGCGGAGGTGCGCGGCGCGGCCGAGCGCGAGGCAGATGACCTGCTGGCGCAGGTCCGTCCCGAGGACCTCACCAAGTTCGGCCTGATCCCCGAGTTCATCGGTCGCCTGCCGCTCATCGCGAGCGTCAGCAAGCTCGACCGCGAGGCCCTCGTCCAGATCCTCACCGAGCCGCGCAACGCGCTCGTCAAGCAGTACCAGAAGCTCTTCGACCTCGACGGCGTCGAGCTCGAGTTCACCGACGACGCGATCGACTCGATCGCCGAGGCGGCCCTGGAGCGCGGCACCGGGGCACGCGGCCTGCGCGCGATCATCGAGGAAGTCCTCCTCTACGTCATGTACGACGTCCCCTCCCGCGGCGACGTGGCCAAGGTGATCGTCACCCGCGAGGTCGTCGAGGACGACGTCGCGCCGACGCTGATCCTGCGTGAGTCCGAGGCGAAGAAGAAGAAGTCAGCCTGACTCGATGTGACCAGACCGGTCTAGTCATTTCGGGCCATCTCGGACCATCGACTGTGATCACGCGTCATGACCCCGCGAGACTGGCGTCTCGTCAGCATGTGGGAAGGGGAACCCGTGGGGGTTGATCCCAAGCGACCGCTCGTCGGCTTCGCTCTGGTCGCCGTGCTCTGTGCCGTCCTGATGACGCTCTCGGTCGGCCAGGGCTGGGGAGTGGACATCTTCCGGCCGGGCAAGCCCATCGCCGTACCGGTCGAGGCCGTCCACGTCGCGCCTGCGCAAGAACAGCCGCGCGAGCCCGAGACGGTGAGCATCCCGGACGAGCTGAGCGCCCAGCCGCTCGGCGTCGCCGTGCCCGAACCGCTCTCGAAGCGGATCGCCCGGGCGACCGCCCAGTCCACGTCGCCGGCCCCACCCACCTCGCCGGCCCCGCCCACCCAGGCGCAGTCCGACGAGCAGACCGACGCAGCGTCCTCGGCGCCCGAGCGGCAGGCGGACCGCGCCGCCGAGCGAGCCGAGCGCAAGGCCCACCAGGCGGCGCTGAAGGCGCTGCGGGCGACCGAGAGGGCTGCCCGGAAGGCAGAGCGTGAGGCTGAGAAGGCCGCCGCCCGCGCTCAGCGCGAGGCGGAGAAGGTTGCCGCCCAGGCCCAGCGCGACGCCGACAAGGCCGCGCGGGATGCCGAGAAGGCCGCTGAGCAGGCTGTCCGCGACGCCGCCAAGCTGGCCCGCGAGGCCGCTAGGGCCCACCGCTGACCCAGACGCACAGATCCCCCTCACGCACCGCTCGGCGGCGGTGCGGGAGGGGGATCTCCTGTGTGGTCAGTCCTCGGTGGGGGCGAGCTCGGCGGTGACGCTGAGGTCCTTGGCGTCGTCGTCGGCGACGAAGACCAGGTCGCCCACGATCGTGCCGACCGCGCGGAGGTCGTCCTGCGCCTGCTGGGCGGCCTCGGTGAGCGAGGCCGGGCCGGTGATCACCACGCGTGAGAGGGGTGCGCGCATCTTGGCCTTGGCCTGCGACTTGGCGCCCCGGATGCCGGTGAGCGCGGCGGCGACGGCGTCCAGCACCAGGGGCTGGGCGGCCGCGGCGGAGCCGAGGTCTGCCGCCGTCGGCCAGGCCGCGTGGTGGATCGACCCGTCCTGCCACCACGACCAGACCTCTTCGGTGGCGTACGGCAGGAACGGGGCGAGCAGGCGCAGCTGGGTGTGCAGCGCGATCGCCAGCGTGGCCTTGGCCGAGACCGTCCCGGCGCCGCCGTCGGTGTCGTAGGCGCGCTCCTTGACCAGCTCGAGGTAGTCGTCGCAGAACTCCCAGAAGAACTTCTCGGTGACCTCGAGCGCGGTGGTGTAGTCGTAGACGTCGAAGGCCTCCGTGGCCTTGCGCACGACGACCTCGAGGCGACCGAGCAGCGCGCAGTCGACCGGGGCGCTGACGGCGGCCGGGCTGAGCTCGGTGGCGCCGACGTTGCCGAGCACGAACTTCGAGGCGTTGAGGACCTTCATGGCGAGCCGGCGCCCGATCTTCATCTGCGACTCGTCGAAGGGCGAGTCCATGCCCGGACGGCCGATCGCGGCACGCCAGCGCACGGCGTCGGCGCCGTACTTGTCGAGGATGTCGCTCGGGACGACGACGTTGCCCTTGGACTTCGACATCTTCTTGCGGTCGGGGTCGACGATGAAGCCGGAGATCATCGCGTGCGACCACGGCACGACCTGGTGCTCGAAGTCGGCGCGGACGACGCGCGAGAAGAGCCAGGTGCGGATGATGTCGTGCGCCTGGGTGGCGAGGTCGTAGGGGAACACGCGGGAGAACAGGTCGTCGTCGACCTCCCACCCACCCGCGATCTGCGGGGTGAGCGACGAGGTGGCCCAGGTGTCCATCACGTCGGGGTCGCCGACGAAGCCACCCGGCTTGCCCCGCTGGTCCTCGGTGAAGCCGTGCGGTGCCTGGGTCGACGGGTCGACCGGCAGCTGGTCCTCGCTCGGCAGGAGCGGGTGGTCGTGGTCGGGCTCACCGTCGGCGTCGAGGGGGTACCAGACGGGGAAGGGGATGCCGAAGAACCGCTGGCGCGAGACCAGCCAGTCGCCGTTGAGGCCACCGACCCAGTTGTCGTAGCGGTGCTTCATGTGGGCGGGGATCCAGGTGATCTCCTCGCCGCGGGCGAGCAGCTCCTTGCGCAGGGCGGCGTCCTTGCCGCCGTTCTTGATGTACCACTGGCGGGTGGCGACGATCTCGAGCGGCTTGTCGCCCTTCTCGTAGAAGTTCGCCATGCGCTGGGTGGCCGTGGGCTCGCCATCGAGGTCGCCGGACTCGCGCAGCAGGGCGACCATCGCCTCGCGGGCGCTGAAGGTCGTCTTGCCGGCCATCTCGGCGTACGCCGTCGAGGCCGCGTCGCTCGCGAGCCACTCGGGCGTCTCGCGGGTGAGGCGCCCGTCGCGGCCGACGACCGTGCGGACCGGCAGGCTCAGCTCGCGCCACCACATGACGTCGGTGAGGTCGCCGAAGGTGCAGCACATCGCGATGCCCGCGCCCTTGTCGGGCTCAGCCGCGTGGTGGGCCAGGACGGGGATCTCGACGCCGAAGACCGGGGAGGTGACGGTGGTGCCGAAGGCGTCCTGGTAGCGCTCGTCGTCGGGGTGCGCGATCAGGGCGACCACGCTCGGGATGAGCTCGGGGCGGGTCGTCTCGATGTGGATCGGGGAGCCGTCGGGGCGGTGGAAGGCGACGCGGTGGTAGTGCCCCGGGTAGTCGCGCGCCTCGAGCTCGGCCTGGGCGACCGCGGTCTGGAAGGTGACGTCCCACAGGGTCGGGGCCTCGGAGAGGTAGGCCTCGCCACGGGCGTAGTTGCGCAGGAACGCCCGCTGGCTCGCCGTGCGCGAGTGGTCGCCGATGGTCGTGTAGGTCGGGTTCCACTGGACCGAGAGGCCGAGCTTGCGCCACAGCTCCTCGTAGACCTTCTCGTCCTCCACCACGAGCTGCTCGCACAGCTCGATGAAGTTCGGCCGGCTGACCGGGACCTGCTTCTTGAGGTCGGGCTTCTCCGGCGGGGTGAAGTCGGGGTCGTAGGGCAGGGCCGGGTCGCAGCGGACGCCGAAGTAGTTCTGGACGCGGCGCTCGGTCGGCAGGCCGTTGTCGTCCCAGCCGATCGGGTAGAAGACGGCCTTGCCCTGCATGCGCTGGTAGCGCGCGATCAGGTCGGTGTGGCTGTAGGAGTAGACGTGGCCGACGTGCAGCGAGCCGCTGACGGTCGGCGGCGGCGTGTCGATGGAGTAGACGTTCTCCCGCGGCTGGGTGCGGTCGAAGGCGTAGGTGTCGTTGTCGGCCCACGCCCGGGACCACTTCTCCTCCAGGCCCTCCAGCGCCGGACGCTCGGGTACGACGACGGCACGCGGGTCGGTGCTCGTCGTCGTGGCCGGATCGGCGTCCGGGGCGTGGGTGCTGGGGTTCTCAGTCATGCGCCGAGTCTATTGACGGGCCTCCGGCCTGCGAAAACGAGTATCGACCCGAGCGGCCCGCGCCCTAGCGTGCCTGCCATGACCCCGGACACCGACGCTGCCTTCACGCTGGAGTTCTTCGAGAGCCCGCAGGCCTTCCTCGACGCCGCGGACCACCTGCTCGCCGCCGAGCCCGTGCTGGGCAGCGTGATCGCGAGCGTCACCTCGCGGGCCGTCCGCGAGGTGGCTGATGGGAGCGACTCGTGGGCCGAGGTCGCCGCCCCGTTCCAGCGCTGGTGGCTCGCCGTCCGCGACGGCGAGGGCGAGGTCGTCAGCGCGGCCATGCGCACCGCGCCGTTCAAGCCCTACCCGACCTTCGCGCTGCCGATGCCGGAGGAGGCCGCTCGCGCGCTGGCCGTCGCGCTCCACGAGCGCGGCGAGCTCCTCGGCGGCGCCAACGGGGCGCTCCCCGGCTCGGAGGTGCTGGCCCGGGCCACCGCCGAGCTCGTCGGCGGTGAGGTCGTCGCCGACAAGGCGACCCGACTCTGGGAGGCCACCTCGGTCGAGGTGCCGCCCGCTCCCGAGGGTCGGCTGAGGCAGGCGACCGAGGACGACGCCGCGCTGGTGCTGGCGTGGTTCACCGCGTTCCACGAGGAGGCCGACGAGCAGGCCGGCCGCGTGCCCGACCCGACCTCGGGCGAGCACAACACCATCGACAGCGTGCTGGTCCGGATACGTGAGGGCGTGGAGTGGCTCTGGGAGCTGCCGGACGGGACGATCGCGCACCTGTCGGGATCCGGCCTGCCGTCGTACGGCGTCTCGCGGATCGGGCCGGTCTACACGCCCAAGGAGCACCGCGGCCGCGGCATCGCGTCGTACGTCGTCGGGGAGCTGACCCGGCGCGGGCTCGAGGCCGGCACCCGGATGTGCCTGTTCACCGACCAGGCCAACCCGACGTCGAACAAGATCTACGCCGGGCTGGGCTACGAGCCGGTGATCGACATGGCCGAGCACGTCGTCCGCGCCTGAGTCGTCGCCTGCTCAGGCAGGTCAATAGACTCGTGGGGACATGACTGAGCTGCCCCCGGACGCCACCGAACCCGCACGCCTCGCCGAGACCTTCGAGGAGGTCGAGGACGCGCTGCTGTCCCGCTGGCCCGAGACCCGGCTCGAGCCGAGCCTCGACCGGATCGAGGCGTTCACCGAGCTGCTCGGCGAGCCGCAGCGCTCCTTCCGGTCGGTGCACCTCACCGGCACCAACGGCAAGACGAGCACCAGCCGCATGATCGAGACCCTGCTCCGGGCGCTCGACCTGCGCACCGGGCGCTTCACCTCCCCGCACCTGGAGAAGATGAGCGAGCGGATCAGCATCGACGGCGAGCCGCTCGACGACGAGGCGTTCGTGCGCGCCTTCAACGACGTCGCCCCCTACACGCACCTCGTCGACGCCGAGCAGGCCCACCCGCTGAGCTTCTTCGAGACGATCGTCGGCATGGCCTACGCCGCCTTCGCCGACGCGCCGGTCGACGTCGCGGTGGTCGAGGTCGGGATGGGCGGCAGCTGGGACGCCACCAACGTCATCGACGCCGACGTCGCCGTGGTGATGCCCATCGCCGTGGACCACGCCAAGTACCTCGGCGAGGACCCGGCCACGATCGCGGTGGAGAAGGCCGGGATCATCAAGCCGGGCTCCTTCGCGGTGCTGGCCGAGCAGACCCCGGAGGTCGCCGCCGTCCTGCTCGCGCACGCGGCCGAGGTCGGCGCGACCGTCGCGCGCGAGGGCGTCGAGTTCGGCGTCGTGTCGCGCACACCCGCCGTCGGCGGCCAGGTCGTCTCGCTCAAGGGCCTGCGGGCGCAGTACGACGACCTCTTCCTGCCGCTCTACGGCGCCCACCAGGCCCAGAACGCCGCGGTCGCGCTGGCTGCCGTCGAGGCGTTCGGCAGCGGCGAGCTCGACGACGAGCTGGTCCGCGCCGCCTTCGCCGAGGTGACCTCCCCGGGACGGCTCGAGATCATCCGTCGCAGCCCCACGATCGTCCTCGACGCCGCCCACAACCCGCACGGGGCCGAGGCCGTCGCGGCCGCGCTCGAGGACTCCTTCGCCTTCAGCCCGCTGGTGGGCGTGATGGGCGTGATGGAGGACAAGGACCACGAGGGCGTGCTCGCGGCGTTCGAGCCGCACCTGGCCCACCTGGTCTGCACCCAGAACTCCACCCCGCGGTCGATGTCGGCAGCGGCCCTCGGGCGCGCAGCCGTGGAGGTCTTCGGCGAGGACCGGGTCACCGTCGTGCCCGACCTCGCCGAGGCGATCGACCGCGCGGCCACGCTCGCCGAGGTCGGCGAGGCGATCGACGTGTCGATCGGCGCGGGAGCGGTCCTGGTCACCGGCTCCGTGGTCACGGTGGGCGAGGCGCGCGCCATGCTGAAGGGCCGCCGATGAGCGGGACGCCCCCCGACGCCCCCGCCAACACCGAGCGCTCGCCGCGCCGCGGCATGTGCGCCGCGGTCCTGAGCCTGGAGGCGATCACCCTCGGCCTCACCACGCCGGTGATGATCACCATCGCCGACGTCCCGGCCGGCACCGCCCTCACGGTGGGACTGGGCCTGGCGGTGGTGTGCCTGCTGCTCGCCGGGATGCTGCGGGCGGAGTGGGCCTACCTCGTCGGCTACGGCGTGCAGGTGGCGGCCATCGCCCTCGGCTTCGTGGTGCCCGTCATGTTCGGGCTCGGGCTCGTCTTCGCAGCGCTGTGGGCCGCGGCCGACCTGCTCGGGCGCAAGATCGAGCGCGAGCGGGCCGAGGCCTGGGCGGCCTGGCGCGCCGACCAGCCCTGAGGCTCGCTAGGCTTCCCGCCATGACCGACGTCCAGCGTTCCCTCGTCCTCGTCAAGCCCGACGGCGTACGCCGTGGCCTCTCGGGCGAGGTCCTCCGCCGGATCGAGGCCAAGGGCTACACGCTCGCGGCCGTCGAGCTCCGCACCGCGACCAGCGAGATCCTCGCCGCCCACTACGCCGAGCACGAGGGCAAGCCGTTCTACGGTCCGCTCGTCGAGTTCATGCTCTCCGGCCCGGTGCTCGCCGTGGTCATCGAGGGTGAGCGCTGCATCGAGGGCTTCCGCTCCCTCGCCGGCGCCACCGACCCGACCGTCGCCGCCCCGGGCACGATCCGTGGCGACCTCGGCCGCGACTGGGGCGTGGCCGTCCAGCAGAACCTCGTGCACGGGTCGGACTCCGAGGAGTCGGCCGCCCGCGAGATCAAGATCTGGTTCGGCGACCTGGCCTGAGGCCGGCCGGTCAGGCCTTCCGGCCGCCGCCCAGCAACCCGCCGAGCAGGTCCCCGAGGACGCCCCCGAGCCCGCCAGAGGTGCTCGAGCGGGACGAGCTCCCCGCACCCTGCGCGGCGCCGGAGAGGATCGAGGACAGGATCGAGCCGAGCACGCCGCCGCCCGCGGCTGCGCCGCCCTTGGCGCCCATCTGCTTGGCGAGGTAGGACAGCACGATCGGGGCGAGGATCGGCAGCAGCCTCTGCACGAGCCCGCTGCCGGCCCCCGTGGAGCCGAGCTGCTGGACCACCTGGTCCTGCTGCGCGCCGAAGATGTGGGCGGTGATGCGCTGGCCGTCCTGCTCGTCGACGTCGGCGAGGTCGACCGGTGCGGTCGCGACCTGCGCGTCGTGCTGGCCCAGCGCCTCCACCAGCGACGCCTCACCGCCCGGGTCCTGGGCGTTGGCCTGCAGGCCCCCCAGGAGGGCCGGGAGGGCGACGTCGACGGCACGTCGTACGGCGTCGGGATCCTCCCCGAGCCGTGCGGCGATCTGGTCGATGGGGAGCGAGGTGCGGAGCTCGTCCAGGTCGGACGTGTGGTCAGCCATCTTCCGAACCTAGCCCCGCGCGTGTCCTGCCGGGAACACCCTTCCGCGCTCCTTAACCTGAGCGTGGGTCGGCCGGATCGCCGACTCCTCTTCCCAGTAGGACCCGACCAGCGGGGGCACCAGCGGCATGGCACTGAGCAGGACACCAGGGGGCTTCATCGGCCGGGACATGGCCGTCGACCTCGGCACCGCCAACACGCTCGTCTACGTCCGCGGCAAGGGCGTCGTGCTCGACGAGCCGTCCGTCGTCGCGATGAACACCACCACCGGCGAGGTCCTCGCCGTCGGCCACGAGGCCAAGCGGATGATCGGGCGCACGCCCGACAACATCACGGCCATCCGCCCGCTGAAGGACGGCGTCATCGCCGACTTCGAGGCGACCGAGCAGATGCTGCGCTACTTCATCCACCAGGTGCACCGCCGTCGCTACTTCGCCAAGCCGCGCATGGTGATCTGCGTGCCGAGCGGCATCACCGCCGTCGAGCAGCGCGCGGTCAAGGAGGCCGGCTACCAGGCCGGCGCCCGCCGGGTCTACATCGTCGAGGAGCCGATGGCCGCAGCCATCGGCGCCGGGCTCCCGGTCCACGAGGCCACCGGCAACATGGTCGTCGACGTCGGCGGCGGCACGACCGAGGTGGCCGTGATCAGCCTCGGCGGCATCGTGACCAGCATCTCGGTCCGCACCGCCGGTGACGACCTCGACCAGGCGATCATCGCGTGGATGAAGAAGGAGTACTCCCTCATGCTGGGCGAGCGCACGGCCGAGGAGATGAAGATGACCCTCGGGTCGGCCTTCCCGCTCCCCAGCGAGCCCGACGCCGAGGTCCGCGGGCGCGACATGGTCTCCGGGCTGCCCCGCACGGTCGTCGTGTCGAGCTCCGAGCTGCGCCAGGCCCTCGAGGAGCCGCTGCACAACATCATCGACGCGGTCCGCTCCACGCTCGACCAGACGCCGCCCGAGCTGGCCGGCGACATCATGGACCGCGGCATCGTGCTCACCGGCGGCGGAGCGATGCTCCGCGGCCTCGACGAGCGCCTCCGCCACGAGACCGGCATGCCCGTGCACCTCGCCGAGGATCCGCTGTCCTCGGTGGCCTACGGCGCCGGCAAGTGCGTCGAGGAGTTCGAGGCCCTCCAGCAGGTGCTCGTCTCGGACGTGCGGCGCTTCTGATGGGACACAGCTGATGGGTGCCTTCGGGGGACACGACGGCCGCGAGCGTCGGTGGACCGGCCTCGACCGCCTCGAGTCCCGCAACCGCCCGCCCCGGTCCCTGCTGGTCGCGCTGGTGCTGGCCAGCATCACGCTCATCACGCTCGACGTGTCCGGGGGTGGCGGCTCGCCGCTGGAGCCGGCACGTCGCGCGATCGGTGAGGCCTTCGGCCCTGCCGAGTCGGCCGCGGCCGCCGCCGTGCGCCCCTTCACCGCCGTGCCCACCTGGTTCCGCAGCAAGGGCGACCTCGCCGACCAGGTCCGCGACCTCGAGGCCAGCAACGCCGAGCTGCGGGGCAAGGTCGAGCTCGCGGGCTTCGACCGCAACCGCCTCGAGCAGTACGACGGCCTCACCACGGCGGCCGAGGACCTCGGGTCGGCCCTCGTCCCGGCCCGCGTCGTCGCCATGGGCCCGCGGCAGTCGCAGAGCTTCACCGTGACCATCGACGCCGGCTCGCGGGCCGGCGTCGGGCCGGACATGACGGTCGTCAACAACGACGGACTGGTCGGCCGGGTCCTGCGCGTCACCCGGAGCAGCGCCACCGTGCTCCTGGTCATCGACCCCGACTCGACCGTGGGCGGTCGCGTCGGGTCGAGCATGGAGATCGGCTTCGTGACGGGCAGCGGCTCCCTCGACCAGGAGTCCGGGCTCGACCTCAGGCTCGTCGACGACGCCTCCGTCCCCGCCCGCGACGACACGGTCGTGACGTGGGGGAGCGCCACCGGCCCCTACGCCCCGGGCGTGCCGATCGGCACGATCACCGAGGTCTACAGCTCGCTGCGCGAGGCCTCGCAGCGGGCCGTCGTGAAGCCCTTCGTCGACTTCTCCTCCCTCGACGTGGTGGGCGTGATGGTCCCCAGCGGCGCCCCGAGCGACCGTGCGGTGGTCGAGGCCGACGGGAGCCTCCGGTGAAGGGGCTGCGGTGGGCGATCGCGCTCGGGGCCGTCGTCCTCGCCCTCGTGGTGCAGGTGACGCTGTTCCCGCACCTGGCCTGGCACGGCATCGTGCCCAACCTCTGCCTCCTGGTCGTCGTCGCTGCCGCGCTCACGGTCGAGGCGCCGTTCGCCCTCCTGCTGGGCTTCGCCGCAGGGCTGACGCTCGACCTCGCGCCCCCGGCCGACCACGTCGCCGGGCGGTGGGCGCTCGCGCTGACGATCGCGGCCTTCCTCGCGGCGCGCGTGCGCCAGGACGTCAGGCCCACCGCGCTGGCCGTGGTCGGCACGGTCGCCGCCGCGTCGTTCGTGGCGACGTCGCTGTTCGCGCTCAGCGGCGTGCTCCTCTCCGACCCGACGATGTCGATCTCCGGGCTCCTCGAGGTGGTGCTCGTCGCGGTGGTCTGGGACGTGCTGCTCACGCCGTTCGTGCTGCCACCGCTGATGAGGCTCTTCTCCCGGCTCAGTCCCCAGTGGGCGACCCAGTGAGCCCCACGACCAACCGGAGCCGGCTGCGGCTGGTGGTCGTGCAGGCCCTGGCCTTCTCGCTCTTCGCGACGCTCTTCGTCCGGCTCTACTACCTCCAGGTCATCGGCGGTGAGTCCTACCAGGCCCAGGCCGCCAACCAGTCGGTCCGCGACATCGTCGTGCAGCCGCAGCGCGGGCTGATCGTCGACAGCCAGGGCCGCCCGCTGGTGGCCAACCGCACGTCGTGGGTGATCTCGGTCGACCGCACCCTCCTGGGCAAGCTCGCGGAGAAGCAGCGCACCGAGCTCGTCCGCCGGGTCTCCGTCGTCGTCGACGCCGAGCCCGAGGAGGTCGAGGCCCGGCTGGTCACGTGCGGCGACCCCGGCAGCGTCCGCGACGTGTGCTGGAACGGCTCGCCCTACCAACCGGTGCCGGTCGCGACCGACGTCTCCAAGGACGTCGCGCTGCGCGTGCTGGAGCAGCCCGAGGACTACCCGGGCGTGCTCGCCGAGCAGCAGAACGTCCGGTCCTACCCGCGCCCCTTCGGCATCAACCTCGCCCACGTGCTGGGCTACCTCAGCCCGGTCACCGAGGACGAGTACGACCTCGCCGCCGAGCGCGACGACCGCTCCCTCAACGGCGCCTCGGTCGTCGGCCGCGCCGGTGTCGAGAAGCAGTACGACGAGTGGCTGCGCGGCCTGCCCGGCTACCGCCGCGTCGCTGTCGACTCGATGGGCCGGGTGCTCGGCGACGACTCGGTCATCGAGAGCACCCCCGGCGACACCCTCGTCACGTCGATCGACGCCAAGGTGCAGTCGGTCGTGGAGAGGCAGCTCGCCGAGCGGATCAAGGTCCAGCGGGCCACGCTCGACCCGGTGACCGGCCGGAACTTCGAGGCCGACTCGGGCGCCGCGGTGGTCCTCGACGCCAAGACCGGCCGGGTCGTCGCGATGGCCAGCCAGCCGACGTACGACCCCGACGTGTGGACCGGCGGCATCAGCGAGTCCGAGCTCGCGCGCCTCTACTCCGAGAAGGCCGGCACCCCGCTGCTCTCGCGGGCCACGCAGGGGCAGTTCGCGCCCGGGTCGACGTGGAAGCCGTTCATGACCGCCGGCGCCCTGACCAACGGCTACTCCATGGACACCATGCTGCCGTGCTCGTCGGGCTTCCAGGTCGGCAACCGCGTCTTCCGCAACCACGAGTCCGACGCCTACGGCACGATCAGCTTCGCCAAGGCGCTCGAGGTCTCCTGCAACACGTTCTTCTACCGGATCGGCTACAACTTCTGGCAGAAGTTCGGGAGCGACCCGGCCGACATCGACGCCAGGGACCCGCTGGTCGAGATGGCCAAGTCGTTCGGGTTCGGCTCCCGCACGGGGATCGACCTGCCCGGTGAGGCGCCCGGCCGCATCGCCGACCGGCACTGGAAGCAGGCCTACTACGAGTCGCAGAAGGACTACTACTGCAAGCTCGCCGGCAAGCCGCAGACCCAGGACACCAGCGACTTCGTCTACAAGTTCGCCCGCGAGTTCTGCATCGAGGGCAACCTCTACCGCGCCGGCGACGCGGTGAACTTCTCGATCGGCCAGGGCGACACCATCGTCACCCCGCTCCAGCTCGCCCGCGCCTACGCCGCGCTCAGCAACGGCGGCACGCTCTACGCGCCCACGGTCGCCAAGGCGCTGGTCAGCCCGAGCGGCAAGGTGCTGCGGCGGATCGCTCCCCGCAAGGTCGCCCAGCTCGACGTGCCGAAGAAGTACCTCGACTACATCGACCGCGCGCTCCAGGGCGTCACCCGCGAGGGCACGATGTACTGGAAGATGGTCGACTTCCCGATCGACGAGGTCACCGTCCGGGCCAAGACCGGGTCGGCCGAGGTCTACGGCAAGCAGTCCACCGGCTGGGTCGCGTCCTACACCGAGGACTACGTCGTGGTGATGATGATCAGCCAGGCCGGCACCGGCTCGGGCTCCACCGGCGAGGGCATCCGCGCGATCTGGGAGGCGCTCTACGGCATCGAGGGCGAGGACGTACGTCCCGCGCGCTCGGCCGTCCCCGGCACGGTCCCGCCGGCGCGGCTGCCGCAGTTCCTCGACGACGGCTCGATCATGCCGCCGACCGTCGCGAAGGCGGGGGAGTGAAGCGATGACCGTGCTGTCCTCCCGTCCCGTCCGTACCGGCCAGGCCGCCAGCGGCCTGCGCGCCCCCGGCCTCGACTGGCTCCTCCTGCTGGCCACGCTCGCGCTGGTCGTCCTGGGCACGCTGCTCGTCTGGTCGGCGACCTCGACACGGGCCGACCTCACCGGAGGCGACCCCAACGCCTACCTCCGCAAGCAGCTGGTCAACGTCGCGATCGGCCTGGTGCTGATGGTGGCGGTGCTGGCCACCGACCACCGCTGGGTGCGGATCCTCGCGCCCCTGGTCTACGTCGCGAGCATCGTCGGGCTCGTGCTGGTCCTCGTCGCAGGGAGCACCGTCAACGGGTCCCGGTCCTGGCTGCAGCTGGGCGGGATGTCCATCCAGCCCTCGGAGTTCGCCAAGCTCGCGGTCGTCATCGGCATGGCCCTGGTGGTCGCCGAGCGCACCGAGCGCCGGTGGGGGCGCGGCGTGCGCAGCCTCGAGGTGGTCGCGATGCTGCTCATCGCGGGCATCCCCGCGGTCCTGATCCTCCTGCAGCCCGACCTCGGCACGATGCTCGTCCTCTCCGCCACCGTGTTCGGCGTCGTCGCCGTCGCCGGCGCCGGGCGCCGGTGGCTGGGCGGGCTGACGCTGGGCGCCGTCGGCGGGGCCGCCGCCGCGGTGTCGATGGGCGTGCTCAAGCCCTACCAGGTCGACCGGTTCCTGGCCTTCACCAACCCCGGCCTCGACCCGCGGGGAGCCGGCTACAACACCGAGCAGGCGCGCATCGCGGTCGGCAACGGCGGCCTCTTCGGGCAAGGCCTCTTCGAGGGCTCCCAGACCCGGTCCGGCTTCGTGCCCGAGCAGCACACCGACTTCATCTTCACCGTGGCGGGCGAGGAGCTCGGTCTGGTCGGGGCGGGCATCATGATCCTGCTCCTGGCCGTCGTGATCTGGCGCGCGCTGGCGATCTCGGCCGACGCGGGCGACCTGTTCGGCCGCGTGGCTGCAGCGGGCATCGCCTGCTGGTGGGGGTTCCAGGCCTTCCAGAACATCGGCATGTGCCTGGGCATCATGCCGGTGACGGGCGTGCCGCTGCCCTTCGTCTCCTACGGCGGCAGCTCCCTCTTCGCGGGGATGCTCGCGCTGGGCCTGCTGCAGAACATCCACCTCCGCTCCTCGGGCACGGTCCCCGCGCGCCTGCTGGGCACCACCCGGCGCTGAGAGGCGTTTGGGTCGCAGCGGCCCCGGAGACGTACCCTTGATGACTGCCCACGGGGGTCGCCCCCCGAGTGGTCCGTCCCCGTCAGTCGACTTCCCCGAACGAGGTGTCGTGCGCATGTCCGTCGCGTCGGTCTTCCCGCGCCTGGAGGCCAAGCTGCCCTCGGTGCAGAAGCCCATCCAGTACGTCGGCGGTGAGCTCAACTCCGTCGTCAAGGACTGGGACTGCGCCGCGTCCTCCGAGTCGGGCGGTCCCACGGTCCGTTGGGCCCTGATGTACCCCGACGCCTACGAGGTCGGCCTGCCCAACCAGGGCGTGCAGATCCTCTACGAGGTGCTCAACGAGCGCGACTGGATCCTGGCCGAGCGCACCTACTCGGTGTGGCCGGACATGGAGCAGGTGATGCGCACCGGTGACGAGCAGGGCCCGATCCCGCAGTTCACCGTCGACAGCCACCGCCCGGTGGGTGCCTTCGACCTCTTCGGCCTCAGCTTCTCCACCGAGCTGGGCTACACCAACATGCTCAACGCGCTCGACCTCGCAGGGATCCCGCTCCACGCGGCCGATCGTGGCGAGGACGACCCGGTCGTCATCGCCGGTGGCCACGCGGCCTTCAACCCCGAGCCGATCGCCGACTTCGTCGACGCGGCCGTGCTCGGCGACGGCGAGGAGGTCGTGCTCGCGATCTCCGAGGTGGTCCGCGAGTGGAAGGCCGAGGGGCGACCTGGCGGTCGCGACGAGCTGCTGCGCCGCCTGGCGGTCACCGGCAACATCTACGTCCCGCGCTTCTACGACGTCGCCTACGCCGAGGACGGCGCCATCGAGGCGGTCGTGCCCAACCGGCCGGGCATCCCGTTCCGGGTGCGCAAGCACACGCTGATGGACCTCGACCAGTGGCCGTACCCGGCCAACCCGCTGGTGCCGCTGGCCGAGACCGTGCACGAGCGCTTCTCGGTCGAGATCTTCCGCGGCTGCACCCGCGGCTGCCGCTTCTGCCAGGCCGGGATGATCACCCGCCCCGTGCGCGAGCGGTCCATCGAGACCATCGGCGACATGGTCGAGAACGGCATCCGCAAGTCCGGCTTCGAGGAGGTCGGCCTGCTGTCGCTCTCGAGCGCCGACCACACCGAGATCGGCGACGTCGCCAAGGGCCTCGCCGACCGCTACGAGGGCTCCAACGTCTCCCTGTCGCTGCCCAGCACGCGCGTCGACGCCTTCAACATCACCCTCGCCAACGAGTTCTCCCGCAACGGCCGGCGCTCGGGCCTGACGTTCGCGCCCGAGGGCGGCTCGGAGCGGATGCGCAAGGTGATCAACAAGATGGTGACCGAGGAGGACCTGATCCGCACGGTCGCGGCCGCGTACTCCCACGGCTGGCGCCAGGTGAAGCTCTACTTCATGGTCGGCCTTCCGACGGAGACCGACGACGACGTGCTGCAGGTCGCCGACCTCGCCAAGCGGGTCATCGCCAAGGGCCGCGAGGTCTCCGGGCGCAACGACATCCGCTGCACCGTCTCCATCGGCGGCTTCGTCCCCAAGCCGCACACGCCGTTCCAGTGGGCCGCGCAGCTCGACCACGTGACGACCGACGAGCGGCTCAAGAAGCTGCGCGACGTCGTGCGTGATGACAAGAAGTTCGCCCGCGCGATCGGCTTCCGCTACCACGACGGCAAGCCCGGCATCGTCGAGGGACTGCTCTCGCGCGGCGACCGGCGGGTCGGCCGGGTCATCGAGGAGGTGTGGCGCGACGGCGGCCGCTTCGACGGCTGGAGCGAGCACTTCTCCTACGACCGCTGGATGGAGGCCGCCGCGCGCGGCCTCGACGGCACCGGTGTCGACGTCGACTGGTTCACCACCCGCGAGCGCGACTACGACGAGGTGCTGCCCTGGGAGCACCTCGACTCGGGCCTCGACAAGGACTGGCTGTGGGGTGACTGGGAGGACGCCCTCGCAGCCGCCGACGGCGCCGACATCGAGATCGAGGACTGCCGCTGGACCCCCTGCTACGACTGCGGCGTCTGCCCGGAGATGGGCACCGAGATCCAGGTCGGGCCGACCGGCCAGAAGCTGCTCCCGCTCAGCGTGGTGTGAGCCCGTGGGCCGCGGCGGTGGGACCCGCCGCAACGTATAGCCTGAGCCGGCACATTCGCCCGCCGTCAGACAGGGGAACGCTCACATGAGCGAGGGAACGCGCTCGGAGGACTACTCCGCCACCTACTACAACGACGCACACCTGGGTGGCTACGACAACTACACCTGGGACAACGAGGTGTGGCGCGCGTTCTTCCTGTCGCTCGCGGACCGCATCGTGGGGATCGCGAACCCTCGCACCGTCCTCGACGTGGGGTGCGCCCGCGGCCTCTTCGTGCAGGCGCTGGTCGCCAAGGGCATCGACGCGTCCGGGATCGACATCTCGGAGCACGCGGTCGAGAGCGCGCACGAGGACGTACGGTCCCGCCTCCGGGTGGCGTCGGCCGCCGAGCCGCTGGGCGGCCGCTACGACCTGGTGAGCTGCGTCGAGGTGCTCGAGCACATGAGCCCGGTCGACGCCCAGCTCGCGATCGACCACATGGCCGCAGCGACCGACCGGGTGCTGTTCTCCTCCAGCCCGGCCGACCACGACGAGCCCACCCACCTCAACACCCGCCCGACGGCGCAGTGGGCCGCGTGGTTCGCGGAGCGTGGCTTCTTCCGTCGCACCGACGTGGACCTGTCGTTCGTCTCCCCGTGGGCCGTCCTGTTCGAGCGGGCCGACCTGACGCTCCACACGCTGACGCAGCGCTACGAGCAGCAGTTCGCGGCGCTCAACACCGAGCTGGTGGAGAAGCGCCGGGCCCTGCTCGAGTCGCACCGCCGGATCAGCTCCCTCAACGAGCAGCTGACGTCAGGCGTGTCGGGCAGGCTCGCCGAGCAGGCCGCCCTGGTCGAGCAGTGGCAGGCAGAGGTGCTCGACGCGCGCCACCACCTGCTCACCACGCGTGACCACATCGTGGGGACCGAGGCCCAGGTGGCCCGTCTCACCAACGACAACAAGAGGCTGCGCGCTGATCTCGCCCGGGCCAAGAAGCAGCTGGGCAACGTGCGCGGACGGTTGAAGCAGGCACGGCCCCAGGTCCAGCGCCTGACCCGGAAGAACCGGCAGCTCGTCGCCGAGCTCGAGGCGGCTCGCTCGCGACCGTCGCTCGCCCGACGGGTGGCACGCAAGGTGCTGGGCAGGTGAGCGCACCCCTCTTCTCGATCGTCACACCGGTCTACGAGCCGCCGGTCGACGTCCTCGGCGATACGATCGCCTCGGTGCTCGCCCAGGACTTCGAGGACTGGGAGTGGATCCTGGTCGACGACTGCTCGCCCACGGAGGCGGTCCGCGAGCTGGTCCGCGACCACGCCGCCCGCGACCCGCGTATCCGTCTGGTCGAGCGGGAGACCAACGGCCACATCGTGGCGGCGTCCAACGACGGCATCGACGCCGCCCGCGGCGAGTTCATGGTGCTGCTCGACCATGACGACCTCCTGACGCCGGGCGCCCTGTCCGCCAACGCCCGGCGCATCGAGGAGCTCGAGGACGTCGACTACCTCTACTCCGACGAGGACAAGGTCGACGACGAGGGCAACCTCTACGACGAGTTCCGCAAGCCCGACTGGTCGCCCGAGCGCCTGCGCGGGCAGATGTACACCTCCCACCTCTCCGTGATGCGCACCGAGGTCGTGCGCCGGGTCGGCAGGTTCCGGGAGGGCTACGACGGCTCGCAGGACCACGACCTGGCGCTGCGGGTGGGGGAGGTGGCCCGCCGGGTGGTCCACATCCCCGAGGTCCTCTACCACTGGCGGGCCGTGGCCGGGTCGGCGTCGGCCGACATCAACGCCAAGCCGTACGCCACCATCGCGGGTGCGAACGCGGTCCAGGACCACATGGACCGTCTCGGCCTCGCGGCGCAGGTGGGTCAGGGACCGGTCCCCGGTCACTACCGGATCACCCGCCGGCTCGATCCCGCGGTGCGGGTCTCGGTGGTCATCCCGACCATCGGCCAGTCCGCCCTGATCTGGGGCTCGCGCCGCGTCATGGTGGTCGAGGCCGTGCGCTCCCTGCTCGCGCGGACCAGCCACGAGAACCTCGAGATCGTGGTCGTCTACGACACACCGACCCCGCAGGACGTCCTGCGCGAGCTGGAGGAGGTCGCCGGCGACAAGCTCGTCCTCGTGCACTTCACGCGACCGTTCAACTACAGCGAGAAGATGAACGTCGGCTGCCTGCGGGCCACCGGTGAGCGGCTCGTGTTCCTCAACGACGACGTCGAGGTGATCTCGGACGGCTGGGTCGAGCAG
The DNA here is from genome assembly GCF_051912545.1 of Nocardioides sp. N13(2025). Classification (GTDB taxonomy): domain Bacteria; phylum Actinomycetota; class Actinomycetes; order Propionibacteriales; family Nocardioidaceae; genus Nocardioides. Next base: position 2,447,304 of record NZ_CP196809.1, on the reverse strand, counting down.
CTCGTGGCACCGCTCGACGAGCCCGACGTGGGCATGACCGGTGCCCGCCTCTACTTCGGTGACGACACGGTGCAGCACGCCGGCCACGCCTATGCGACGGGGCACTACCTGCACCCCTACCGGGACCTGCCGCGCGACTCCTACGGACCGTTCGGCGCCCTCATCATCAACCGCGAGGCCAGCGGCGTGACCGCAGCGTGCGCGGCGATGCGGCGCGACACCTTCCTCGCGGTCGGCGGCTTCTCGGAGGCGCTCCCGGCCAACTTCAACGACGTCGACCTCTGCTACAAGGTGCGCGGCCACGGCCAGCGCATCATCTACGTCGCGCCGGTCGAGCTCTACCACTTCGAGTCGCGCACCCGCGAGCGCGCGGTCCACCGCTGGGAGCACGACCTCGTCCGCAGCCGCTGGGGAGCCCCTCTCGAGGACCCCTACGTGCCGGACCTGAAGCGTCGGGCCACCGCCAAGAAGTCCACCTAGGATCGCGCCCCGTGTCTTCCAGCAGGTCGTCGGAGAAGCCCAGGTCCCTGGCGTCGCTGCTGGCGGCGGCGGGCGTCAGCGGCGTGGCCGGCTACGTGGTGCTCGTGCTGGCCGCGCGCGTCCTGGACCCGGCGACCAACGCGTCGTTCCTCGTCTTCTGGGGCGCGCTCTACGCCGTGTTCGGCGCCCTGGTCGGTCTGACGACCGAGACCACGCGCGCCGTCTACTCGTCCGGCGGACGCGGTTCGACGCCGGTCTGGCCGGTGCTGGTCGGTCTCGCCGGCGCGACCGCCGCCGTCGTGGGGACCTCGGGCCTGCTGTGGGCCCCGCCTTTGTTCGGTGACCTGTGGCCGGGCCTGCTGTCCGCGATGGTCGTGGGCATCGCCCTGTTCAGCCTGCAGGCGGGACTCAACGGGGCCGCGTCGGGCAGCTCCGCGTGGGGGATCTACAGCCTCTCGCTGGGGTCCGAGGCGGTCATGCGCCTGGTCCTGTGCGCGCTGGCGGCGGCCGCCGGTGCCCACCTGCTCGGGCTGGCCTGGGGCGTGGTGCTGGCGTGCGCCACCTGGGTGGCGCTCGTCCTGGCCAGCCATGACGTCCGGCGGCTCGTGCACGTCCGGGTCACCGGGTCCCGCGCCGCGCTGGTGCGCCGGATGCTCGTGGCCTGCTCGGCGTCCGGCGCATCGGCGCTCGTCCTCGTCGGCTATCCCGTCCTGCTGCGGGCGACCACCCCGGCGGACGTCTTCGCCGGGGCCGCACCGATCGTGCTGTCCGTCTCGCTGTCCCGGGCGCCGCTCCTGGTGCCGTTGGGCATCTACCAGAACTTCCTGGTGACCCGGGTGATCAGGGACGGGCTCCGGGTCCTGCGGCCCGTCCTCGGAGCGCTGGCCGTCGTCGCCGCGATCGGCAGCCTGGCCGCGTGGTGGCTGGGGCCGTGGCTCCTCCACGTGATCAACCCGGCGTACGACGTGTCCGGAGCCGTCTTCGCGGGCCTGGTCCTCACCGCCGGCCTCGTGGCCGTCCTCACCATCACCGGTGCGGCCACCGTCGCGCTGGACCGCCACGGGGTCTACCTCGCCGGCTGGCTCGTCGCCACCGCGGTGTCGGCACTCGTCCTGCTGGCGCCCGGCAGCCTCGAGAGCCGGGTCCTCAGCTCCCTGGTGGCCGGTCCCCTCGCGGGCATCGCCGTCCACGTCGGCCGGGGACTGCTGCGGCGTACATAGGGCGACGCCGCGACGCGGCTACCGGGCGACGGCGTGCCTCAGGACCTGCCGCAGTGCACCGGACCGGTCGTCGGGGGAGCGGAGCGCATCGGGCAGCAGGGTGAGCGCGTGCAGGCGTGAGGTCCACCGCAACCGTGCCTCGCGCTCGGCCCTCTGCCACCCGATCGCGCGCATCTGCGCGGCAGCACCCGTGAAGTAGCGCCGGTCCTGCTCGAACCTGCTGCCGTCGCTCAGGGCGGCGCCGGACAGGCTGCTGTCGTGGCGCCGGTAGTCGAAGGTCACGACGGGGTCCAGCAGGAGTGCCGAGCCGTCGGTGACCATGTCGAGGACCAGCGCGAGGTCGAGGATGATCGGCAGGTCGCGTCGGAACGCGTGTTGCTTGACCTTCTCGGTCCGGAACATCAGCGACGGCCAGTAGAGCCAGTTGCCGCGCAGAAGGCTGACCGCCAGCTCCTCGCCGGACAGGACGAGCGGCTCTCGGGTGCGAGGCGTCAGCCACCGCTTCACCCGGTCGCCGAGTGGCGCTGCCTCGTTGCCCTCGGCGTCGATCACCCGCACGCCCGGCTGGAAGATGTCGACCGCCGTGAAGGCGGCCAGGTCGGCGTGCGCGCGAGCGACGTACTCCGGCTGCAGGGCGTCGTCGCAGCCGAGGAAGACCATGGCGTCGCCCGACGCGAGGTCGAGGCAGCGCTGGAAGTTCCCCACGATGCCGAGGTTCTCGGCGTTGCGCAGGTAGCGGATGCGCGGGTCACGCTCGCGGGCGAAGGACTCCGCGACGGACGGATCGGGGTAGCAGTCGTCGACCACGACCAGCGTCCAGCGCGGATCGGTCTGCGCCCGCACGCTGTCGACGGTGGCCCTCAGGAGACCCGGATCGCCCCAGTAGGGGATGAAGATCTCGAGGAGCGGATCGGTGTCGGTCAACTCGTCGACTCGTCACGGGAGGGCTCGCGCGGCTGCTCTCCCCGGCGCGCCCGCTCGACCTCGAGCCGCAGCAGCGCGATCTCCTCGGCGAGGGTCCGGGTCCGCTCCTCCAGACGGCTCAGCTCGGAGCTGTGCTGGAGGGTGAGCACCAGGATCACGATCGCGGCGCAGAAGAAGAGCAGGTTGGCCGGCACGGCGAGCCCGACTGCGTCGGAGGCCTCGACGAGCAGGACCGGGAACAGCGCGACCGTGATGACCGCGACGGCGACGAGCGCCCAGATCAGCGCGTACTTCTCGCGCAGGCGGTGCCGGCGCATCATCTCGAACAGCGTCAGGAGGATCACCGCGGATCCCACGACTCCGAGGATGGTGCTGCCGCTCACGATCGTGCCTCCGGGTGGGTGACGGCCCGGGATGCTGGCGTCCCGGACGGGTCGGCCGTCGTGGGCGCCGGCGCACCCTCCTCGAGCTGGGCGGGCCAGTCCCGGACGAGGGCCAGGAGCAGCGCGACGACCGCGCGGAAGAGGTAGATGGCGGCCTTCACCGGCGAGTGCGAGGCGCGGCCCGCGGTCCTCGCCCGCATCGTCACGGGCACCTGGGTGATGCGGCACCCGGCCCGTGCTGCGATCACCAGGGACTCGACGGTGTCGCCGAGGTACTCGGCGGGGTAGTGCTGCGCGAAGAGGACGATCGCCCGGCGGTTCGAGACGCGGAACCCGGACGTGACGTCGGTGAGGCGGGTGTGGGCCAGGCGGGAGAGGACCCACGCGAGCAGGACCATGGCCCACCGGCGCGGCCCGCGGACGACGTAGGGGTCGTCGGCCTTGGCGAAGCGTGCGCCGATGACCACGTCGGCGTCGTCCATGCGCTCGACCAGGTCGGCGAGGAAGCGAGGATCGTGCTGCCCGTCCGCGTCGATCTGCACCGCGACGTCGTAGCCGTGGCGCAGCGCGTAGCGGTACCCGGTCCGCATGGCTCCGCCCACGCCGAGGTTGAACGGCAGGCGGCACACCGCCGCTCCCGCTGCCTGGGCGACGTCGGCCGTACGGTCACCGGAGCCGTCGTCGACGACCAGCAGGTCCGCCCACGGGACGCACTCGCGTATCTCGCTCAGGGTGTCGGTGATGCTCGCCTGCTCGTTCCACGCCGGCACGATGACCAGGACCCGGAGCTCCTGGTGTCCTTCTGGCACGGTGGGGATGCTACCAACTGGGCGACGGGACTCCTCGGCCATCAGGCCTCGCCCATCATGAGGGCCATGCCCCACGTCGCGGCACCGAGGGCCAGGACCGCCCAGCGCAGCCAGGGACGGGGGTTGTTGATGAGCAGGGCTGCGGACAGCAGGGCCCACGGCAGCAGGGAGTGGGCGTAGCGGCTCGGCAGCGGCACGTAGTTGTCCTCCACGATCCCGACGACGATCGCCAGGGCCGGGGCGGCGAGCACGGCCACCAGGACCGTGGCGACTCCGACGACCCGGCGCACCGGTGCGACTCCCGTGGACAGGGCGAGGCCGACGCACCCGCCGATGGCGAGCCCGGTGGCGACGGCGTAGGCAGGCAGGGAGGCGGGGCCGGTCGCGTAGGGCGCCAGCGCACCGCCGCCCATGCTCGGTAGGAAGTTGCCCAGCTCGACGATGAGGTTGCTGCCCACGAGCGGCGCTCCGAAGCCGAACTTCGGCTGCTCACCGACGGCCAGCGCCGACCGCAGGGCGATCCAGGCTCCCTGGGCCACGATGGAGAGGAGGATCGTCGCGGTGCCCGAGAGCGTGCGGCGGTCGACGAGGAACGCCCGCAGGCGCGACATCGCTCCTCCCGACCGCTGCGTGGACTCGTACGCCGCGACGAGGAGGAGCACCAGCGCGGCCACGCCGAACCCGATGAGGTTCTGCAGCTTGAACAAGGTGGCCAGCGCCCCGGCCAGCGGAAGCAGGGCGAGCGCCCGCCGCCTGCCGTCGAGCGCCTGCATGGTCAGCAGGGCTGCGAGGCCGCCCGCCGCGAGTGCTGTGGCGTCCGTGGAGATGTAGGTGTTGCCCCAGTAGGCCGCCAGGGAGCCCACCATCACCAGGTTGAGGCCCACCGCCACCGGGATCGGGACGTTGCGACGGCGCATCGCGAGGTAGAGGAACACGGCGCCGAGGGAGAGCCAGAAGCCCCCCACGAGCCGGCCCGCGCTGACGAAGTCGACGCCCAGCCAGACGAACGGCTGGGCGAGCGCGCGGGTCGCGCCGAAGTACAGGGGTGTGTAGAGGTCCGCAGTGGTGCCGCCCTCGATCGGGTAGCCGACGCTGTTCGGCTTGCGACACGCCTGCGGGTTGGGCGGCATCTCGGGGATGTTGCGCACGCCGTTGCAGACCATGTAGCGACGGGCGAAGAGCGGCATCGCCTCGCCACGCCGCACGATCCCGTGGTCGGCGACGTTCGCGTAGTAGCCGATGTACTGGTACTCGTCGATCGGGGAGAGCATGTCGTGCTCGTTGACCTGCTCGGTCGTGAAGACGAACGACGCCACGATGAGCGCCAGGACGGCGAGGAGGTCACCTCGACGTCGCCACCAGGCTGGCTGGGTTGCCGACGGAGCACTCGCATCGGCTTCTGCACTCATGGGACCGGACCCTAACGAAGCGGCATGGTCCCCAGAAATCGCGCGATAGGGTGCCGCGCATGAACGGCACCCCGTCGGACCATCCCGAACCCCACGCTCCGGACACCCGGTCGGAGGAGTACGCCGATCGGCTGCGCACGCTGAGCGACGCCCGCTGGAAGCAGGTCCTCGACGTCCAGCGTCCCTACCGCTGGAACCTCGAGCGCCAGGGCATGGGCAGGACGCTCGACGTCGGCTGCGGCATCGGCCGCAACCTGGTCAACCTGGGCCGCGACTCCGTCGGGGTGGACCACAACCCGGAGTCCGTCGCCGAGTGCCGCGCCCGCGGGCTGGAGGCCTACACGTCCGAGGAGTGGCAGGCCGGGCCCGAGGTCGCGGTGCCCGAGTCCTTCGACGGCATGCTCGTCGCGCACGTCCTCGAGCACGTGCACCCCGAGCACTGGGAGGGACTCGTCGAGGCCTACCTGCCCTACGTGAAGCCCGGCGGGACGGTGATGATGATCTGTCCGCAGGAGAAGGGCTACGCCACGGACAGCACGCACGTGCACTTCACCGACGGTGCCCAGATGGCCGACCTCGCGCAGCGCGTCGGCCTCCAGGTCGAGAAGAACTACAGCTTCCCCTTCCCGCGCTTCGCCGGGCGGTTCTTCCCCTACAACGAGTTCTGCCTCGTCGCGCGCAAGCCGGCCTGAGCACGGCACCAGCTGAGCGATATCCTCGCTCGTCGTGCCCAAGCAGCAGCCCGAGCAGCAAGCCCCGCCCGTCCAGCGCCTCCGCGTGCGCTACGCCAAGCGCGGCCGGCTCCGCTTCACCAGCCACCGTGACTTCAGTCGCGCCTTCGAGCGCGCGGTGTTCCGCGCGCGGGTCCCGATGGCGTACTCGTCGGGCTTCAACCCCCACCCCCGCATCTCCTACGCCGGCGCGGCGCCCACCGGCTCGGCCAGCGAGGCTGAGTACCTCGAGCTGGCGCTCGCCGAGGTGGTGGTGCCGGCCGACGTGCACGCGATGCTCGACGAGGCCCTGCCGTCGGGGCTGGACGTGCTCGAGGTCGTCGAGTCGTCGGGCGGCTCGCTCGCGGACCTGCTCGAGGCCAGTCGGTGGCGCATCGACCTGGCCGTCGACCGGGCCGTCGCGGAGGCGGCCGTGGCCCGCTTCCTCGCCGCCGACGAGGCGCTCGTCGAGCGGATGACGAAGAAGGGGATGCGGTCGTTCGACGCCCGCGGCGCCGTGGTCTCCCTGGACCTGCTGCCTGCTGCCGGCCCGGCTGAGGGGAGCGACGCCGGACGTACGTCGCTCGACGTGGTGCTGCGCCACGGCACCCCCGCCGTACGCCCCGACGACGTCCTGAGAGGCCTCGCCACCGTGGCCGGGCTCGACGCGGGCGAGTCGCCGCTGATGACGCGGCTCGCGCAGGGCCCGCTGCTCGAGTCCGGGGACGTCGGCGACCCGCTGGCGTCTCGCGCATAGGGCGCCCCAAGGTCCGGTGTGCGATACTCGCCACGTTCGACGCCCTGACCACCGTCGGGATCCGTCGAGCCGACGACGTTCTCGCCGTCCACACCACGTGGTCGGCACCCCGGACGGGTGGACGTCACCGGACCGCGACGCGGCCCACGAGTCGGTGACAGCGACTCAGGGTGGCCCGGCGACCGCGGCAGGTGGCAGACAGCCTCTGGAGACGCTCACGCGGAGGGTGTCGCCGCCACTGAAGCTTTGCGTCCCCGGGATCGCTCGCGCGTGATCGGTGGACGCCGTATCGGCACCGCAACGGTGCCCGAGGAGCACCACATGCTCGATGATGACCAGCCCGAGCGCACCGAAGCCGGCACCGGCGCGACGCCCGACATCCAGACCCCAGACAGCCCGCCCGCGGCACCGGTGGTGACCCGCCGCACGCGCAAGACCCCGGCCAAGAAGGCCGCGGCGGCCGCCGGGACGGCCCCGGAGCCGGACGCCCAGGCGGAGCCCGCCCCCGAGGCGCCCGTCAAGAAGGCCGCGGCCCGCAAGGCCCCCGCCAAGAAGGCCGCCGCCAAGCGCGCCCCCGCCAAGAAGGCGGCCGCCGCGACCGCGGACAGTGCGCTCGTCGACTCGCTCGAGTCGGTGGCGTCCGTCGAGGCCACCGACTCCACCGGCTCCACCGACTCCGCCGAGGCCGCGGCCCCCGCGAAGAAGGCGAGCGCTCGCAAGTCCGCCACCGCCAAGGCGCCGGCCAGGAAGGCGGCCGCCAAGCGGACCACCGCCAAGGCGGCCCCGGCCGCAGCCGCGGAGGAGAGCGAGACCGCGGAGGAGACCGCCGAGGCTGCCGACCAGACCACAGGTCACGCCGTGCTCTTCCAGGCCCCGGTCGCCACGACCACCCGTCGTACGCGCAAGAAGCCCGAGCCGGTCCCCGTCGAGGTGCCGGTCACCGACGACGACGCCGACGCCGCCGCCGAGGCCACCGACGTCCAGGCGGACGCGGAGCCGGAGCGGGCGCCGGCGAGGAAGAAGACCTCCGGCAAGAAGGCGGGCGGGAAGAAGCCGGGCGCCCAGGCGCCCGCCGACGACTCCGTCGACTCCGCTGAGGCCACCGAGACCGCCGAGCCCGTCGAGGTCGCCGGGACCGCCGCTCCGGCGGTGGGCGAGGGCGAGGAGGAGGAGTCGTCCGCCCAGGACGACGAGTCCGGTGACGGTCCCGCGCGCCGCCGTCGTCGCCGTGGCGGCCGTCGCCGCCGGGGCAAGTCCGGTGAAGGCAACGGCGAGGGCGCCGAGTCCACCGACGCCGACACCTCCGACGACACCTCGTCCGAATCCGCGCCGGCCGAGGACGACCAGACCGGCTCGCAGGACGACAGCGAGGGGACCGGCGAGGGGACCTCGCGCCGCCGCCGCCGTCGGCGCCGCGCCGGCGAGGAGGGCGCTGGGGACGACGGCGAGCCCAACACCGTGACCCGGGTGCGCAAGACGCGCTCCGCCGAGGACCAGATCACCGCCGTCTCCGGCTCCACCCGCCTGGAGGCGAAGAAGCAGCGCCGCCGCGAGGGCCGCGAGGCCGGCCGCCGTCGCGCCCCGATCGTCAGCGAGGCCGAGTTCCTCGCCCGCCGCGAGTCCGTCGAGCGGGTGATGGTGATCCGCCAGCGCGAGGACCTCACCCAGATCGGCGTCCTCGAGGACAAGGTCCTCGTGGAGCACTACGTGGCCCGCGAGTCGCAGACCTCCCTGATCGGCAACGTCTACCTCGGCCGGGTGCAGAACGTGCTCCCGTCCATGGAGGCGGCCTTCATTGACATCGGCAAGGGCCGCAACGCCGTGCTGTACGCCGGTGAGGTCAACTGGTCGGCGCTCGGCCACAAGGAGGGCCAGCCCCGCAAGATCGAGTCCGTCCTCTCGAGCGGCCAGATGGTCCTCGTCCAGGTCACCAAGGACCCGATCGGCCACAAGGGCGCCCGCCTGACCAGCCAGATCAGCCTGGCCGGCCGTTTCCTCGTCTACGTCCCCGACGGCACGACGTCGGGCATCTCCCGCAAGCTGCCCGACACCGAGCGCAACCGCCTCAAGAGGCTCCTCAAGGAGATCGTCCCCGACACCGCCGGCGTCATCGTGCGCACCGCGGCCGAGGGCGCCAGCGAGGAGGAGCTCACCCGCGACGTCGAGCGCCTGAAGTCGCGCTGGGAGGACATCGAGAAGAAGTCCGCCAACAAGGGCTCGGGTCCGCAGCTGCTCTACGGAGAGCCCGACCTGACGCTCAAGGTCGTGCGCGACCTCTTCACCGAGGACTTCTCCAAGCTCGTCATCGAGGGCGACGACGCCTGGGACACCGTCCACGGCTACGTCGAGTCGGTCGCGCCCGACCTGGCCGACCGCGTCCAGCGGTTCGAGCGCGGCAGCACCGGCGGCGACATCTTCGCGACGTACCGCGTCGACGAGCAGATCCACAAGGGCCTGGACCGCAAGGTCTGGCTGCCCTCCGGCGGCTCCCTGATCATCGACCGCACCGAGGCGATGACGGTCGTCGACGTCAACACGGGCAAGTTCACCGGCAGCGGGGGCAACCTCGAGGAGACGGTGACGAAGAACAACCTGGAAGCTGCCGAGGAGATCGTGCGCCAGCTCCGGCTGCGCGACATCGGCGGCATCATCGTCGTCGACTTCATCGACATGGTCCTGGAGTCCAACCGCGACCTGGTGGTCCGCCGCCTCGTCGAGTGCCTGGGCCGTGACCGCACCCGTCACCAGGTCGCCGAGGTCACCTCGCTCGGCCTGGTGCAGATGACCCGAAAGCGGATCGGCACCGGTCTGCTCGAGGCCTTCAGCGAGAACTGCGAGCACTGTCACGGCCGTGGCGTGGTCATCAAGGACCAGCCGGTCGACCCCGACGCGAAGCCCGAGGAGGGCGAGGGACGGCGCAGCAGCCGTCGCCGCGGTCGCCGGGGTGCCAGCGGCGACGACGCGAGCGGCTCGGCGACCGGCAACGGCACCGGCGGCGAGAGGCCCGCCGAGCACCACGCCCCCTCGCCCAAGGACGTCGCGGCGATGGCGCGCCACGAGAAGCCCGCCGACGAGGCTCCGGCTCCGGAGGACACCACCCCCGAAGCCCCCACGGAGACCACCGAGGTCCCCGAGGGCCCCGAGGTCCCCGAGGCGCCCGAGGCGCCCGAGGCTCAGGACGAGACGCCGGTGGAGGCGGTCGCCGAGGAGGCGCCTGCCGAGGCGCCTGCCGAGGCTCCTGTGGTGGACGACAAGCCGCGGGTGGTCACGCGTACGCGTCGCCGCTCCGCCAGCCGGCCGGCCGGCCCGCCGTCCCTCCCGACGACGTCGACGACCGGCGGTGCCGGGAAGCTGCCGCAGTCCGGCCTGGTCGAGCCGGGCACCGCGGGTGTCGAGCTCGGGGAGCCGGCCAACGCCGACGCCCCGGCTGCCGAGGCGCCGACGGTGGAGCACGTCCCGATCAAGAAGAAGGGCTCACGCAAGCGCTGAGCCCCTGTTCGAGAGGGCAGGGAAGGGGACGGCCGGACGTCGTTTTGCCCGGTCGCCACCCGATCCCGTAGTCTTGACCCTCGGTGTGCAACACACCATCCTGCGCGCCCGCCCCGCGGCGTACTCGCCCGAAGTTGAGGCGGTGTCGTGCGCAGACCCGAAGTTCTTTCAACCCGTAGTCCTGTAACGAGGAGAGTGACTCGCCGTGTACGCAGTCGTGCGCAGTGGCAGCAAGCAGCAGAAGGTTGCCGTGGGCGACGTCATCGAGATCGACGCGATGGCAGCCGCCGGTGACACGCTCACCCTTCCCGTGGTGATGGTCGTCGACGGCGACAAGGTCACCGCGACCGGCCTGGACAAGGCGAGCGTGACGGTCGAGGTCACCGGCCGCACCAAGGGCCCGAAGATCATCATCCAGAAGTACAAGAACAAGACCGGCTACAAGAAGCGCCAGGGTCACCGTCAGAAGTACACCCAGGTCAAGGTCACCGACATCTCCCTCTGAGCACTCCTCCTCGGGCCCGGCTCGAGGTCGACACTCACCGGATCTTCTTTCCACAAAGGACTGAACAATGGCTCACAAGAAGGGTGCCGCGAGCACCAAGAACGGTCGTGACTCCAACGCGCAGCGCCTCGGCGTGAAGCGCTTCGGCGGCCAGGTCGTCGGCGCCGGCGAGATCATCGTCCGCCAGCGTGGCACCCACTTCCACCCGGGCACCGGCGTGGGTCGCGGAGGCGACGACACTCTCTTCGCCCTGCAGGCCGGCGCGGTCGAGTTCGGCACCCGCCGCGGTCGCCGCGTGATCAACATCGTTCCCGGCGAGTGACGCACCCGCTTCACTGAACGTCTTCGACCGAAGGGCGCCCCAAGATCGGGGCGCCCTTCGGCATTTCATCCAGCGACCACTTCCGCAAAGGTTCTCCCCATGGCCATCCCCACGTTCGTCGACCAGGCGACGCTGCACCTCGCGGCCGGACGGGGCGGCAACGGCGTGGCCTCCGTCAAGCGCGAGAAGTTCAAGCCGCTCGGCGGTCCCGACGGCGGCAACGGCGGCCAGGGCGGGTCGATCATCCTGCAGGTCGACACGAGCGTCACGACCCTCGTCGACTACCACCACAGCCCCAAGCGCCGCGCCGAGAACGGCGGCCAGGGCGCCGGTGACCACAAGAACGGTGGCAACGGCAAGGACCTGGTCCTGACCGTCCCCGACGGCACCCTGGTCAAGGACGCCGAGGGGAACGTGCTGGCCGACCTCGTCGGGCACGGCACGACGCTCGTCATCGCCCAGGGCGGACGCGGGGGCCTCGGCAACGCCGCGCTCGCGTCCTCCAAGCGCAAGGCCCCCGGGTTCGCCCTGCTGGGCGAGCCGGGGGATGAGCTCGTCGTACGCCTCGAGCTGAAGGTCGTCGCCGACATCGGCCTCGTCGGCTTCCCGAGCGCGGGCAAGTCGTCGCTGATCGCCGCGATCTCGCGGGCGCGGCCCAAGATCGCCGACTACCCGTTCACCACCCTCATCCCCAACCTCGGCGTCGTCACGGCGGGCGAGACGACCTTCGTGGTCGCCGACGTGCCCGGCCTGATCGAGGGTGCCGCCGAGGGGCGCGGTCTCGGCCACGACTTCCTGCGCCACATCGAGCGCTGCGCCGCGCTGGTGCACGTCATCGACACCGCGTCCATCGAGCCCGGCCGCAACCCGCTCGACGACCTGGCGGTGATCGAGGGCGAGCTCGCCCGCTACGGCGGGCTCGAGGACCGGCCCCGGCTGGTCGCCCTCAACAAGGTCGACGTCCCGGACGGCCAGGACATCGCGGACATGGTGGTCGAGGAGCTGCGCGGCCGCGGCCTCCGGGTGTTCGAGGTCAGTGCCGCCTCGGGTGCCGGGCTGCGTGAGCTCACCTTCGCCATGGCCGAGATCGTCGAGGCGTCCCGCAAGGCCGCGCCCACGGCCGAGCCCGAGCGCATCGTGCTCCGGCCCCGGGCGGTCGACGGCGGGGACGACTTCGAGGTCGTCGCGACCGAGGACGGCTGGCGGGTGCGCGGCACCAAGCCGGAGCGCTGGGTGCGCCAGACCGACTTCAGCAACGAGGAGGCCGTGGGCTTCCTCGCCGACCGCCTCAACCGGCTCGGCGTCGAGGTCAAGCTCGCGCAGATGGGCGCCCAGGAGGGCGACACCGTCATCATCGGCCCGGAGGACAACTCGGTCGTCTTCGACTTCAAGCCCAGCATCGAGGCCGGCGCCGAGATGCTCGGCCGCCGCGGCGAGGACGAGCGGCTGCGCGAGGCACGCCCGGCCCGTGACCGCCGCCGCGACATCGCGGAGGGCATGGAGACCAAGGCCGAGGAGGAGGCGCGCGCCGACGTGGCCCGTCGCCTCGACGCCGAGCGTGCCAAGAAGGGGCCCAACCGCAGCTCCGGCAGCTCGGGCGTGGGACCGATGTCCTACGAGATCGGCACCAAGGGCGACCCCGACTGGGACGGCAGTGACGACGACTGACCGCTCCGCCCTGGTGGGCGGTGCCCGGCGCATCGTCGTCAAGGTGGGGTCGTCGTCGCTGACCACTGCTGAGGGAGGCATCGACCCGGCGCGGGTGCGCCAGCTGGTCGAGGTGGTGGCGTCGGTGCGCGACGGAGCCGAGGTCGTGCTGGTCTCGTCCGGTGCCATCGCCGCCGGTCTGGCGCCGCTGGGGATGGGCAGGCGCCCTCGTGCCCTCGCCGCGCAGCAGGCCGCCGCGTCGGTCGGCCAGGGGCTGCTGGCCCACCGCTACCAGGAGGAGTTCGCCCGTCACGGCATCGTGACCGGCCAGGTCCTGCTCACCGTGGACGACGTCACCCGCCGCGCCCACTACCGCAACGCCCACCAGACGTTCGCCAAGCTGCTCGAGCTCGGCGTCGTGCCGATCGTGAACGAGAACGACACCGTCGCGACCTCCGAGATCCGCTTCGGCGACAACGACCGCCTCGCCGCCCTCGTGGCCCATCTCGTGCATGCCGACCTGCTGGTCCTGCTCTCCGACGTCGAAGGGCTCTACGACGGGCCACCCAGCCAGCCCGGCTCGCAGCTGATCCCGCTGGTGCGCTCGGAGGACGACCTGGCGTCGGTGACCATCGGGCCCGCCGGGTCCTCAGGGGTCGGCACCGGCGGCATGACCACCAAGGTGGAGGCGGCCCGCATCGCGACCGGCGCCGGCATCGACGTCGTACTGACCTCGGCCGACCGGGCCGCCGCCGCGCTGTCGGGTGCCGAGGTCGGCACGTTGTTCAGGGCGACCGGGAAGCGTCGGCCGACGCGGCTGCTGTGGCTGGCCCACGCCACCTCGGGGCAGGGCACGCTGACCCTCGACGCCGGTGCCGTGCGCGCCCTGGTCGAGCGTCGCGCCTCGTTGCTCCCGGCCGGCATCACCTCCGTCGACGGCGGCTTCGTGGCCGGCGACGCCGTCGACCTGCACGGTCCCGACGGAGCTCTGGTGGCGCGCGGACTGGTCAACTTCGACGCCGACGAGCTGCCGGCGCTCCTGGGCCGCTCGACCCGCGAGCTGAAGGCGGCGCTCGGGGCGGCGTACGAGCGTGAGGTCATCCACCGCGACGACCTGGTGCTGCTGTAGAGGCGCTAGCGTCGGTCCATGACCGACGAGCGGGAGCCGCTGCATCGCACGCCGGAGGAGGTCGCGGAGGACGAGCGGTTCTTCCGGTGGTACGGCGCGTGGGAGCCGCTCGACCCCGCGGGAGTGGTCGAGCTCATGGCTGGCTTCGAGCGGCCGTGGTGGATCGTCGGTGGCTGGTCGATCGAGGCGTTCACCGGCATGCCGCGCGAGCACGAGGACGTCGACGTCTCGATCCTCGGCCGCGACCTCGCTGCCTTCCGTGAGCACGTCGGCGAGGAGTGGAACCTCTGGAGCAACCACGGCGGCACGCTGCGCCCCTTCGACGACCGCAACCCCGAGGTGCTCGACGTCGGCAGCCAGGTGTGGATCCGCAGGAGCGCGGCGGACCCCTGGGTGGTCGACCTGGTGCCCACCCCGGATCGCGACGGCCTCTGGACCAGCAAGCGCGACCCCGACATCGTTGCGCCCGTGGAGGACGTGACGTGGGTCGCCGACACCGGTGTCCGCTACCAGCGGCCGGAGGTCACGCTCCACTACAAGGCCGTCCTCCACCGCCCCAAGGACGACCGCGACCTGGCCGTGACGTGGCCGCTCCTGGACGACGCGGCGCGGGCGTGGCTCGTGGACGTCGTCCGTCGGCTGTATCCCGAGCACCCGTGGCTGGAGCTGATGGTGTGAGTCACGCGGTGGGGGTCAGGCTGCGCGGGCCCAGGCGAGGGCGAGCCCGGTGAGGTCCCGCGTCGACATCCCGAGCTCCCTGCGCGTGACGCCCTCCGGGCCGCTCGACGTCGGGACGCGTGCTGTCTCGAAGGCGCGCACGAGGTCCCACAGTGTCTTCTCGCCGCGCGTGGTGGCGAGGTAGTCACAGACGAGCGCCGCCAACGCGTAGTTGCGCCCCGGGTCGCGCTGGTAGAACAGGCTGCCGGAGTCCAGCTCGTGGGGCGTCATGCCCACGAGCTGTTGAGCCGCGATGAGACGGCGCTGGTCGATCGGGTAGGTCGAGCGGGCGACGTACTCCGCGACGCCCTCGGCGAGCCAGACCGGCGACCGGTCGTCCGACGTGCCCAGGGCCACGTGGACCAGCTCGTGACGGAACACCAGGCTCCGCGAGAGGACGTCCTGGACGACCGACGGGTTGACGATGATGCGGTACGCCGCCACCGGCCCGCCCGGGCGCGACAGCACCGGGAACGCCACGCCGGCCGTGTCGTCGACCGTCATGGCGCTCATCCTCGACATGGCCGAGATGTCAGACGCGCCGTAGACGACGTACGACCCCTGCCACTCCGGGAGGTGGGCGCGGACAGCCGCGGTGGCGGCCGCCAGGTCGCTCATCACGTAGTCGGCATGGTCGGCGGTGTCCTCGTCGAAGATCCCGAGGATGCCGCCGGAGCGCCGCACCTCGATGTGGGCGGTGTCCCAGGGAGCGGGCAGCCACCCCGTCCTCGCGTCCACCTGGTCGTTCCGGTCGTCGGCGAGGAGCACCTGGTCACCGCTGTGCACGAACGTCCAGACCGTGCTCCGGGTCACCGGCCGGCGGTCGAAGCCCTCCAGGCGCATCGTGAAGTCGATCGGGAGCTGCAGGTCGCCCTCCCCGGACACGTTCTCCAGGACCGCGTCGTCGCCGAGCTCGAACGACACGTCGGCCACCGGCAGCAGCGCCAGGTTGTCGAACCACCTGGCCTGCGTGGCCGAGAAGCCGAGCTCGTCGGGGTCGACCGTCGCGAGGAACGCGTCGCGGTCCCCGGCGCGCAGGGCCTGCTCGCGCTCGTCCACCAGCGCGAGGGCGGCGTCGCGCAGCGACTCGTCGGCTCCCGCCGCGGGCGCCGACCGGTGGGGGAGGGTCACCGGTGCCGGGTCCTCGCTCGTGCCCGTACCGCCCTGGCAGCCGACGAGGGGCAGCAGGAGGAGGGAGGCGAGCCGGGCCCGCGATGCGCGCATGGCGCGGAGCCTAGGTGGTGCTCGGGGCACACGAAGGGGAGTTCGGGCAGGTCGCACCGTAGGCTTGGCAGGTCATGAGCCAGCCCCTCGTCTACCTCGACCACGCTGCGACCACGCCCATGCTGCCGGTCGCGGTCGAGGCGATGACCCGTCACCTCACCGGCGTCGGCAACGCGAGCTCGCTGCACGCCTCGGGCCGCGGCGCCCGGCGCGTGGTGGAGGAGTCCCGCGAGACCATCGCCGGGGTCATCGGCGCGCGTCCCGGCGACGTCGTCTTCACCTCCGGCGGCACCGAGTCGGACAACCTCGCGCTCAAGGGCATCTTCTGGTCCCGCCGCGCCGAGGACCCGCGTCGTACGCGCATCCTGTCCACCGCGATCGAGCACCACGCCGTCCTCGACCCGCTGCACTGGCTGGCCGCGAGCGACGGCGCCGAGGTCGAGCTGCTCCCGGTGTCGTCCGAGGGCGTGCTGGACCTCGAGTCGCTGAGGGAGTCGGTGGCCAGGGACCCCGGCTCGGTGGCGCTGATCTCGGTGATGTGGGCCAACAACGAGGTCGGCTCACTGCAGCCGATCGACGAGGTCGTCGCGCTCGCTGCCGAGCACAAGATCCCCGTGCACACCGACGCCGTGCAGGCGCTGGGTCAGGTGCCCGTGGACTTCGCCGCGTCGGGCGTCGGCGCGCTGACCTTCACCGGCCACAAGGTCGGCGGTCCCTACGGCGTGGGAGCCCTCGTCGTACGCCGTGACCTGGCCGTCAGCGCCCTGGTGCACGGAGGCGGCCAGGAGCGCGACATCCGCAGCGGCACGCTCGACGTGCCGGCCATCGCCGGTCTCGCGGCAGCCGTCGAGGCCTCGGTCAAGGCCCAGCACGACCACGCCCTGCGGGTCGCGGCGCTGCGCGACGACCTCGTCCGCCGGGTGATCGAAGTGGTCCCCGACGCGCACCTGCACGGTGCCCCGATGGGACCGGGACGCCTGCCCGGCAACGCCCACCTCGGGTTCCCCGGCTGCGAGGGCGACTCGCTGCTGATGCTGCTCGACGCGCGCGGCATCGAGTGCTCCACCGGATCAGCCTGCTCGGCGGGGGTGCCCCAGCCGTCGCACGTGCTGCTCGCGATGGGCTGCGACGACGACCAGGCCCGCCACTCGCTCCGCTTCTCCCTCGGCCACACCACCACGCCCGCCGACATCGATGCCCTCGTCGAGGCGATCGGCCCCGTCGTCGAGCGCGCGCGGGCCGCCAAGGGTCTCTGATGGGGGCCTGCCCATGAGGGTCGTCGCCGCGATGTCCGGTGGGGTGGACTCCGCCGTCGCCGCAGCCCGGGCCGTCGAGGCCGGCCACGACGTCACCGGCGTGCACCTGGCCCTGAGCCGCAACCCGGCGTCGTACCGCTCCGGCGCGCGCGGCTGCTGCACCATCGAGGACAGCAACGACGCCCGCCGCGCGGCCGACGTCATCGGCATCCCGTTCTACGTCTGGGACCTCTCCGACCGCTTCCACGAGGACGTCGTCGAGGACTTCATGGACGAGTACGCCGCCGGTCGCACGCCCAACCCGTGCCTGCGCTGCAACGAGAAGATCAAGTTCGCCGCGGTCCTCGACCGGGCGCTCGCGCTGGGCTTCGACGCCGTGGCGACCGGTCACTACGCCCAGCTGCGGACCGGCGCGGACGGGCTCATCGAGATGCACCGCGCGACCGACCACGCCAAGGACCAGTCCTACGTCCTCGGCGTGCTCGACCAGGCGCAGCTGCGGCACTCGATGTTCCCGCTGGGCGACACCGACAAGCCCGCCGTCCGGCGAGAGGCCGAGGCACGCGGCCTGCTGGTGGCCGACAAGCCGGACTCGCACGACATCTGCTTCGTGGCCGACGGCGACAACGCCGGGTGGCTGCGCGAGAAGCTCGGCGACCGGGCGCCCAACCACGGTGGCGCGATCGTCGACGCCACCACCGGCGAGACGGTGGGCAGCCACGCGGGCACCTACGGCTTCACGATCGGCCAGCGGCGCGGCCTGCGGCTCGGCACCCCGGCCGCCGACGGCAAGCCCCGCTTCGTGCTCGACATCGAGCCGGTCAGCGGCACCGTGACGGTGGGACCCCGCGAGCGGCTGGCGGTCGACCACGTCGACGGGATCAGGCCACGCTGGTGCGGCACCGTCCCCGAGCGCGTCGACGGCACCGTGCAGCTGCGCGCCCACGGCGCCGAGCACCGCGCGACCGTCGTGGTCGAGGGCGACCGGGTCTCGATCGACCTCCACGACCCGGCCGAGGGCATCGCGCCGGGCCAGGCCGCCGTGATCTACGACGGCACCCGGGTCGTCGGGTCCGCCACCATCTCCGCCACCCGGCCCGTCGGGGCGCACGCGTGACGGTGGCGACCGGGATCGGGTCGATGCCCGGCACCACCGACGCGGGCTTCGTCGAGGCCGTACGCCTCGTGCTCGGCGAGCTGCCCGACCTGCCGCACGTGCCCGAGCTGCCGGGTCGCGGCGTGACCGCCGCGATGACCGGCCGCGGCCTGGCCGTGGTCGAGGGCCTGGCGGCCGACCTCCAGCCCGCCGGGTGGCGACTGACCGACGCCAGCGGTGTGGACCAGCGGCGGGCGCGGTCACTGCTCGCGCAGGACCTCGACGCCGTCGAGGAGCTGGCGCAGGGCTACGAGGGCTCGTTCAAGACCCAGGTGGCCGGCCCCTGGACGTTGGCCGCGACCGTGGAGAAGCCCCGCGGCGACAAGGTGCTCAGCGACCACGGGGCCCGGCGCGAGCTCGCCCAGGCCCTGGCCGAGGGGATCGGGAGCCACCTCGCCGACCTCCGCCGGCGGGTGCGCGGGGTGGACCGGTGGATCGTGCAGGTCGACGAGCCGGCCCTCGGCGCGGTCGTCGACGGGCAGGTGCCCACGGCCAGCGGCTACGGACGGCACCGCCGCGTGGACCTCCCGGAGGCCTCCGCGCACCTCGAGTGGCTGGTCGCCGCCATCACCGATGCCGGTGGGGAGGCCTGGGTGCACTCGTGCGCCCCGCAGACCCCGTGGTCCCTGGTCGCCGGCACCGGCGCGGCCGGCCTGTCGGCCGACCTCGACATGCTGGGCCCCCAGGACCTGGACACCTTCGCCGAGGCGCTGGAGGCGGGCCGCACGGCCGCCCTCGGGATCGTTCCCTCGACCGACCCGTCCAGCGCGCCGTCGGACGCCCGGCTCACCGAGCGGGTGCAGCGCTGGCTGGACATGCTGGGACTGGACCCGGAGGTCGTGGGGGAGCGGCTGGTGGTCACCCCGACCTGTGGGCTGGCGAGCGCCACGCCGGAGTGGGCCGCCCGCGCGGTCGGCCTCTCGGCGACCATCGCGCGCAACCTCTGATCAGTCGAGGACCTGCGCGTCGAGGACGTCGAGCGACGACGCGATCGCGACGTCATGCCAGTGGCCCGCCCCTGTGAGCATGTAGTGGCCGAGCGGGCCCATGTCGCGCAGCTCGGCGCTGTCGGCGACGGCCCGGGCGCGCTCGACGAACCGGACGGTCTCCCCGAAGGACGTGATCCGGTCGCGGCGACCGTGCGCGGCGCGCAGGGTGCGCCCCGCCAGCGTGTGGACCGGGTCCTGCGCGGACCACCACGGCGCCAGGCCGACCACGCCGCGCACCGAGGGGTCATCAGCCACGTGCACCGCGACCCGGGCACCCATCGAGTGCCCGAGCAGCACCACCGGGACGTCCCCGTGGGCTGCCCGGACCTCGTCGAGGGCCCACCGGGCGTCGGCGGTGCGGTCGACACCGCCGTTCCACCCGCGCTCCCGGTAGCGCACCGACCAGACCCCCACACCCGACTCGTGGGCCCGCGCCGCGATGTCCCGCTGGAGCCACAGGGCTCGCCGCCACGACAGGCTCCGCCCGTCGATGGCCTGCTGCGAGCGCGGCTTGCCACCGTGAAGCACGAGGATCATCGCCCGGGCGCGGCCGGGAGCGTCGTAGGTGGTGAGGAGCGGGTCGGTCACGGAAGTCCTTCGGCGCTGGAGCGCATGACGGATGGGTGGGGTCAGTGGACGGCGACGCCCTCGGGCGCCTCGTCCGTGGCCAGCTCGTCGTGGTGGACGTTGAGGAACAGCCACACGATGGCCGACGCGACCAGCATCATGATCGAGCCGACCAGGAAGGCGTGGGTCGCCCCGTCGGCGAACCCGACGATGCCGGCGATCGGGCCGAGCTGGTCGGGCGTCAGCCGGCCCTGCGCGGCCGCGCCGAGCTGCGGGGCGACCTCGTCGGCGCGCAGCTGCGAGAAGTGCAGCGCCACGGTGCTGAGCGTCGCGAGGCCGAGCGCACCGCCGACCTGCTGCATCGTGTTGAGCACGCCCGAGCCGATGCCGGAGTCCTGGGCCCGGAGGCGGTGCACCGCGACCAGGGTGAGCGGGACGAAGTTGAGCCCCATGCCGAAGGCCATCAGCACGATGAACGGCAGGACGTGCGTCCAGTAGTTGACCCCGTCGCCGAGGTGACCGCCACCGGCCACCGCGTCGAGGATCCCCGAGGCGCTGCCGGGGACGTCGAGGCGGCTGAAGCCGAACAGGGCCGTGGCCGACAGGAGCGTGCCGACGCCCGACAGGAAGCGCGGGTCGACGTGGCTGATCAGCTTGGAGGCGGTGGTGGCCGAGATGATCATCGCGATCGAGAACGGCAGGAACGCGAATCCGGTCTGCAGCGGGGAGTAGCCCACCACCAGCTGGATGAACAGCGACAGGAAGAAGAACATCGCGAACATGGCCGCCGGGACGATCATCATCACCGCGAACGCCACCGCGCGGTTGCGGCTGGCGAAGATGCGGAACGGCAGGAGCGGGTGCTCCACGCGCGACTCGATGATCATGAAGAGGGCGAGCAGCGCGACGCCGAGGGCGAGGCTGAGGATCGTGCTGGTGGCGTCCCAGCCGTAGTCCTCCTGGCCGGCGCGGCTCAGGCCGAACACGATCGCGAGCAGGCCGGCGGTGCCGGTCACGGCACCCGGGACGTCGAGCTCACCCGCGTGACGCTCGGACTCGTCGAAGAAGCGGGGCGCGAAGAACGCGGCGCCGAGGCCGATCGGGACCACGATCAGGAAGGTGTAGCGCCAGCCCTCGATGCCCAGGGGCGAGTCGAGGCCGGTGAGCCAGCCGCCCAGGATCAGGCCGACCGCGGCACCCACGCCCGCCATGGCGGCGTACACCGCGAAGGCGCGGTTGCGCTCCCGGCCGGCGGGGAAGGTGGTGGCGATCAGGGCGAGCGCGGCGGGGGAGGCCATCGCCGCGCCGAGGCCCTGGAAGGCGCGGGCGCCGAGGAGCATGGCCTCGTTCTGGGCGAAGCCGCCCACGAGCGAGGCGACGGCGAACAGGATCACGCCCGCCATGAAGATGCGCCGGCGTCCCATCAGGTCGGCGAGCCGGCCACCGAGCAGGAGGAAGCCGCCGAACGTCAGGGCGTAGCCGGTGACGATCCACTGCAGGTTGGCCTGGTCGATGGACAGGTCGCGGCCGATGAACGGGAGCGCGATGTTGGCGATGGTGCTGTCGAGCACCACCATCAGCTGGGCGAGCGAGATGAGCACGAGCGCCCAGCGCAGGCGCTTGTGCTGCTCGGGAGTCACCTCGTCGGCAACGGGAGCGAGGTCGGTCATGGGGGATCCTTCGGTGGAGCGGGTCGGGTACGAGTGGAGCAGAGGGGTCGGACAGCGGGACCGGATCAGGACGTGGAGCCGGGTCGGATCGGGCCGTGGAGGGCAGCAGGCAGGACGACCTCGTCGAGCACGCGCCCGAGCAGGTCGGGGGTGACGGCGTCACCCAGCAGGAAGGCGCGGTGCAGCACGATCCCCGCCAGCGCGGGGGCGAGCACGGACAGGTCGGAGTCGGGGTGGACCTCGCCGCGCTCGCGGGCACGCTCGTAGATGGCGCGCGAGGAGGCGACCTTGGGGCCGATGAAGTCGCGGCGGTAGACCTCCGCGAACTCGGGATCCCGGACCATCGCCGTCACCACGGCGGACAGCACCGACTGGGCCAGCGGGTCGTTGAGGCCGCCACTGCCGCAGTACGCCGCCAGCAGGTCGCCGCGAAGGCTCCCGGTGTCCGGGACGACCGGCTCGCCCTTGTGGGCCATGATCGCGGCCACGACGAGCTCGGGCTTGCCCTTCCACCGGCGGTAGAGCGTGGCCTTCGACGCCTTGGCGCGGGTGGCGACGGCGTCCATGGTGAGCAGGTCGTAGCCCACCTCGTCGAGGACCTCGAGGGTCGCGTCGAGGATCTGCAGCTCGCGCTCGCCCTCCACGCGGGGGCGGGTGCCGGTCTCGGTGGGTGTCATGCGGCCTCTCGCTCGGCTCGGGATGCTGCTGGGAGGTGATGAAACGAAACGGTTTCGTTTCGACAAACCAGACCGTACGCGGATCTATTCCGAGGGAACGACTCAGTTCCATCCGGTCCAGACCTGCTGTCGAACGACGTGTCGGTGGGGACCGGCAGACTGTGCCCATGAGCACGCCCGACACCGAGCCGACGGTCGCCACTGCCCCGCCCGAGGCACGCGAGCGCCACCAGGAGCTGAGTGAGCAGGTCGACGACGCGCGCTGGCGCTACTACGTGCTCGACGACCCGACACTGTCGGATGCCGACTTCGACGCGCGGCTGCGCGAGCTCGAGGCCCTCGAGGACCAGTACCCCGAGCTGCGCACCCCCGACTCGCCCACGCAGAAGGTCGGCGGCGCCGTCTCGACCGAGTTCACCGCGGTCGACCACCTGCAGCGCATGGAGTCGCTCGACAACGCCTTCAGCTTCGAGGAGCTCGGCGCGTGGCACGCCCGCATCCTGCGCGAGGGCATCGAGGCGCCCGCCCTGCTCTGCGAGCTCAAGGTCGACGGGCTCGCCATCAACCTGCTCTACGAGGACGGCCGCCTGGTGCGCGCGCTGACCCGCGGCGACGGGCGGACGGGTGAGGACGTGACCCCCAACGTCAAGACGATCACGAGCGTGCCCCACCGGCTGACGGGCACCGAGGAGCACCCGGTGCCCGCGCTGGTGGAGGTCCGCGGCGAGGTGTTCTTGCCGAGCGAGGCCTTCGAGCGCCTCAACGCCTCGATGACCGACGCCGGCAAGCCCATGTTCGCCAACCCGCGCAACGCCGCGGCCGGGTCGCTGCGGCAGAAGGACCCCCGCGTCACCGCGACCCGCGACCTGGGCATGGTGTGCCACGGCATCGGCGCGCGCGAGGGCTTCGAGCCGACGGCGCAGAGTGCGGCGTACGACGCCCTGCAGGCGTGGGGGCTGCCGGTCTCCGAGCAGGTCAGGGTCGTGCCGACGCTGGCAGACGTCGAGGCCTTCATCGAGCACGTCGGGGAGCATCGCCACACGATCGTCGGCTACGAGATCGACGGCGTGGTGGTCAAGGTCGACGACGTCGCCCTGCAGCGACGTCTCGGGTCGACGAGCCGCGCGCCCCGCTGGGCGATCGCGTTCAAGTACCCGCCCGAGGAGGTCAACACGCTCCTGCTCTCGATCGAGGTCAACGTCGGCCGCACCGGCCGGGTGACGCCCTACGGCGTGATGGAGCCGACCAAGGTCGCCGGTTCCACGGTCGAGAACGCCACGCTCCACAACGCCCACGAGGTCAAGCGCAAGGACGTGCGACCGGGCGACACGGTCATCCTGCGCAAGGCCGGCGACGTGATTCCCGAGATCCTCGGCCCCGTGCTGGCGTTGCGGCCCGACGGCCTCGAGCCGTGGCAGATGCCCACGACGTGCCCGGCCTGCGGCACGCCGCTGGTCCAGCAGAAGGAGGGCGACAAGGACCTCCGCTGCCCCAACCACGAGAAGTGCCCGGCGCAGGTGCGCGAGCGCGTCTTCCACGTGGCGGGTCGCGGCGCGTTCGACATCGAGGGGCTGGGCTACGAGGCCGCCGTCGCGCTGCTCGACGCGGGCGCGATCACCAACGAGGGTGACCTCTTCGACCTCGACGAGGCGGCGCTGCTCACCGCGCCCCTCTTCACCCGCGCGCCCAAGAAGGGTGAGGAGGGACCACAGCTCAGCGCCAACGGCGCGCGCCTGCTCGCCAACCTCCACGAGCGCCGGGCGAAGGTGCCGCTGTGGCGGGTCCTGGTCGCCCTGTCGATCCGCCACGTCGGGCCGACCGCCGCCCGCGCGCTGGCCACCGAGTTCGGCTCGATGGCTGCCATTCGCGAGGCCTCGGAGGAGGCGCTGGCCGCCGCCGACGGTGTCGGCCCCACCATCGCCGCCTCGGTCCGGGAGTGGCTCGACGGCGACCAGGCGTCCTGGCACACCGCGATCCTCGACTCGTGGGAGGCGGCCGGGGTCACGATGGCCGACGAGCGCGACGAGTCCGTCGCCCGCACGCTCGAGGGGCTCACCATCGTCGCCACGGGCTCCCTGCAGCACTACACCCGCGACTCGGTGAAGGAGGCGATCATCAGCCGCGGCGGGAAGGCGGCCGGCTCGGTGTCGAAGAACACCGACTACGTGGTCGTCGGCGACAACGCCGGGTCCAAGGCCGACAAGGCCGAGCAGCTCGGGGTGCCCGTCCTCGACGAGGAGCAGTTCACCGCGCTGCTGGAGCAGGGGCCCGAGGCGCTGGCCTGACCACGAAGTGGGGCGGGGAGGTTTGGGACCCGGCGCCAGCGGTGAGGAACACCTGAACGACTACTTCACGGGGGTCCCCATGCGTCTCGTCCCATCACTCGTCCCGGCACTCGTGGCCGCCGCCGGCCTGGCCGCGCCGCTCGCGCTGGTGGCGCCGGCGCAGGCCGCGGTCACCTGCGGCGGCCTGAAGGCGACCATCGTCGGCAACGACAAGGCCAACACCATCAACGGCACCCCCCGGCGGGACGTGATCGTGGCCCGGGGAGGCAACGACACCATCCGCGGGCTCGGCGGCAACGACGTGGTCTGCGGCGGCGACGGCGCCGACTCGATCCTCGGCGGGGACGGGGACGACCGCCTCTACGGTGAGGCCGACCTGCTGCGGATCGACAGGTTCGGCCGCATCGTCAAGGCCGGCGACACGATCTCCGGCGGTGCCGGCAACGACACGATCGACCTCGGCTACGACCCTCGTCCGGCGAGCGAGGGCACCCCGGTGGTCCTCGACGGGGTGTCGTACGCCAACGCACCCGCGCCCGTCGTCGTGGACTTCCGCGCGAGCACGACGGTGCCGGTCGCCGCCGAGGGCAGTGACACGGTGACCGGGTTCGACGGCGGGATCCGCATCGTCGCCTCCCCGCTCGGCGACACGATCAAGGGCACCAACTCCGCCGACACCGTCCTCGCACGCGGCGGCGACGACACGATCTTCGGCCGTGGCGGGGACGACACGATCGTCGCGGACACGGCCGGCACCCTCGGCAACGACCGGCTCTACGGCGAGGCCGGCGACGACACGCTGACCGGCCTCGTCGGCATCGACACCTTCGTCGGCGGCAGCGGCGGCGACACCCTCAGCACGACGTCGGAGAGCCACCAGGTCTTCCGCGGCGGCAGCGGCGTCGACACCGTGAGCTTCCCGATCCCGGTCGAGTCGGGCTTCGTGGCCAAGGGCCACGGCGGCCAGGACAAGCTGCGCCTGCTGCCGAGCTCCAACCCCGCCCTCAAGCCGACCGTCCGGATCGACCAGCTGAAGAGGACGACCATCCGCGACCTCCAGCCCTACACGCTCGAGGGGAGGATCACCGGCTTCAGCGACGTGCTGCTGCCGGCGCGCGCCCTGTCGATCTTCAAGGGCAGCAACGACTCGGAGATCATCGCCGCCAACCCCGACTACCGCGTCATGGTCGACGGCCGCGGCGGCGCCGACGTGATGACGGGCTCCGACGAGCCCGATCGCCTCGACGGCGGCAAGGGCTTCGACATCGCGCGCGGCCGTGGCGGCAACGACACCTGCAAGGCGGCCGAGAAGCGCTCCAGCTGCTGAGGCAGCGGTCCCGACCGGCCGCAGGAGCGGGTGGGGCGTGGACCTAGGATTGCCGGCATGCCCGAGATCTCCCGCGAGGAAGTGGCCCACCTGGCCAGCCTCGCCCGCATCGACCTCTCCGACGCCGAGCTCGACCACCTCGCACCCCAGCTGAGCGTGATCCTCGAGTCGGTCGCCTCCATCAACGGGGTCGCCGGCGACGACGTGCCGCCCACCTCGCACGCGCTCCCGCTCACCAACGTGTTCCGTGAGGACGTCGTGGTGCCCGGGCTGACCGCCGAGGAGGCCCTGTCGGGCGCACCGGCTGTCGAGGACCAGCGTTTCTCCGTGCCGCGGATCCTGGGGGAGGAGCAGTGATGCGTCGCGAGGAGATCCTGCGCAGCACCGCTGCCACGCTGGCCGACGAGCTGGCCGCCGGCACCGTCACCTCCGCCGAGCTGACCGAGGCCCACCTCGACCGCATCGACGCCGTCGATGGCGCGGTCCATGCGTTCCTCCACGTCGACCGCGAGGGCGCGCTCCTCCAGGCCGCGGAGTCCGACGCGCGCCGCTCCCGTGGGGAGGCACGCGGCCCGCTCGACGGCGTACCGATCGCGGTCAAGGACGTGCTCACGACCCGTGGCCTGCCGACGACCTGCGGCTCGAAGATCCTCGAGGGCTGGATCCCGCCCTACGACGCGACGGTCGTCGAGCGGCTGCGCGTCGCCGGCCTGCCGATCCTGGGCAAGACCAACATGGACGAGTTCGCGATGGGCTCCTCGACCGAGCACTCCGCCTACGGCCCGACCCGCAACCCGTGGGACCTCGACCGGATCCCCGGCGGGTCCGGCGGGGGCTCGGCGGCTGCGGTCGCGGCCTTCGAGGCGCCGCTCGCGATCGGCACCGACACCGGCGGCTCGATCCGCCAGCCCGGCGCCGTGACCGGCACGGTCGGTGTGAAGCCGACCTACGGCGGGGTGTCCCGCTACGGCCTGGTGGCCCTGGCCAACAGCCTCGACCAGGCGGGTCCCGTGACCCGCACCGTGCTCGACGCCGCCATGCTCCACGACGTCATCGGTGGCCACGACCTGCGCGACTCCACCTCGATCAAGCAGGAATGGCCGTCCTTCACCGAGGCGGCGCGTCAGGGCGCGACCGGCGACATGAGCGGCGTCAGGGTCGGCGTCATCACCGAGCTCTCCGGGGACGGCTGGCAGGCGGGCGTGATGAACCGCTTCAACGAGTCCGTCGAGCTGCTGGTCAAGGCCGGCGCCGAGGTCGTCGAGGTCTCCTGCCCGTCCTTCGTGCACGCGCTCGCGGCCTACTACCTGATCCTGCCGGCCGAGGCCTCCAGCAACCTCGCGAAGTTCGACGCGATGCGCTACGGCCTGCGCGTGACGCCGGAAGCCAAGAATGGGACACCGCCCAGCGCCGAGGACGTCATGCGCGCCACCCGCGACGCCGGCTTCGGCGACGAGGTGAAGCGCCGCATCATCCTCGGCACCTACGCCCTGTCCAGCGGCTACTACGACGCCTACTACGGCCAGGCGCAGAAGATCCGCACGCTCATCAGCCGCGACTTCGACGCCGCCTTCGAGCAGGTCGACGTGCTCGTCTCGCCGACCGCACCCACCGCGGCGTTCCGGATCGGCGAGAAGCTCGACGACCCGATGGCGATGTACCTCAACGACCTCGCCACCATCCCCGCCAACCTGGCCGGCGTGCCCGGCATCTCGGTCCCCAGCGGCCTCGTCGACGAGGAGCCGCTGCCTGCCGGGTTCCAGGTCCTCGCCCCGGCGCTCGCAGACGACCGCGTCTACCGCGTCGGTGCCGCCCTCGAGAAGCTGCTGACCGACCAGTGGGGCGGACCCCTGCTCGACAAGGCTCCGGCCCTGGACACGAACGAGGTCGCGCGATGACCGCCCAGACGAACGACACAGCGCTGATGCCCTTCGACGAGGTGCTGGCGGCCTTCGACCCCGCCCTCGGCCTCGAGGTGCACGTCGAGCTCAACACCGCGTCCAAGATGTTCTGCGGCTGCCCGGCCACCTTCGGCGGCGAGCCCAACGCGGGGGTGTGCCCGACCTGCCTGGGCCTGCCCGGCGCGATGCCGGTCGTCAACGGCAAGGCGGTGGAGTCCGCGATCCGCATCGGGCTCGCGCTCAACTGCGACATCGCCGAGTGGTGCCGCTTCGCCCGGAAGAACTACTTCTACCCGGACATGCCGAAGAACTTCCAGACCTCGCAGTACGACGAGCCGATCGCTTTCGACGGCTGGATGGACGTCGACATCCAGAACGACGCCGGGGAGACCGAGACCTTCCGCGTCGAGATCGAGCGCGCGCACATGGAGGAGGACACCGGCAAGTCGCTGCACGTCGGCGGCTCCACCGGCCGCATCCACGGCGCCGACTACTCGCTGGTCGACTACAACCGCGCCGGCATCCCGCTCATCGAGATCGTCACCCGCCCGATCCTCGGCGCGGGGGAGAAGGCGCCCGAGGTCGCGAAGGCGTACGTCGCCCAGCTGCGCGAGCTCATCGTGGCGCTCGGTGTCTCCGAGGCGCGGATGGACCAGGGCAACCTGCGTGCCGACGTCAACCTGTCGCTGGCCCCCAAGGGCAGTGACGTGCTCGGCACCCGCACGGAGACCAAGAACGTCAACTCGTTCCGCTCGGTCGAGCGTGCCGTGCGCTACGAGATGCAGCGCCACGCCGCGATCCTCAGCCAGGGCGGCTCGATCCTGCAGGAGACGCGCCACTGGCACGAGGACACCGGGATCACCACGAGCGGTCGCACGAAGTCGGACGCCGAGGACTACCGCTACTTCCCCGAGCCGGACCTGGTGCCCGTGGCGCCGAGCCGGGAGTGGGTCGAGGAGCTGCGCGGCACCCTGCCGGAGAACCCGACGGCACGTCGCGCGCGGCTGCAGGCGGAGTGGGGCTTCAGCGACCTCGAGATGCGCGACACCGTCGGCGCAGGGGCGCTCGGGCTGGTCGAGGAGACCATCGCCGAGGGCGCACCCCCGCAGGCGGCACGCAAGTGGTGGCTCGGCGAGCTCGCCCGGCGCAGCAACGAGGACGGCGTCGACCTCGTCGACCTGCCCATCACGCCGGCCCAGGTCGCGCGGATCCAGGCCCTGGTGGACGACAAGACCGTCAACGACAAGCTGGCCCGCCAGGTGTTCGAGGGCGTCCTCGCGGGTGAGGGCACGCCCGACGAGGTCGTCGAGAAGCGCGGGCTGGCCGTCGTGTCGGACGACGGCGCGCTCGGCGCCGCCGTCGACAACGCGATCGCCGCGAACCCGGACGTCGCCGACAAGATCCGTGACGGCAAGGTGGCCGCGGCCGGTGCGCTCATCGGTGCGGTGATGAAGGAGATGCGCGGACAGGCCGACGCCGGCCGGGTGCGCGAGCTCATCCTGGAGAAGCTCTCCTGAGAGAAATTTTCGAGAACTTGGCTGGTCTAGACAACTTGTTAGGGTGAACGCGAGTCACATTGGTCACATCACCAACCAACGCTCGCATCATTCGGGGGACAGGACGGCTGTTGCCGTCACGGGGTCCCCGCGCGAGCGGGAAGGACGTCATGCACCATCGCATTCGACCCATCCGAACCGCCGCGGTCGCCCTGTCGACCGCAGCACTGGGGGTCGGCGTACTCGCCGCAGCCCCTGCCACCGCAGACCCGTCGCCCGCCCTGCGGGAGGCCAAGGCCGCGGCTGCCACCGACAGCACGCCGTCGACGATCGCCGCCCAGTGGATCGCCGACGAGCTCACGAACGGCCTCATGGTCGGCAAGTTCGGCCCTGACTTCGGTCTCACCATCGACACCGGGATGGCGGTCTCGACCGTCGCCGGCCAGGGTGCGACGGTCACGGCGATCAACAACGCGCTCGAGCCGCGCATCGCCGAGTACGTCGGCGACGGCACCAAGGAGTCCTACGTCGGCGCGCTGGCCAAGGCGGCCGCGTTCGCGCGCACCGCCAAGCAGAACCCGACGAGCTACGGGGGCGTCAACCTGATCACCCGCATCGAGGGCCGCACCGAGGACCCAGCCGCCGCCGGTGCCACGCCCAACCCGCTCGCGGGCCGGGTCTCGGACAAGTCCGAGTTCGGCGACTTCGCGAACGTCGTCGGCCAGTCCTACGCCGTACGCGCCCTGTCGCTGGCCAACTCCGCTGAGGCGGGTGCGGCTCGTGACTTCCTGCTCAAGCAGCAGTGCGCCTCGGGCTACTTCCGGCTCAACTTCGACAAGCCGGCGGCCGCGAGCCAGTCCTGTGCCGAAGGCGTGGCCGGTAGCGAGGCCGACCCGGACGCCACGTCGCTCGCCGTGATCAACCTGGTCGAGTCCGGTGACAACAGCCAGGCCGTCAAGGACGCGCTGGCCAAGGCCGGCACCTGGCTCGCCGCTCGCCAGCGTCGCAGCGGCGCGATCCGCGGCGGCACCGGGACCGCGAAGATCAACACCAACTCCACTGCCCTGGGCGGCTACGCCATGGGCCTGCTGAAGAACCGCGACGCCGCGCTCAAGGCGGCTCTGTGGGTGCGCAAGAACCAGCCGGTCGACAAGTACAAGTGCCGCACCGCGCTGACCAAGGACACCGGGGCCGTGGCCTATCGCAAGGACAAGGTCACCGCGGCCAAGACCACCGGCATCCCGGCCGACGCCCGCGACGAGTGGCGCCGTGCCACCTCGCAGGCGATCCTCGGCCTGCAGTTCGCGCCGGCCAGCAAGGACAGGCTGCGGATCGTGTCCGTGCGTCGTGAGGCCCGCGCGGGCGACCGCGTGCAGTTCCGGGTCTACGGGCTCGCGCCGAGCGAGAGCGCCTGCATGCAGGTCAAGGGTGACTTCGTCCGCGTCAAGGGCAAGAAGTCCGGCGACAGGATCGTGCGCAAGCTGCAGCTGCCCACCGGCAACCAGCGACGCGTCGCGCTCGTGAAGACCTCGGACGACGAGGCTCGTACGTCGCTGCGCGTGCGCAACTGACCCACCTGCCACACCACTCCGGCCCGGCGTCCCAGACGCCGGGCCGGAGTGCGTCCCGGCCCGGGGGAGGGATACGCTTCGCACGCCGCACCCATCCGGGTCGGCACCACACACGCCCGAGCTGGGGAAAGCCGGTCCGAAACCGGCGCTGACCCGCAACCGTGGGCACGGGAGCGATCCCGTGCGAGCCGGAACACCCACCTCGACGCGTCTTGATCACCATCGCTGTCGAGGAATGCAGCGGGGCGAACCGGCGCATGCCGCTTCCCTCGCTGTCGCAGCGAGGGAAGGAACCATGAAGCTCTCCTCAGGTCTCGCCGCCGTCGCGCTCGCCACCACCCTGGTCGCTGCGCCCGTCGCTCCTGCCGGCGCCGCCGACATCACCCCGAACAACCCCGCCGCGACCCGTGCCGTCACCGCCGGCACGACGTGGCTGAAGGCCCAGCTGACCGACGGGATCCTCCACAACGACGAGTACGGCTTCGACGACCTCGGGCTCTCGGCCGACGTCGCCTTCGCTCTCGACGCGGTCGGTGGGCAGGACGCGACCGTGACGCAGGTCGTCGACGCCATCGAGCCTGTGGCGGAGTCGTGGGTCGGCGGGTACACGCCGGGCCGGGTCTACGCCGGCAGCCTTGCCAAGATGGTGAGCCTGGTCCAGGCCGCGGGCCAGGACCCGACGGCGTACGACAGCACGGACCAGGTGGCGCGGCTCGAGGGCCTCGTGGCCTCCTCGGGGTCCATCACCGGGCGGCTCGAGGACGCTGGAGTCGACCCCTCCGACCCGTGGGACGCCGACTTCGTCAACGTGATCGGCCAGTCCTTCGCGGTCCGGGCCCTCGTCAACGCCGGCTCGGGCCGGGCTGCCGACGCCTCGGACTTCCTGCTGGAGCAGCAGTGCAACGCGGGCTTCTTCCGTTCCGACCTCACCGCAGACAAGACCGCGAACGAGCAGGGCTGCGTGTCCGGCACCGACGTCGGCAACATCGACGCGACCGCCCTGACCGTGATCAACCTCCTGGAGACGCCGGACGCGTCGACCGCCGCGAAGGGAGCCGCGCACCTCGCCGCCAGCTGGTTGAGGAGCCAGCAGGCGCCCGACGGCTCGTTCAGCGCCGGACAGCTCGGCACCAACTCCAACACCACCGGGCTCGCCGGCTGGGCGCTCGCCGAGGCGGGCTACGACGGCGCCGCCACGAAGGCCGCCGGCTGGCTCCGTGGCCTGCAGGTCGCCGACCTGGCCCCGTGCGCGACCACCCTGGCCGCCGCCAACGGCGCGATCGCCTACAAGCCCGCCGACCTGTCGTCGGCCCGCACCGCTGGCTCGTTCTCGGTGCCGCTCCGCGAGCTGGCCCGTCGCGCGACCGCTCAGGCGCTGCCGGCCCTGGCTGCCGTACCCGCAGGCACCGAGGTCTCTATCACGGCCCCGGCCACAGCCACGGAGAAGAGCACCGTCAGCGCCACGGTGACGGGCCTCGGCGCGGGCGAGCCGGCCTGCGTCAGCCTGGGCGGCCAGGCCCAGCAGGTGACGGGCACCGGCTCCGCCGTCGCCGCCACCTTCACGCTGCCGGCCGGCGCCGCGACGCACACGTTCACGGTGACCACCCTCGCCGGCTCGTCGAGAGCCACCACAGTCGCGACCGCGTCCCCGGTCGCGACCCCGACCCCGGCCACGACCCCGACCACCGCGGCGCCCGTCGTCGGCGAGCTGAGCGCATCCAAGGTCGAGCGGGTGAAGAAGAACGCGTTCAAGCTCCGGATCACCTGCGACAACTCCCAGGCCTGCGCCGGCAGGCTCAAGGTGCGCACCACGCGCACGGTGGAGCTCCCCGACGGCCGGACCCGGCGGCTCGTGATGGCCAAGTCGGCGTACTCGGTCGCTCCCGGCAGCACTGCGACCGTCAAGCTCGTGCTCACCAAGCCGGCCCGCACGGTGCTCGGCAGCAAGCGGCTCCGCGTCGTCGCCACCCAGACCGCCCGCGGTGCCGAGCCGGCCAGCACGACCTTCTGGCTGCGCAGGAAGTGATGTCGATGTCAGCCCGAGCCCGGCGAGCCCTCGCCTTCCTCACCGTCCTGGCCGCCGGCCTGGTCGGTGGGGGTGTCGTGCTCGGGCTCGGGCCGGCCGGGGTCGCGCCCGCCGCCGGGGCAGCGACGTGCACCTCTGCCGGCGGCGTGAGCGTCGTCGTCGACTACCGCGAGCTGGGCGGCAGCACCGTCACGGCGTGCGCTGCCGACGGGGGCGGCAAGAGCGCCGCGGCGATCTTCGAGTCGGTCGGAGTGACGCTGTCGTACGCCACCCGTCAGCCAGGATTCGTCTGCCGCGTCAACGGTGCACCGGCCAGCGACCCCTGCGTCAACGCCTCGCCCTCGAACGCCTACTGGGGCCTGTGGTGGTCCGACGGCTCGAAGCCTTCGTGGACCTACTCCTCGTACGGCGCCGGCGGGCTCACCGTCCCCGCCGGGGGCTCGGTGGGCTGGTCCTGGCAGCAGGACCGCCCCTCGGGCGGGGCCGTCCCGCCCGGTGTGGCGCCGCCGGTGTTCGACAGCCCGTCCCCGAGTCCGTCCCCGAGCCCGTCCCCGAGCCCGTCCCCGACCTCCTCGCCGACCTCTTCCTCGCCGACGGCCTCGCCGACATCGGGCGGGTCCGGCGCCTCGGGCGGCGGCGGCTCGGGTGGCGGCACGTCCGCCAGCCCATCGCCCAGCGCGAATGGGAGCACCAGCCCGCAGGCGAGTCCCTCCGGGGCGCCGAGCGCACCCTCCGAGTCGCCACTGGCTTCTGAGTCTCCCAGCGACTCACGGTCCAAGGCCGGCGCCAAGGAACGGTCGAAGAACGACCCCCTGCGCAGTGAGTCTCCGAGAGACTCACGGCCCAGCAAGGACGCCGACCCCTCCGAATCGGCCTCTGAGTCTCCCAGCGACTCAGGCCCCAGAGCCGCGCCCGAAGCGGGTCCGCCGACCCCGGACGAGCCGGCGCGCGTCCCGGCCGCCGTGACGTGGAGCATCCTCGGGCTGCTCGCGCTCGCCATCGCGACCGGCGCCGTCGTGGCGCGTCGCAGACGGGGGGTCTGACGCGTCGTGACCGGACCGGCGCTGCCCGTACGGGCGCTCGCGCGTGACCTGCACCCGCTCGCCTGGTGGTCCTGGGCGATCGGGCTGGCCACCGCGGCGTCCCTGACGACCAACCCGCTGCTGCTGCTTCTGATCATGGGCTCGGCGACAGTGGTGGTCATGGCGCGCCGGTCCGGTCATCCCTTCGGCCGCTCGTTCCGGCTGTACGCCATGCTCGCCGCGCTCACGGTGGTGCTGCGGGTGGTGTTCCGGATCGTCTTCGGCGGCCAGGAGGTCGGCCACGTGCTGCTCGACCTCCCCGAGGTCCCCCTGCCCGACTGGGCCGCAGGTGTCCGCCTGCTCGGGCCCGTCACGAGCGAGGCGCTGCTCGCCGGCCTCTACGACGGGCTCCGGCTCGCCACGATCATCCTCTGCGTCGGAGCCGCCAACTCCCTCGCCAACCCCAAGCGCCTGCTCGCCTCGGTGCCGCCCGCCCTCTACGAGATCGGCACCGCGCTGGTCGTCGCGGTAACGATCTTCCCGCAGCTCGCCGACAGCGCCCGGCGCGTGCGGGCGGCGCAGGCGCTGCGCGGGGGTACGACGACGGGGGTGGGGCGCCTGCGCCGGTTCCTCGTCCCGGTCCTCGAGGACGCCCTCGAGCGGTCCCTCGCGCTGGCCGCGGGCATGGACACGCGCGGCTACGGCCGCTCGGGCGGCGCGACCACGCGGGAGCGGTGGGTGACCGGCTCCCTGCTCCTGCTCGCCCTCACCGGCATCTGCGTGGGGACGTACGCCTGGCTCGACCCGACCGCTCCGCGCGTGCTGGCCCTGCCGATGCTCGGCGTGGGCGTCGCCGTCGCCGTGCTCGGACTGGTGAGCGCGGGCCGACGCGTGCAGCGCACGCGCTACCGACCCGACCCGTGGCGCGCGTCCGAGTTCTTCACCGTCGCCGTCGGGCTCGGCGTGGCCGTGCTCGGCTGGTACGTCGGGCACACCCAGGTCGTGGTCGCCTACCCGGGTGTCGACGTCGCGCCGTACCTCTCGCCGCTCGCGCTCGCGGTCGGCGTGCTGGGCACGCTGCCGGCCGTCGCCACCCCGGTGCCGGCCACCGCTCCCGTGCGGCAGGAGGCGACGGCGTGATCGAGCTCCGTGACATCTCCTTCGCCTACGACGGCCACGGGGTCCTCGAGCACGTCGACCTCACCCTCGAGGAGGGCGAGCTGGTCCTCGTCTCGGGCCGCACGGGGGTCGGCAAGTCGACCCTCCTCGGCGTCGTGACCGGGCTGGTGCCGCGGTTCACCGGGGGAGTCCTGACCGGCGACGTGCTGCTCGACGGCACGAGCATCGTCGACCAGCCACCACGCGAGCGGGCCCACCTCGTCGGCTACGTCGGACAGGACCCGCTGGCCGGGTTCGTGGCCGACACGGTCGAGGAGGAGCTGGCCTACGGCATGGAGCAGCTCGGGATCGAGCCCGGCACGATGCGCCGCCGGGTCGAGGAGACCCTCGACCTGCTCGGCATCGCCGACCTGCGCTCGCGCGACCTGCGCACCCTGTCCGGCGGTCAGCAGCAGCGGGTCGCCATCGGCTCCGTCCTCACCACGCACCCGCGGGTGCTCGTGCTGGACGAGCCCACCTCCGCCCTCGACCCGACCGCCGCCGAGGACGTCCTCGCCACGATCACCCGCCTGGTCCACGACCTCGGCCTGACGGTGCTGCTCGCCGAGCACCGCCTCGAGCGGGTCGTGCCCTTCGCGGACCGGATCTGCCTGGTCACCGGCGACGGCGGGATCCGGGTCGACGACCCCCGTGTGGTCCTCACCGACTCCCCGGTCGCACCGCCCCTCGTGCAGCTCGGACGGCTCGCCGGCTGGGACCCGCTGCCCCTCACCGTCCGCGATGCCCGCCGCCAGGCTCGCTCGTTGCCGACCCTGTCGGCACCGGAGCCGACCGCGCCGCGAGAGGCCGAGCCGGTGCTGGCCGCACGCGGCATCACGGTCGTCCACGGCACCCAGGTCGCCGTCCGCGACGTCGACCTGACCCTCGCCGAGGGCCGGGTGACGGTGCTCATGGGCCGCAACGGGTCGGGCAAGTCGAGCCTGATCTGGGCGCTCCAGGGCACGGGCAAGCGACGCTCGGGCACGCTGAAGGTCCGCGGCGACGACCCGGCCACGCTGGCCCCGGCGCAGCGGCGTACGCACGTCGGGCTGGTGCCGCAGACCGCCGCCGACCTGCTCTACCTCGAGACGGTCGCCGAGGAGTGCGCCGCGGCCGACGCCGGCGCGGACGCCCCCGGTGGGACCTGCCGTGGGCTGCTCGACCGGCTCGCCCCCGGCATCGACGCGACCAGCCACCCCCGCGACCTGTCCGAGGGCCAGCGCCTCGCCCTCGCCCTGTCGATCGTGCTGACCGCCCGCCCCCCGGTCGTGCTGCTCGACGAGCCCACCCGCGGGCTCGACTACGCCGGCAAGTCCGAGCTCGCCCGCATCGTCGCCGACCTCGCTGCCGACGGCCGCGCGGTCCTGCTCGCCACGCACGACGTGGAGTTCGCGGCCCACGTCGCCGACGAGGTGGTCGTGGTGGCCGAGGGCGAGGTCGTCTCCAGCGGGTCGCCGCAGCGCGTGCTGGCCGAGTCGCCGTCCTTCGCGCCGCAGGTCACCAAGGTGCTCGGCGCTCCCTGGCTGGTCGTCGAGGAAGTCGCGGCAGCCCTGGCGAAGGCGGTGCGCGGATGAGCACCCTCGAGCGCGTCGAGTCCCGGGCCGCGGTCGCCCTCCCGATCGGGCCGCGCACCGCCGCGGTGCTGGCACTCGCCTCCCTGGCCGGCCTGATGATGCTGTGCTGGCCGCTGCTGCTGAACGCGCAACCCGGCCAGCGGGTGGAGCCGCCCTTCATCTTCCTCGCCCTGCTGCCGCTCGTGATGGTGGTGGTGCTCGCGGAGATGGGGGAGGGCGGCATGGACTCGCGCGTCCTGGCCGTGCTCGGGGTGCTGTCGGCGATCAACGCGGTCATGCGCGGCCTCGGCGCGGGCACGGCCGGCATCGAGCTGGTGTTCTTCCTGCTCGTGCTGGGCGGGCGGGTGTTCGGCGCCGCCTTCGGCTTCGCGCTGGGGTGCACGTCGCTCTTCGCGTCCGCGCTGCTCACCGCCGGCGTCGGCCCGTGGCTGCCGTTCCAGATGATCTGCGCGGCGTGGGTCGGGATGGGGGCGGGATTCCTGCCCCGCCGGGTCGGCGGGCGCGCGGAGATCGTGATGCTCTGCGCCTACGCGGTCGTCGCGGCCTACCTCTACGGCCTGCTGATGAACCTCAGCTACTGGCCCTTCACGCTCGGGATCGTGGTGCCCGGCCACGAGGGCTCGCTGGCGTACGTCGCGGGGGCGCCCGTGATGGAGAACGCGCACCGGTTCCTCGTCTACACGCTGCTCACCTCGACCGGGGGCTGGGACACCGGTCGCGCGATCACCACCGCGGTCGCGATCGCCGTCCTGGGGCCGGCGATCCTCACCACGCTGCGCCGTGCCGCGCGTCGCGCCGTCGTCAGGGCTGGATGAGCGTCAGGGCTCGATGAGCAGGACCCGGTCGTCGTCCGGGGCCGGGTCGCCGCGGCCGTCGCGGTTGGACGTGGTCAGCCAGAGCAGGCCGTCGGGGGCCGCGGCCACGGTGCGCAGGCGCCCGTGGTCCTCGGTGAAGAAGGCCTTCGGCTCCGAGGCCCGGCCGGCCGGGGAGACGTCGATGCGCCAGAGCCGACGGCCGCGGAGCGCGGCCATCCAGAGGCGGCCGTCGGCGAAGGCCAGGCCGCTGGGGGAGGCGTCCTCGACCGGCCAGACCAGCTGGGGGTCGATGAAGTCCGGACCGCCGCCCGTGCCCTCGACCTGCGGCCAGCCGTAGTTGCCGCCCTTCTCGATGAGGTTGAGCTCGTCCCACGTGGAGTCGCCGAACTCGGAGCCCCAGAGCCGGCCCCGGTCGTCCCAGGCGAGGCCCTGGACGTTGCGGTGGCCCAGCGACCAGACGGGCGACCCGGGGTCGGGGTTGCCGGGCGCGGGCGCGCCGTCGGCGGTGATCCGCAGGATCTTGCCGGCGAGGCTGTCGGGGTCCTGGGCCAGCTCCGGGTCGCCGGTCTCGCCCGTGCTGACGTAGAGGTAGCCGTCGGGACCGAACGCGATCCGGCCCCCGTCGTGGATGAAGCCGTTCGGGATGCCGTCGAGCACCACCTCCGGGTCGCCCAGCTCGAGGTCGTCGTCGAGCTGGGCGCGGAGCACCCGGTTGTCGGAGCCGGTGGTCACGTAGAAGAAGAGCGTGCGGTCGTCGTGGAACGTCGGCGACACCGCGACGCCGAGGAGCCCGGCCTCACCCTCGGGCACCGCGCCCGCGATGCTGCCGAGGCTGTCCTGCTCGCCGTCCGCCGTCACCCGCAGGACCCGTCCGCTCATCCGCTCGGTGATGACGGCGGCGCCGTCGGGGAGGAAGTCGACGCCCCACGGGACCTCGAGCCGGTCGACCAGCGTGTCGACCACCTGCGGCGCGCCGCCCGGGTCGTCGCCGGGGTCGTCGCTCGGCGTGGGCTGGCTGGGCAGGTCGGTCGGCTGCGTCGTACGCGGGATCGGCTCGGCCGTGTCGCTGGCGCAGCCGGTCGCGGCGCCCAGCGTGAGGGCCAGCGAGGTGAGCGCCAGCCGGGATCTCATCGTGTCCCTGTCCCCGTCATGTCGCCAGTGTGCCGGGTGCCGCCGAATGCTCCGACGGATGCTCGCCCGGGGCCGCGCCGGAGCGGGTCGCCCCGATCGAGGCAGCGACGACGCAGGCGATGGCGATCCACTGGACCGGCGAGAGGTGCTCGCGCAGGACGACGATGGCGGCCAGGGCGGCGGCGGCGGGCTCCAGGCTCATCAGGATCCCGAACACCGCGGGGCGCAGGCTGCGCAGCGCGACCAGCTCGCAGCTGTACGGGATGACCGAGCTCAGCAGCCCCACCAGCGCGCCGATGAGCAGGATGCGGCCGTCCCAGAGGTGTGACCCGGCGCTGAGGAGTGCCGGGAGGGTCATGGCCGTCGCCGCGATGATGCTGGCGACCGCGAGCCCGTCGAAGCCCGCCCAGCGGCGGCCGGTGCTGGCGCTGAGCAGGATGTACGCCGCCCACGCGGCGCCGGCGAGCAGGGCGTACGCCACCCCGAGGACGTCGAGCCCCGTGCGCTCGAAGCCGAGCAGGACGACCCCGGCGCCGGCGAGGAGCACCCACAGGACGTCGCGCGCGTGGCGCGAGCCGAGCACCGCCAGCGTGAGCGGACCGATGAACTCGATCGTGACCGCGATCCCCAGCGGGATGCGGGAGAAGGACTGGTAGATCGCCCAGTTCATCGTGGCGAGGCTGGCGCCGAAGCCCAGCACCACGAGCCAGTCGTGGCGGCTGCGACCGGCGAACCGCGGCCGCGCGACGGCGGCCAGGACGAGGGCGCTGGTGACCAGGCGCAGCCACACCATCGCGGTCGGGGAGATCTCGACGAACAGGCCCTTGGCGATGGCCGCGCCCAGCTGGACCGAGAGGATGCCGATGAGCACGAGGCCCACGGGGCCGAGCAGGGTGCGGCTCGGTCGGGGGGTCACCCGCCAAGCCTATGCAGTGCCGCTGTCGTCGCCGGGGCCGGTCTCGTCGAGGCTCGCGAGCGCCCGCCGCGCGTGCCGGGTCTCCGCGGCGAAGTAGTCCAGGCCCCAGTCCGCGACGAGAGCGGGGAAGCGGAACGGCTCGCCCGGTCGGTCGGAGCCGCGCAGGGCCTCGCGCACGCCGGCCAGGTCGGCGAGGGCCTGGTCGAGCTCGGCGACGTAGTCGTGCAGCATCCGGCGGGTCTGCTCCGGCTCGGTGACGTGGCCGACCAGCAGCCGGAGCAGCACGGTGTGCTTCAGCACGGGGAAGCCGGCGGGCGTGGTGTCCATCCACTCCCGCAGCGCCGCCTGGCCGGCCGCGGTGATGGCGTACGTCGTGACCTCGCGACCGCCGTCGGTCCGGGCGTCGGCCGTGACGAGCCCGTGCTCGGTGAGCCGCCGCAGCTCGGTGTAGATCTGGCTCATCGCGGGCGCGACCCAGTAGAAGCGGAGCGTGAAGTCGGCGCGCTGCTTGACCTCGTACCCCGTCAGCTCGTCGCCGAAGGTGAGGAGGCCGAGGATCGCGTAACCGGTCACCGGAATGTCTTGACTCATCTCACTGGCAGAGTAGTGTTCCTAATCGGAATAGTCACGGAGGGACGGCACGGGGTGGGACGCGAGCACGCGATCGAAGCGGACGGGCTGGTCAAGGAGTTCGGCGACACGCTGGCGGTGGACGACGTCAGCTTCGCGGTGCCGAGGGGGTCGGTGCTCGGACTGCTGGGGCCCAACGGCGCCGGCAAGACCACGACGGTCCGGATGATGACCACGCTCACCCGTCCCACGCGCGGCACGGCCCGGGTCGCCGGGCACGACGTGCTGGAGGAGCCGGCCGCCGTACGCCGCTCGATGGGGCTGACGGGGCAGTCGGCCACCGTCGACGAGCTGCTCACCGGCCGGGAGAACCTCTGGCTGGTCGGCAGCCTCTACGGCCTCGACCGGCGCACCATCGACCGCATCGGCGAGGAGCTGCTGGAGCGGTTCTCGTTGAGCGGCGCGGCCGACCGGGTGGTCAAGACCTACTCCGGGGGCATGCGGCGCCGGCTCGACCTGGCGGTCAGCCTCGTCGCCACTCCGCCGGTCCTCTTCCTCGACGAGCCGACCACCGGCCTCGACCCCCGCAGCCGGGTCGAGCTGTGGGACGTCCTGCGCGACCTGGTCAACGACGGCACGACGCTGCTGCTCACCACGCAGTACCTGGAGGAGGCCGACCAGCTCGCCGACGACATCGTCGTGATCGACCACGGAAGGGTGATCGCGCAGGGCACGCCGCTGCAGCTCAAGGACGCTTCCGGCAGGGCGTCGCTCGTCGTCACGGTGTCCCGCGCCGACGACCTCGCCGCCGCTGTCGAGCGGGTGCGGAGCGCCGGCCTCGAGGTCCATGTCGAGGAGTCGGCCCGCCGGATCACCGCGCCGGCGGAGGGCCTCTCCGACGTCACCCGGGTCGTCGCGCTCTTCGACGGCAGCGGCATCGAGATCGACGACCTCGGCCTGCAGCGGCCGAGCCTCGACGACGTGTTCCTCAACCTGACCGGCCACCGGGCCGAGGAGGCGGACCCGTCTCGCCACCCGTCTGGAGAGCCCGACCAGGCCGACACCGAGGAGGTCCGCGCGTGAGCCACACGCCGTACGGCGCCATCGAGCGTCCCGAGATCCGCCACACCTCGCTGTGGCACCAGTCCGTGACGATCTTCCGGCGCAACCTGATCCACATCAAGCGGATGCCGGAGATGCTGCTCGACGTCACCATCCAACCGGTGATGTTCGTGCTGCTGTTCGCCTACGTCTTCGGTGGCGCGATCGCGGTGGCGGCGCCGGCCGGCTACCGCGAGTGGCTGCTCGGCGGGATCATGGGGCAGACGATCGCCTTCGCGTCGTTCATCGTCGCCGTGGGCCTCACCGCCGACATCGACAAGGGCATCGTGGACCGGTTCCGGTCGCTGCCGATCAACCCCGCGGCGATCCTCGTGGGTCGTTCGATGTCCAGCCTCACCCACTCCTTCATCGGCATCGTCGTGATGTCGCTGACCGGACTCATCGTGGGCTGGCGGATCCGCGGGTCCGTGCTCGAGGCGCTCGCGGCCTACGGCCTGCTGCTGCTGTGGGGCTTCGCGATGATCTGGGTCGGCATCCTCGTCGGCTCCGCGATGCGCTCGGTCGAGGCCGTCAACGGCGTCATGTTCACCACGATGTTCCCGCTGACCTTCCTCTCCAACGCGTTCGCGCCGTCCGAGGCGATGGGCACGGTGCTCCGCGCCATCGCCGAGTGGAACCCGATCTCGGCGCTCGTGCAGGCCGTCCGGGAGCTCTGGGGCAACACCGGCCCCGCGCCCGCCGACGCCCACCTGCCGATGCAGCACCCCGTCCTCTTCACGGTGATGTGGACCGTCGCCATCACGGCGGTGCTGGCGCCGCTGTCGTTGAAGATCTTCCGCACGCGCACGATGCAATGACCCGCCTGGCAAGCAAGGAGCTCCCATGTCACGCACGCTGTTGATGGTCGGTACCCGCAAGGGCCTGTGGCTCGGGACGTCCGACGAGGCCCGGACCTCCTGGGAGTGGACCGGACCGCACTTCCCGATGGAAGAGGTGTACTCGGCCATGATCGACACCCGCGGGGATGTTCCCCGTCTGCTCGCCGGCGCCTCCTCGAGCTGGCTCGGCCCGCAGGTCTGGCGCTCGGACGACCTCGGCGCCAGCTGGGACGAGACGCCCAACGGCGCCGCCCGCTTCCCCGAGGACACCGGCGCCGCGCTGGCCCGTGTGTGGCAGCTGCAGCCCGGGCTCTCCGAGGACGGCAGCGACGACGTGGTGTGGGCCGGCACCGAGCCCGGGGCCGTCTTCCGCTCGACCGACCGTGGCGAGACCTTCTCGCTCGTGCGGTCGTTGTGGGACCACCCGCACCGCGCGGAGTGGAACGCAGGCTTCGGCGGCCAGGCGTTCCACACGATCCTGCCCCACCCCCAGGACCCCGCACGGGTGCTCGTCGCGCTGTCGACCGGCGGCGTCTACGTCACCTCCGACGGCGGCGACTCCTGGGAGCCGTCGAACACCGGCGTGAAGGCGGAGTTCTTCCCCGGCGAGCGCAACTACCCCGAGTTCGGGCAGTGCGTGCACAAGGTCGCCCGCGATTCTGTGAACCCCGAACGGCTCTACCTCCAGAACCACGGCGGCGTCTACCGCTCCGACGACGGCGGCTCCTCGTGGCAGGACATCGCGCCCGGCCTGCCGACCGAGTTCGGCTTCGCGATGGTGGCCCACCCGCACCGAGCCGACACGGCGTACAACTTCCCCATCACCGGGGCCGAGGCCCGCTGGCCCGTGGACGGCAAGGCGCGCGTCTACTGCACGGCCGACGCGGGCGCGTCGTGGGAGCCGCTGGGGGAGGGTGCGCTGCCCGACGGCTACTTCACCGCGGTGATGCGCGACGGCATGTGCGCCGACGACCACGACCCGATCGGCCTCTACTTCGGCGGCCGCAACGGCGGCGTGTGGGCCTCGCCCGACGAGGGGGAGTCGTGGCAGGAGATCCACAAGGACCTGCCGGACGTCCTCGTCGTACGCGCGGCGAAGATCGACTGAGCGCCATGGCCGACTTCGCGCTCTCCCGCAGCACCCGGATCCAGGCGGATCCTGCCCGCGTCCACGCCCTCGTCGACGACTTCCGCGAGTGGCAGAAGTGGTCCCCCTGGGAGGGTCTCGACCCCGACCTCCACCGTGAGTACACCGGCCCTGACCGCGGCGTGGGGGCGACGTACCACTGGTCCGGCAACAAGAAGGCGGGCGCCGGCGAGATGCGGATCACCGGCTCCACGCCGACCTCCCTCGTCGCCGACCTCGAGTTCCTCAAGCCGTTCAAGGCGACCAACGTGATGAGCTTCGCCCTGGCGCCCGACGGCGACGCGACCGACGTCACCTGGACCATCACCGGTCGTCGCAGCCCGATCATGGCCCTGATGGGCAAGCTGTACTTCGACAAGTCGATCGGTGCGGACTTCGAGCAGGGGCTGGCCGCGCTCAAGCAGGAGGCCGAGCGCGCCTGACTCGCCGCACTTGCCCGTGAGTCTCTGAGCGACTCACGAGCGAGGGGCGGGGCCGGTGGATGCCTGCCCGGACATGGCGGGCCAGCTGATGCCACGAAGCGTCCACAGCCGGCGAGCAGAGGCGCCGTGACACCGACCCTGTGGACGGCGCGGGCTCGGCGTCGGTGGCGGTCTCTGGGATGGAGGTACGACATCCGCACGAGACCGGAGGCACGACATGGGCAGTACGACACTCACCACGAGGTCGAGGTGGCTGCAGAGCAAGGACGAGTGGACCCAGGACGAGTGGGACTGGTTCTGGATGGGTCCGTTCGACGGCGGGATCCCGGGGATGGTGCGCCGGGTGCGGCGGATCCTCGACGTCTCCCAGCGAGGGTTGGCAGCACTGATCGGCGTTTCGCAGTCCGTGGTGGCGCGGTGGGAGACCGGGCGGACGAGTCCGCGAGCGAGCGTCATGGCGGACCTGCTCCGTCGGGCCCGGCTGACGGTGACCATCCACGACGAGGACGACCAGGAGGTCGGGCCGATGCGCGACGACGGCGCGCGACGGGTCAACGGCAGCAGGTTCCCCGCGCACGTGGATCTCCGGGTGCACGGATGGTGGGTGCCGCGCGACGTGCACTCGACGATGGTCGAGTTCTACCGATGGCAACGCCGGTCGCGGGAGCAGCGCGAGCCGATGGTCGGCTACCGCCGCCGTCGCTGGGTCCGCGAGATCGAGCGTGACATCTGGGGTGCCCCCGACGACCATCCCTCGCTCGAGCAGTGCGCGGCTGAGGCCCAGGCCCAGGAGGAGCGGCGGGCGGCGTGAGGCCGGGTGAGACGCGGCGCGTCGCCCGGGGAGGCGCGCACTAACCTGACGACATGACCCCCTCAGCCGACGCCCCC
This sequence comes from Nocardioides sp. N13(2025), assembly GCF_051912545.1. GTDB lineage: Bacteria > Actinomycetota > Actinomycetes > Propionibacteriales > Nocardioidaceae > Nocardioides. Next base: position 2,403,075 of record NZ_CP196809.1, on the reverse strand, counting down.
GACATCAAGCCCCGGAGCCGCGACGTCACCGACGGCCTCGAGAAGGCCGCCGCGCGAGGCATGCTGCGCGCGGTGGGCATGGGCGACGACGACTGGGAGAAGCCGCAGATCGGCGTCGCGTCCAGCTGGAACGAGATCACGCCCTGCAACCTGTCGCTCGACCGGCTGGCCAAGGCTGTGAAGAACGGCGTGCACGCGGGCGGCGGGTTCCCGCTGGAGTTCGGCACCATCTCCGTCTCCGACGGCATCTCGATGGGCCACGAGGGCATGCACTTCTCGCTGGTCAGCCGCGAGGTCATCGCCGACTCGGTCGAGACGGTGATGATGGCGGAGCGGCTCGACGGCTCCGTGCTGCTGGCCGGCTGCGACAAGTCGCTGCCCGGCATGCTGATGGCGGCGGCGCGGCTCGACCTCGCCAGCGTCTTCCTCTACGCCGGCACGATCATGCCCGGCCAGGTCGACGGCAAGGACGTCACGATCATCGACGCGTTCGAGGCGGTCGGCGCCTGCCTGGCCGGCAAGATCTCGCGCGAGAAGGTCGACGAGATCGAGCGGGCGATCTGTCCCGGCGAGGGTGCCTGCGGTGGGGCGTACACCGCGAACACGATGGCCAGCGTCGCCGAGGCGCTCGGCATGAGCCTCCCCGGGAGCTCGAGCCCGCCGGCGGTCGACCGCCGCCGCGACGGCTTCGCGCACAAGTCCGGCGAGGCCGTGGTCGAGATGCTGCGCCGGGGCATCACCGCCCGCCAGATCATGACCCGCCCCGCCTTCGAGAACGCCATCGCGATGGCGATGGCGCTCGGCGGTTCCACCAACGCCGTGCTCCACCTGCTCGCGATCGCCCGTGAGGCCGAGGTCGACCTGACCCTCGACGACTTCACCCGCATCGGGAAGAAGGTCCCGCACCTGGCCGACATGAAGCCGTTCGGCCGCTTCGTGTGGACCGACTTCGACCGCGTGGGCGGCATCCCCGTCCTGCTGCGGGCACTCCTCGACGCCGGCCACCTGCACGGCGACGTGCTCACCTGCACGGGCAAGACCATGGCCGAGAACCTCGCCGACCTCGACCCGAAGCCGCTCGACGGGGAGATCCTGCGCCAGCTCGACCGGCCGATCCACGCCACTGGCGGCCTCACCATCCTCAAGGGCTCGCTGGCCCCCGAGGGCGCCGTGGTCAAGAGCGCCGGCTTCGACGACTCGACCTTCACCGGCACCGCCCGCGTCTTCGACGGCGAGCGCAAGGCGCTGGACGCGCTCGCCGAGGGCGCGATCACAGCCGGCGACGTGGTCGTCATCCGCTACGAGGGCCCCAAGGGCGGCCCCGGCATGCGCGAGATGCTGGCCATCACGGGCGCGATCAAGGGCGCCGGGCTCGGCAAGGACGTCCTGCTCATCACCGACGGCCGCTTCTCCGGCGGCACGACCGGTCTCTGCGTCGGCCACATCGCGCCCGAGGCGAGCGACGGCGGTCCGATCGCCTTCCTCCAGGACGGCGACCAGATCACCCTCGACGTGGCCAACATGACCCTCGACCTGCACGTCGACGAGGCCGAGCTGGCCCGCCGGGCCGAGGGCTGGGAGCCGCTGCCGCCGAAGTACACCCGCGGCGTGCTCGGCAAGTACCGCAAGGTCGTGCAGTCCGCCGCCCACGGAGCCGTCTGCTACTGACGGATAGGTTGCGCTCGTGATCCGCACATCAGCAGAGCTCGACGCCGCCGACCCCCTGGCCCGCTTCCGCGACCGGTTCGTCGGCGCGGAGACCGACCTCGTCTACTTCGACGGCAACTCCCTCGGCCGGCCCGTCGCCGCCGCCGCGGACCGCCTCACCGCGTTCGTCCAGCAGGACTGGGGCGGGCGCCTCATCCGCGGCTGGGACGAGCAGTGGATGGACCTCCCGACGACCCTGGGCGACGACCTTGCCCGGATCTGCCTCGGCGCCGCCCCCGGCCAGACCGCGGTCGGCGACTCGACGACCGTGTGGCTCTACAAGCTGATGCGCGCCGCGGTCGACCACGCCGCGCGCACCGACCCCGGTCGCAGCGAGATCGTCATCGACACCGACAACTTCCCGACCGACAGGTACGTCGCCGAGGGCATCGCCGCCGAGCGCGGGCTGACCCTGCGCTGGATCGAGGTCGACACCTCCGAGGGCGTCACCGCCGACCAGCTGCGCGCGGCGGTCGGCGAGCGCACTGCGCTGGTAGTCCTCAACCACGTGGCGTACCGCTCGGCCTGGCTCGCCGACGCCCCCGAGCTGACCCGCATCGCCCACGATGCCGGCGCGCTCGTGCTCTGGGACCTCTGCCACTCCGCGGGCGCGGTCCCGGTCGACCTCGACGCGTGGGACGCCGACCTCGCTGTCGGCTGCACCTACAAGTACCTCAACGGCGGCCCCGGCTCGCCCGCCTTCGGCTACGTCAACGCCCGCCTCCAGGGCGAGCTCACCCAGCCGATCCAGGGCTGGATGGGTCACGCCGACCCGTTCCTCATGGGCCCCGGCTACACGCCCGCCGCCGGCATCCGCCGCTTCATCTCCGGCACCCCGCCGATCCTCGGGATGGTCGCGATGCAGAGCATGCTCGAGCTGGTCGAGGAGGCCGGCATCGAGGCCATCCGCGCCAAGTCGATCGCCCTGACGTCGTACGCCGTCGAGCTCGCCGACGCGACCCTGCCCGAGGTCACCCTGGCCTCGCCGCGCGACCCGGCCCAGCGCGGCGGCCACGTCACGCTCCACCACGACCGGATGCGCGAGGTCACCGCCCGGCTCTGGGAGCGCGACGTGATCCCCGACTACCGCGACCCCGGCGGCCTGCGGATCGGCCTGTCACCTCTGTCGACGTCGTTCGACGAGGTCGAGCGCGGCATCGCCGCGGTCGCGGAGGCGCTGCGATGAGCCGGCCGGTGGGGGTGCGGCTCTCGGCGACCCGCACCCGGGACACCAACGACCACGGGCAGCGGATCGGTCGCCCCGTGGACTGGACGCCCGCAGCCGCGCCCGGGCCGGTGCTGCTCGAGGGCCGGGGCGTCCGGCTCGAACCGATCGGTCTCCAGCACCTGGACGACCTCTACGCCGCG